>DAIEGL010000082.1 GCA_027356255.1 Geobacter sp. | reverse complement strand
GGGGCCGGCAAGACGCCGACGGTGGCGACCCTGGCGCGCCTCCTCATGGCCCGCGGCAAAAGGGTGGCGGTGCTCTCCCGCGGCTACGGCGGGTCCCTCGCCGGCGCGATCCGCATCGTTTCCGACGGGAAGAGCATCCTGGCGTCGGCCGGGGAGGCTGGCGATGAGCCCTATCTTCTGGCAACCTCCATTCCCGGCCTCATGGTGGTTGTCGGCGCCGACCGCTATCGTTCCGGAAAGATGGCGGAAGAGCAACTCGACCCGGACGTATTCATCCTTGACGACGGCTTCCAGCACCTCCGCCTGCACCGGGACCTGAACATCCTCCTCTTGGACGGCGGGTCACCCTTCGGCAACGGGAGGACCTTCCCCGCCGGTCTTTTGCGTGAGCCTCTGTCCGCGCTGCAACGGGCGGACCTGGTCGTCTTCACCCGCTGCGCCGACGGCATGGTTCCGGCGGCGGGAGCCGCGCTCGAAAAGCCCTTCTGCTGCGCCTCCCACGTCCTGACAGGGGCCATCCCCCTTCCGGAGGGTAAGGCGCAACCGTTCTCCCGCCTTACCGGTAAAGGGCTTGCATTTGCCGGCATCGCCGACCCGGCGGCTTTTTTCGACGCCCTGGAAAGGGAGGGGCTCTCCATCATCGCCACCCTCTCCTTCAGCGACCATGCCGGGTATGGCGAGGAGGAGATCGCCGCGCTCTGCCGACTGAAGGATGCATCGCGCGCCTCCTACCTCATCACCACCGAAAAGGACGCGGTGAAGCTTTCGCCGTACCTGGACAAGCTCGGCCCCGTCTATGCAGCGACCCTGGAGGTGAGGTTCCGCGATGAGGGGATGGTTGCGGCACGGCTGGAAAAACTGCTTTAAAAGTAAGGGGGAACTATGGCATTATCACAGGAATTGCTCGCCATACTCGCCTGCCCCAAGTGCAAGGGGGAGCTGAGGCTCCTGGCTGACGACGCGGGGCTTGTGTGCGAGGTCTGCCGGCTCCGGTACCCGATCAGGGACGGGATACCGGTGATGCTGGTGGATGAGGCGGAACAGATCGGTTGATGGTGGATTGTTGATGGTCGTTGGTAAAAAGCAAAAGAAAATCCTGGTGCTCCGCTACCGCTTCATCGGCGATACCATCCTGACGGTGCCGTTTCTGAGGAACCTGCGCCTGGCAGAGCCCGATGCCCACATTGCCTGGGTCGTTGCCCCCGGTACGGCCGAGGTGGTCAAGGGGATTCCATACGTGGACGAGCTGATCCACTGGGACCCGGTCACCATCCATGCCGACAGCCGGGGGAAGCACCGGACCCTCTCCGACAAGATAGTCTTCATCCGGGAGCTGCGCGCCCGGCGCTTTACCAAGGTTTACGTGCTGAAGCGTTCCTTTTCCAGCGCCATCATGGCCTGGCTCAGCGGGGCCCGGGAGAGGATCGGCTTCAACACCGAGGGGAGGGGGTTCCTCCTTACCAAAAGGGTGCCGTACCGAAACGACCGGCACGAGGTGGAGAACTTCCTTGCCGTGCTCAGGGCGGACGGGGTGGCTGTCGCAGACGATCACCTGGAGTACTGGACCACATCCGAAGAGGATGCGGCCGCCGCTAAACTTCTGGCCGATGCGGGGTTGACGGGAGAAGAGAGAGTGGTGGCGTTCCACCCCTTCGCCTCGATCCAGGAGCGTGGCTGGCACCTGGAAGATTTTGCCCTGCTCGCGGCCCGTTTCCGTGAAGAGGGGCTGGCCGTGCTGGTGCTGGGCGCTCCCGCCGATTACCCCGCCTTTGAAGGGGTGCGGGAGATGTTCGGGCCTAAGACCGTGGACCTGGTGGGAAAGTCGTCCCTCCGGGTCACCATGGCGCTATTGAAGCGCTGCGCGCTCTTTGTCGGCAACGACAGCGGCATCATGCACCTGGCTGCGGCGGCGCGTATCCCCATGGTGGCCATGTTCGGCCCCCAGTCGCCGGTCAAGTTCGGCCCCTGGAGCGACCGGGCCGCCGTCATCTATAAAAAGTTCGCCTGCTCCCCCTGCCGGCAGAAGTTCTTCACCGAGTGCGCATCGTCTCCGCGCAAGAAACCCGCCTGCGTCGAGGCGATCACGGTGGATGAGGTCTTCGGCGAGGGGATGCGGCTGTTGAATCTGAACCAAGAAGGGACGCATGGCAAATAGCAAACCAAAAATCTCCGTTACGGTCAGGACCTTCAACGAGGAGGACAACATCCGCGACTGCCTGGAAAGCGTCGGGTGGGCCGACGAGATCATTGTCGTGGACGCCCAGAGCACCGATTCGACCGTTGCCATAGCCCGGGAGTACACCGACAAGGTGATCGTCCGGCCGTGGGCCGGGCACATCGCCACCAGCCAGTTCGCCACCGACCAGGCCGCGAACCTCTGGGTGTTCAGCATCGACGCAGACGAGCGGGTTTCCCCCCCCTTGCGGGACGAGATCCTGGCCCTCGACCTGGATGCGACCCCCCACGACGCCTTCGACATGCCGAGGCTCCACTTCTTCATGCGCCGCTGGATCAGGCATTCCGGCTGGTATCCCGACCGCAACATTCGCCTCTACCGCAAGGACCGCTGCCGCTGGGGGGGATATGCGCCGCACGACAAGATCCAGGTGCCGGGGTCGCTGGGGAAGCTGAAGGGTGACCTATTCCACTACATCTACCGCGACCTGGCGCATTTTGCCGCAACGAAGAATTCCTATTCCACCCTCACCGCCGAGGACCACTTCAGGAACGGCCGGAAGGCAACCCTCGTCCACTTCACCCTGCGCCCACTCTGGAGCTTCTTCTCCCGCTATCTGCTGCGGCTCGGGGTGCTTGACGGGCTGGCCGGTTTCGTCATCTGCGTCATGGAGGCCCATTGCGTCTTCATGAAGTACGTCAAGCTCTGGGCACTCCAGAACGGCATGCGGCGCTTCAATGGGAAATAGGACTTCGAAAAGCCCCGAGCGGGTGGCGGTCGTGCTCCCCAACAGGGTGGGGGACGCCATCCTTTCGCTCCCCCTGATCCTCTGTCTGCGGAAACTGGCGGCCGCTTTCGCGCCGGCCGGGAGCCGGGTCGAGGTGGTCACCTATTCACCCCTTGTTGAGGTGTTCGGGGGGGTCGGGGTGACCGACGTGACGCAGATGGGGGTCGGCGCAAAGCTCCGGTCGTGGCTGGCGCCCCCCGACAAGGCGTTTTTCCTGATTGCCACCTCGAAGAACTTCGGCTTCCACGCCCGCACCACGTACGGCCTCATGCAGCGGAACAAGATCCTGAGCCGTTACGATCATGACCTGCGATGCCTCAGGGGGGAACCGCTCCCGGCCGATCTGTACCGATACCTGACCACGGAATGCCGTCTGCCCCGCTACAGCGCCGAACAGTTCGGGGTCGCGTTGGAGTTGGGGTACACGGTGGAACAGGTCCGCTCCACCTTCTCCTTTTCCCGCCAGAGCCTGGCGCTGGACCGCTCCCGGCTGGCAACCGGGGAGGTGGCGGCTCCGTACCTTGTCTGCTGCATGGAGGCCGCATACGGCAGGGGGCGGCACAATGACCAGCGGCGCTGGGCCGCGGAGCACTACCTCGCCATTGCCGAACGGCTCCGGGAGCGGCACGGCTGCCGGATCGCGTTCATCGGCCTTGCGGCAGATCCGCCGATTCCGGCGCGGGACGGCTTTGTGGACCTGCGCGGCCGGCTGACCCTCTGGCAGCTCTTCCGACTGATGGCCGGCGCCGTCGGCTACGTGGGCAACGACACCGGGCCGCTGCACCTGGCCAACCTGGCGGGAATCCCGACGGTCGGCGTCTACGCCGACGAAGACCACCACGCCCCCCTCTTCGGCGAATCTAACAGCGTCGTGATGCGCCCTGCCGGCCCTGATGACGTATATCCTGCGGCAGAGCAGATGCTTCTGGCAGCCGGGGCGGCGGGACGATGAAGGTCCTGCTCGTCAACTTCGATAAGGGATGGGGTGGCGGCCAGGAGCAGTTGAAGTCGTTGTCGCTCGAACTGGCCGGACAAGGATGCTCCATCCATTTTCTTTGTCGCACGGGGTCGCCGTCCGCGCGCGACTTCTTGGCCCTTGGGTTTCCGGTCTCGACCTTCTTCTCCGCTGGTGAAGGTTTACTGCGGTCGGTTCGCGGCACTGCCGCACTGTTCCGGCGGGAGCGGTTCGATATCGTCATGGTGACCAGGGAGCATGACCTGCTCCGTACGGTCCTTGCCTGGAAGCTGGCCTTTCCGTTCTGGAAGAGGGGCAAACTGGTAATGTGTTACCATACCGCGACCGCGCGGAAGCAGCTCTTTCTCGGTGCAGCGGACGCGGTGGTCTGTGTCTCCTCGTTTGTCAGGGAGAGGCTACTGGCGGGCAACCCCCGCATCGTTTCGCCGATCGCCATTCTGCCGAACGGCATCCCCGTGATCGCTCCTCCTTCAGCCGAGAAGTTCACCGTCGGCAGGCGGCGCCGGTTTTTCCATGGTGCGGGTTTTCCCCTGATCGGCATGGTGGGGGCGTTCTTCAAGAATCAGGGTGAGCTGATTGAAATCATTCCTCTCCTGAAACGGGAATTCCCCTCAATAAAGGTGGCCCTGGTGGGGGATGATACCGATGCCGGCCTGACCGGTCCCATCAAGGAGAGGGCGGCGTACCTCGGGGTCTCGGACAGCGTGATCTTCACCGGCAAAGTCCCCCACGAGAGGCTTGCGGACATATACTTCGACCTGGACCTGTCGGTCAGCACCTTCCGTAACGAAGGGTTCGGCCTGGTCCACCTGGAGAGCCTTGCCGCCGGGACACCGGTGGTCGCTTATAACGAGGGTGGGCAGGTGGATATCTTTAAGGGCAATGACGCAGGAATCTTGGTGGACGGCGGACCCGCACAGTTCGCCGAGGCCGTGGCCGGTCTGCTGCGCGACCATGAGAGACGCTTTGCCATGGGGCGCGAGGGGGTTACGCTGGTCAAAGAGCGATTCAGCGAAGCGACGATGGGGGAGCGGTACAACGCCTTCCTGAACAAGCTGTGCATGGAGCAGAAATGAGCCGATCCGGCAAAGTGCCACGCATCAGTATTATAACCGTCGTGCGCAATGGCGCGAGCGACTTGGCGCAGACCATCGCCAGCGTCCGCGCCCATCACTATGACAATCTCGAATACCTGGTGATTGACGGGGCCTCTACCGACGGCACGCTCGATGTCATAAGGGCAAACGAGGATATTATCAGCAGTTGGCTGAGCGAACCGGATGCGGGCATCTACGACGCAATGAACAAAGGGATTGCGCGGGCTACCGGGGACTACCTGCTGTTTCTCAATGCCCGCGATGAGCTTGTCGTCGATCTGAATGCGCTGGTTCCGGTGCTGACCGAAGGTTTTGTCATGGTCTACGGCAAGGCCAACATGATCCGCGAAGACGGCACGCTGTCGTACGTCAAAGGGAAGCCTTTAAAAAGCGCCAACAAGCTGCTGCGCGGTACGCCACTCTGTCACCAGGCGATTCTGTATCGGAAGAGTGCAATCGGGCGTTACGATACCCGTTACCGGATAATCGCTGACCGGGTGCTGACCTACGAACTGGTCAAGCGTCACGGACTGGCCAGTAGCTGCTTCGTGGACATGGCAATTGCGAGATATCATGAGGGTGGCTACAGTCGTCAGAATCAGCTGAATTGGCAGAGAGAGGAGTATCAGTTCCTCCGTGCTGCCGGCAGACATGTCTACGCAGAATACAAGCGTCTCGGCTGGTGGTACAAACTATGGATAAAACAGCCTCTGGCCCGGCTCAGGAAGGGGCACGGCCGGATCTGACTTGCTGCAAAAAATTGTTGTACGGATGTTACTGACAGTTATTGAAGGATTGCTATGCCCATCGAAAATCGTCCCATATTGACGATTGCTATACCGACATACAACAGGTCTTGGTATCTGGATCGTTGTTTATCCCACCTTGTCAAGCAAGTTGACAAATACAGGAATAAAGTTGAACTGATCATATCTGATAACAGTTCCACCGATGACACTGAAGCTGTTGTTCGTACTTATGCTGCAAATAGCTACGAAATAAATTACATAAAAAATGCGGTTAACATAGGGCCTGATGCAAATTTCAGACAATGTTACGAAAGATCAAAGGGTAAATATTTCCTTCTTTTTTCAGACGACGATATTCTTCTGGATGGTTCTCTGGACAAGATAATGGCGTTGATTGAAAATGACGACTATGGGATTGTATACTTATCGAGTTACTTTTTTAAATCCGATTATCTTAAAGAGCGCCCGATCAGGAAGATGAGAGGTGCCATTGTATGCGATGATTTGCGTAAATTTATTCAGAAAGTTGACGTATGGTTCACATTTATATCTGGCAATGTCATCAATAAAAACCTGGTAGATGCGAATCTGGTCCAGCATGATTTTGCCGAGACCAATCTGCAACAACTTTCCTGGACTTTCTCAAGCCTGTTTAATTCCAGAAAAAATATTTATTACGACGAATATCTTGTAGCAGGACAGTTGGAGAATACCGGCGGATACAAGTTTTGCGAAGTTTTTGGAAAGAATATGAACACCGTGTTCAGTATTTTTGTAGATAAATACGGCGTAGCCCGAGAATATTTTGAGATTATTAACCGGAAGATATTGAAAAAGCATTTATCGAAATACATCCTCTCTGCAAGAAACGGGTTTGGCAGTTACTATGAAGAAGATTTTCTGCGCATACTGCACCCTGTTTACAGTTCGTACTTGAGTTACTGGATTTTCATATATCCAGCGATCAAATGGCCATTGCCTCTGGCAAAAGGGTGGTGCAAGATTTCCAGATTTGTTGCAAAACGGCTTAAAACATTATGATTCCATATCCGTTAAGAAGAATAACCCGTAAAATCAAGTCCTGCTTCAGGCGAACGCGCCACGAACGGGTTATTGATTATTTCCCTTCCGGCACAAGGCCGAAGGGGCACGTCCTCGTAAGCTACATTGCCGAATCCCTGTTGCTTGGAGAGAATGACAAGCGGTTTCTGCGCCATTCCAACGCATGGGAGAGCGCTGAAATAGCCAGGCTGTTCAACAAGCACGGCTATGCCGTTGACGCGATATCCTGGGATGACACCGCATTCATTCCCGAAAGGGAGTATGTGACGGTCTTCGATATTTATACAAATCTGAAGCGCTGCTCAGGTCCCGGCACGCACAAGTTTTTTCATGCGACGGGGAGCGACTCCTCTTTTTGCAACGGCGCAGAGCTGAAAAGGATCAGCGACCTCAAGATGAGGCGAGGGGCCGTTGTCGTTCCACGCCGGTCCGTAAAGGCGGCGGATGTGGAATTGTCTTACGGAAACCTGATGGCGGCGGATACCATTACCTTGATCGGCAACGGGGTGACGGCGGCAACGTTTCCAGACAATTTACAGCACAAATTGAACCGGGTCGTGCCGACCGGCTCCCATCTCTCCGCGACCAGGGACAGTCGCAAGATAACACTGCGAAAGGAGTTCGTCTGGTTCAACGGGACCGGCGCGGTACACAAGGGACTGGACCTGACCCTTGAGGTGTTTGCCCGCAACCCCGGGCTCGTGCTCCATGTGGTCGGACCATACCTGAAGGAGAGCGATTTCGTTGAGGCTTACAAGCACGAACTGACCAAATGCCCCAACATTATCAGCCACGGTTTTCTCTCCCCTTCGAGTCGCAAATTTCAGGATATCACCAGGCATGCGGTCGGGTTTGTGAGCCCATCGTGCAGCGAGGGGATATCGACTTCAGCCATAACCTGCATGCAGTACGGAATGGTACCCATCCTGAGCGTGAATTCCGGAATTGACCTGACTGGCGAGATGGGGTACCTGCTGAAGAGCTGCGCGATCGAAGAGATCGAAGCGGTCGTCCTGGACGTCATCGACAGACCGGAGCGTGAGATCAGGGAGATGATCGCATGCAGCCAGGAATACGCTCTGAAAAGATTCTCCAGGGAAGAGTTTTCACGGATCATGGAGAACCATGTCGTTCGGGCGTTGCCTTCGTAGCGAAGCTGGAAGAGGAAGATATTTTCGCAACTAATTTTTCTTGGTAAAAAATTTAAAGATACAAGATAATCGACCGTCATATATGCGAGCATTCAGAAACATCCTCATCATAAAACCGGGCGCCATGGGGGACCTCCTGCAGATGACCCCGGTGCTCAGGGCGCTGAAAATGAAGCTGCCGGAGGCACGGATCTCCATCCTGGTCGGCAGCGCCCCTTCCGTGGACCTGTTCCGGCACCATCCCCTCGTCCACGAGACCATCGTCTTCGACAAGGGGCGGGAGCATCGCTCCATGTCTGCCCTGTTCGAGCTTTGGCGGCGCCTGCGCGGCGGGAGGTACGACCTGGTGCTCAACTTTCAGCGGAGCAACCTGAAGGCGTGGTTCCTCGCTTCCGCCGCCTTTCCCTGCCGGGTGCTGGTCTACAACAAGGCCAGGGGACGAACCGTGCACGCGGTGGTCAACCACCTGGAAACCCTGAGGGGACTCGGGATCGCGCCTGGCGATGTGGAAGGGCGCCTGGAGCTCTTTCTCGGGGACGAGGAGGTGCGGCAGGCGCAGGAGCTCTTCCGTCTGAACGGCTTTTCCGGCAAGCGCGTCGTCGCGCTCAATCCCGGCGCCAGCAACCTGATTAAATGCTGGAGCACCGGGCAGTTCGCCCTCCTAGGCGACCGCCTGGCAGCCGAGCTGGGGGTGAAGGTGGCAATCGTCGGCGGCGGCGGCGAGCGGGAGCTGGCACAGGAGATACGCGCCGGGATGCGGCACAAGCCGCTGGACCTGGTGGGGAAGACCTCCATGCTGCAGCTGGGGGCTGTCCTCGCTCAGTGTGCCTTGCTCGTCAGCGGCGACACCGGGCCGCTCCACATGGCGACGGCGGTGGGAACGCCGGTGGTCGCCCTGTTCGGGGCGATCGAGCCGGCCAGGACAGGGCCTGTGGGGGAGGGACACCGGGTGATCCGCCATGCCGATATTGACTGCGTTCCCTGCAATGCCAGGAAGTGCGGCAATCCCCGCTACCTGGAGTGCATGGAGCGGATCTCCGTGGACGAGGTCTTTGCCGCCGTGGCGCAGATGCTGGCGGAAGGGGAGCCGGAGGTCTCGAAATGCGGGTCCTGATCGTCAAGATGAGCGCCATGGGTGACATCATCCACGCCCTGCCGGTACTGGATTATCTGCACCAAGTCTCGCCCGGGATCGAGATCGACTGGCTGGTGGAGGAGCCTTTCCTGGACGTTGTCGCCGGGAATCCGCTGATCAGCATGATCCAAATCGCCCGCACCAAGGTCTGGCGCAAGCGCCCTTTCTCCGGCGACACCTTCCGCGAGATCGGCGCCCTGAAGCGCTCCTTGCAGGAGAGGGCATATGACGTCGTCTTCGATATCCAGGGTAACATCAAAAGCGGTGTCTACGGCTGGCTGAGCAGGGTGGACAACCGGATCGGCTTCGACGCCGACGTCCTCCAGGAGCGACTGAACATGATGTTTACGACGCGCCGGATACCCCTGCGGGCGCAGGACTACCATGTCACCGACCAGTATTTGCGGCTCGTCAGCGTCCCGTTCGGGCGCGATTTCAGGGAGATGCGGCTTGCATCGGACATCTACACTACCCCGGAGGACGACGCTGCCGCCGAGACCCTCCTTTCCACCCTGGGTGACGGGCTGGTGTTCCTGTTTCATTACGGCACCACCTGGCAGACCAAGTTCTGGCGCGAGGAGAGCTGGGTCGAACTGGGGAAGGTCCTGCTGGAAAGATTCCCGGAATCATCCATCCTCCTCTCCTGGGGAAACGACTCGGAGCTCCGGGTGGTGAGGGGGATTGCCGCGGGGATTGGTACGGGCGCCAGGGTGATCGAGCGGTATCCTCTCAAGGGGCTGACTGCGCTGTTGAAGAAGGTCGATCTTGTGGTGGGGGGGGATACGGGCCCCGTGCATCTGGCCGCAGCGGTCGGCACTGCGACGGTTTCCCTTTACCGCTCATCCGACGGCAAACGGAGCGGCCCGCGTGGGGATGGTCATGTGATTGTCCAGGCCCCCATGCCGTGCACCCGATGCTTCAGGACGTCGTGCGACAAGGACGAGGAGTGTCGGCGAAGCATAACGGTGGA
>DAIEGL010000065.1 GCA_027356255.1 Geobacter sp. | reverse complement strand
GTCGTCGCTGGTCGGCTTTGTGCCGTTCTGCTTGTGGATGTTGGTCACGTCACCCTGGAGCTTCAGGTTGTGCTTGTTGATGTACCAGGAAACCGCACCCTGGGTGTCCACCTGCTGGTCGCGGGCCGCGTCCCGGTTGGGATCGACGAACGAGTAGCGGAAGGCCACCTCAACGGTCTTGGGAATGATGCAGTAGCCGGCCTGGATGTAGTAACCGTGGGCACGGAGAGTCCTGTCGCTCACATGGCCGTCCGCCTGACCAAGCAGGTACTCGGCCTGGGCGGAGGCGCCCAGCCACTTGAAGGCGGCGTCCACGCCGTAGTTGTTGATGTCGATCTTCTCGCCGGTGGTGAAGGTGCTGATCCCTTTACCCAGCCAGCCGCTGGTGCCGGCCAGCGTGACACTGTTGGATTCAAAGCTGGTGGCGCTGATCTTCTGCAGCGTGTTGCGGTAATAGTTTCCCCCAACGGAGAGAAGCGGCTTTGCGCTCTGGTCCAGGTCCCCTTCCGAATAGGCCATCTTGCCGAACGGGTTATACGTCACCCTGGCCGCATAGGCGTTGTCGTTGGAGGTGCGGAAGGTGCTCTGGCCGGCGCCGCCGTAGTAGCCGAGCTCATAGGTCGCCAGCCCCTTCATGATGTCGCCGTGGAGCTTTACCCCTGCGTCATAGCCTGGGCGGAACATGTCTGAGGCGGTGGATCGGTCCACGAACTGCTGGGAGCCTGAGGAGTTGAGCCACTGCCGGCCGAACGGAACCTTGGTCTGGCCGGTCAGGAGCTGCACTTCGTCCATGAACCGGTAGTTCATGTAGGCGTGTTCGAGCATTTGGGCTTTGCCGGAGTTGGCGAAGTCAACCTGGAGCAGATAGGTGAGATTCTTGGTGTAGGCGTAGCCGTTCATCCACATCTTCATCCGCCGCACTTCCCACTTGTTGGAATCGTTGCTCCCTGCCACGTGGTCGTCGGCATCGGTGAAGGTGTAGCGGGACTGCAGCCTTCCGCCGATGGTGAGCTGGAATTTCTCATCCGGCGCAGTGAAGGTGAAACCTTTGCCGAGCTTGTAGTCGAACGGCTTGCTCTTGGTCACTTCCTTGTAGTCCGCCTCGGTGATGACTCCCTTCTCCTTCAACACATCCTCCAGGGTCTTCGCGAATGTCGTCTCATTGCACTGCATAATCCCCAATGTCACCAGCATCAAAACCAATCTCTTCATGCTTACCCTCCTGAAAACAAATTAACGACATCATCGTGCCGCACGCGACATTATCGTGTCGCAACTTTGCTTTAGCACAACACGTGCCAGCATTCCATTTATCGAGAGAGCAGCACAAACGGGCCTTTACAGACATAACGCGCCAAATTGCCCATGCCTTTCATTTGTGACGAGTGGTTAAATTGCATGCAGATGCCGGAAAAGTCGGCAGAGAACATCGGTGATGAGCTTGAAGGTGGCTATTGATGCAGGGGAAGCGGTGATTTTGACATACAGCTGATTTCAGGCGCTTTGCAGGCCGAACAAATGCACTGACTTCGGCAGGAGGGTAAGAAGGGTCAATCGGAACCGGATCTCGTCCTCGTCAAATCACCCGTGTCTTTGACGTCGTATCCGGGCAGGTCGCCGATTATGCTTCGCAAAGACTTTGACCGGACCACTTCGACAAGCCCGCGTACCCGCGGGTCTTCCATTGAAGCTTCCGGGACGCAGAGATCGTAGGCTTCGTCGCGGAGGTTGATGAATTGCAATCCGGCTTCTTCCGATACCAAACGCACCGAAATCCCTGCATCGGCCCAGCCTGACCGCACGGCTTCAACCACACCCCGGTGGTCCCTCGCCACGTAAGAAGGGGCGGCAGCGCCGTCAAGCAATTCATCCAGAACCTGCCTGGCGCCTGATCCCGGCTCCCGCCCTATCCAGCGTACGCCTGCCGCGAGTACCTGGCTGACGGTTTTCAATCCCAGTCCGGGTGCCAGGGCCAGACCTTCCTGCCAGTTTGCCACCCGCAGCAGCCGGAAAGGCGCGTTGAGGATCTCCTGCGCCACTGCGGCGTTTATTTCGGGTGACCGGCTCTCCGCCAGGTGGAGTCCGGCAACGTGCGCCAGGCCGTTCCGCAGGAGTTGCAGCGATTGACGGCTTGACCGGGGCAGGACCAGCATCCGGAAATCCGTCGCCCTGGCATATTCCGCCGCCAGTATCCCGATCGCAGGGTCACAGCAGGCCACCACGAGGGTCTTCATCGGATCGACGATGGAAATGTCGGACAACCTGCCGTCACGACAAACGCCATCGTGGGGCAACATCCCGAGGGGGGAAGGTTCTACCGGAAAGAGCAGCGACTTGCCTCCGACCATGGCCCGCCAGTACCGGCACGGCTCGTGGGACGGCGGCCAGGCCCAGAGGATTTTATCATGTTCACCGAGTTGGAAAAGCTCCTCGACCTTGCAGCCGAAGACCTTGGCCAGGGCCAGGGCGGCCACGGTGGAGGGGACCAGTTTCCCCATTTCGATGGCGCTTACGCCGGTGCGCGACAGTCCGGCCCGCTCGGCCAGGTCCTGCTGGGACCAGCGGCGTTCTTCACGGAACTGCTTGATGTGATTATGTAACGGCCCGTCTTCTTTTGACATGTTAATGAAGCGTATGACATTATCCTGGCAAATGCAAGCATTAAATCTAACCAAGCTCCTTTGGGGTTAGGCCTTCATCCGCATTTATCTGCGTAATCTGTGGCAAAAAAAACAAAGCCTTTTTCTCAGCCACAGATGGCCACGGATGTCACAGATAGAACCAAAACAAGCGGTAAGGCCTTCATCGCTTATATATATGTCTAATTATCCCGACAAAACAGTCGTTCAAATACGACCATCCGGTTACGGACGGATCAAGCTGTAGAATTCCTATACGCTGTAGAAATTCTCCACACGGGCACCACTTTCCAGCCGGGCTATAACAGAAACAACTCAAGATTCCCTTTTGATTTCCGGTACAGCGTCGATCGGGAAACACCCAGTTTTCTGGCAGCGGCCGAGACGTTCCCGTTGCACTCGCGAAGGACGTCCCTGATGGCGGCAGCTGCCAGCTCCTCCAGGCATCCCCTGCCGCTGTTACGTCCCGGCTCTGCCTGAGAGAGAAACTCTTCCCTTCGCGCGCCGGTCTGCTCCAGAAAATCTTCAGGGAGATGCTCGACCGTGATTTCGTTTTCGCCGTCCCGCAGTGCCAGTGCCGTTCGGATGACGTTCGTCAGCTGACGGATGTTGCCGGGCCAGGGATGCCGTAAAAAGAGATCGAGCACGGCAGTAGAGAAACCGATACCCCCCTTGCACTGGGAAAGGTCCCCCATGATGCTGCAGGCCAGCGCAATCCGATCCATCCGGTCGCGCAGGGGGGGAAGAGTGAGCAAAAGGCCGTTGAGCCGGTAGTAGAGATCCTCGCGGAAACGGCCTGCCGCCACCTCGTCGCGCAGCCTGCGATTGGTGGCGCAGATGATCTTGATATCGACCGGTAAAGACTTGGTGCCCCCCAGCGGCGTGACGGTCCGGTCCTGCAGGACCCGCAGCAGCCTGGCCTGGAGACCGAGGGGCATGTCGCCGATCTCGTCGAGAAACAGGGTGCCGCCGTCGGCCTGCTGGATCTTGCCGATGCTGCCGGAGCGGCGGGCGCCGGTAAAGGCTCCGTCGCGATAGCCGAACAGTTCCGACTCAATCAGTCCTTCGGGTATCGCGGCGCAGTTGAGGGCGACGAACGGTCCGCTCTTGCGCGGACCATCGGCGTGGAAGGCACGGGCGAACATCTCCTTGCCGCTTCCGGACTCCCCTTCGATCATCAGCGGGATGTCGTGGCCGATGATCTTGCGGGCCTTGCGGATGGCAGCCTCCATGGCCGGGTCACCCAGGTCGAGTGACGCCATGGCGCCGTTTGCCGACTCCGTCGCGGAGACACGCCCGGTCGTACCGGGGCGGATCGGCAGGTAGGTGACGGGTGAAACCGAGGCGCCAAACTTCACCCGGCCGAACACTTCCACCCCGCTCCGCAGCCGCAGCCTTATCAACGGTTGGGGGAGAACATGGGCCTGTTCGAACAGGCCGGCAAGGGTCAGGTCGAAGATGCTGCTGATGTTGCGCTTTTCCGCATCGTAGCGATTGAGTCCCAACTGGACAAGGGCGGACCGGTTGCCGGCAACGAAGCGTCCGTCAAGGGAGAAGACCGCGATCCCTTCGTAGAGGGTACCGATGAACTCCGGCCGAAGGTGGAAATGTATCGTGATTTCATCGTTGCGTTCGCGGGCGAAAAACTGGTTTTCGATCATCTGGGCGGACATGCGCACCAGTGCCATGGCGTGGCGCTGATAGGCGCCGGAGTCGCTGGAGACATCGAGCACACCGAGCATTCTCCCAAGGGGATCGAAGATCGGGGCCGCCGAGCAGGTCAGGAACTGGTTGATGTCGATAAAGTGCTCGGTGCTGTGCACCGACACCGGAACCTGTTCGACGAGTGCTGTGCCTATGGCATTGGTGCCGTTGGCCTCCTCGGTCCAGATGCCGCCGGGCTGAAGGGTTACCTGCTGCGCCTTCTCCACGAAGTCCGGGTCGCCGACCGAGTGCAGCACCACCCCGGTCGCATCGGTAAGCACCACCACGCTGGAAGTCCCGGAAATCTGCTCGTAGAGCTGTTCCATGACCGGCTCGGAATGACGGATCAGCCGCCTGCTCCGTTCGCGAAACCCGGCCAGCGCTCCGGCGGAAACCACCGGAATCTCCCTGGCCTGCCGATTGACGCTGACCTTTATGTCGGAGCACCGCTGCCAGGAGCGACCAATGACCTCGGGGAGGAGACCGGCGGGAAGCGACTCCCCTGCCAGGAAACGTGCCTTGGTGTCGACTGCGTTCACCACTTGATTGCCTGCTGACCATGACATACCCACCTCGCGATGTTAGTGCCTGCCGAATTTTGCCCGGCCGGGAAAAGCTCGATGCCCCTCACCGATTATTAACACTGTTTTCTTTTGCGACAATGCATCAGCAACACCTGTGCCACTCTGCGACAACCTCACCGAAATTGCGGGTGCCCGATCGACGCCCCACTGCCATGATAAAGGCCGTCCCACCCAGTAACCACCTGAGACTTCACGCATTTGCCGGTTGTTGCCACGCAATTACAGGATAATAAAACTTGGTTTTACATTTTGGCACAGGCGCTGCTTAACAGGATGGTAATCAGGCTTGCATGACATCAAAAATCATTACTGGGGAGAAAGGAAACAGTCATGTCGAATGTATCAACACAGATCAATCAGATGATTGCAAGAGCGGAGAAGGCAGCGGAAGCATTCAATAAGCTCAGCCAGATGGAGGTCGATCGGATCGTGGCGGCCATGACCAGGGCCGGCGTGGCCAATGAGCGGAAGCTGGCGGAGATGGCGGTCGAGGAGACCGGCATCGGCAACGTAGAGGATAAGGTCATCAAGAACCACTTCGGCACCCAGGTGGTCTATGACTACATGCAGGGCAAGCCTTCTGTCGGCATCATCGAGGAAGAGGACGGCATTCTTTCCATTGCCGAGCCGTTCGGCATCATCGCTGCCGTCACACCGGTGACCAATCCGGCCGCCACCACCCTGTTCAAGGCCCTCATTGCCCTGAAAGGGCGCAACGTCATCTGCTTCGCCTTCCACCCCAAGGCCCAGAACTGCAGCGCCGAAGCCGCCCGGATCATGCTGGAGGCCGCAGTGGCCGAAGGGGCCCCGGCCGACTGCATCCAGTGGGTCACCGAGCCGTCCATCGAGGCGACCGATGCCCTGATGAAGCACCCTAACGTGGCCATGGTCATCGCCACAGGAGGCGGCGCCATGGTCAAGGCTGCCTACAGCTCAGGCCATCCGGCACTCGGTGTCGGACCGGGCAACGTGCCGGTCTACATCGAAAAGAGCGCCAACCTGGATATCGCCATCCCGGATGTCATCGCCTCCAAGACCTTTGACAACGGCACCATCTGCTCCTCGGACCAGTCGGTCATCTTCGACGACAAGGCCGTTGCAGAAAAGGCCCTCAAGCTCTTCAGGGAAAACGGCGCCTACCTATGCAGCGTGGAGGAGAAGGTCAAGCTGGAAGCGGTGATGTTCGACAAGGAGCGCGGGGTCCCATCCATGGCGATCGTCGGCAAGAGGCCCCAGGTCATTGCCGAACTGGCCGGCTTCAGCATCCCCGCCGACGCGAAGATGCTGATGGTCCCCCTCACCACCACCGGCCCGGAAGACTGGATGAGCCACGAGAAGCTTTCCCCGGTCCTCGGCTGGTTCATCGTGGACAGCAGGGAGGAGGCCATTTCCGCTGCCGTCTGCCAGCTGGAATTCGGCGGCGCCGGCCATTCGGCCGTGGTGTTCACCGAGAACGAAGAAGTTGCAAAGGAGTTCGCTCTCAGGGTGCCGGCCAACCGGGTCGTCTGGAACCAGCCCTCCGTGCACGGCACCATAGGCGCCCTTTACAACGACCTGGTTCCTTCGCTCACCCTGGGTTGCGGCGCCATGGGGGGGAACATCACTACCGAAAACGTCGGATACAAGAACCTGCTGAACATTAAGAGGGTGGCGAGAAGAAAGGCTGCCTGACCCGATTTTCAGGCAAGCGTGAGTTTTGCAATCACTGTACGGGCGCAGCCAACTGCGCCCGTATTCGCGTTTCACGGAAGAAAATCAGAAGACGGAATGATTCAAATACAGAAGGGGAGAGACAGAACCCTGGCCGGCAGGATTCAGCAGCAGGAACCACCGGCGCACGGATCGGCAGCCGGATTGCCGGCAGGTGAAGGTCCGCAGGGGAATGGACCGAAATGGACCGAACGGTCGCCGGAAACGGAAAAGTGTCGGCCGAAGCGGGTCTCTCCTACCATGGCAGCGGTGTTGCCGCAGACCAGCATCGGCTTGCCGGTAACGAACGTATGATGGTCGTCGAGAATGAATTGGTGAGGATGGTCGGGGATGGTTCCCTTATAAACCGCGACCTGGCCGTAATCCTCGCAGATATCCTCAAGGGATGCAAGCTTGAAGGCCCTGATGGTCATGGAGTGGAAATCGATCAGTCCGGTCCTGGCTTCGATCCCCGGGTTGCCGATCGTTATCCCCCTCTTGGAAATTACCCGGTAGTCAAGGCAGCCGAGATCCCGGAGCAGCCTGCGGAAATCCTCGATATAGAGTGCCCCGCCAAGACACTCCCCCATGAGAACCGGGTCGTCACGCAGTTCCTTGGGCACGCGCCGCCCAGCAAAGACATCTGAGAAGTAGAGCTCCCCTCCCGGTTTCAGCACCCGCAGGATTTCGGAGAAGACCCGCTCCTTGTCTGGAGATAGGTTGACGACGCAGTTGGAGACGACAATATCTACGGAATTGTCGGCGATCCCGAGTGCAGCCAAGTCTTCCATATACCCCTTGCGGAAATCAACGTTGGATCTCCGATAGCCGAAACGCTTTGCCTGCGGCTCCTGGTGCCGCCGGGCAACATCAAGCTGCTCATCGGTCATGTCCACGCCGATCACGAATCCCTCCAGACCTACGAGTCTGGATGCCAGATACACGTCGCGACCGCTGCCGCAGCCGAGATCCAGGACCGTGCACCCCTCCAGGGCCGGTGGAATGGGGGAACCGCAGCCGTAGAACCTGTCGTGGATCTCGTCATCGATCTCCGAGAGTATCCTGCGGTGCGTTTTGGAAAGCGACTCGGTGGAGCAACAGGCGTTGCTCTTCAGGTCCTTTCGCCCATTCAGGACCTTCCCGTAATACTTCCGTACCGCGTCAAACGTATTTTCTGCCGCGTTCATGTTCACTCCATAGAACCATAAAATGGATTCGAAAGCTGTGGTTCTGCTGCAGGCAGAGACGGGAAACGTTTCACACCGACCGGGATGATGCGCTGGACCGCCGGGCTACCCATGTTCATCCCCCGCAGTCGCATGCCGTCCCTGCCGCAGTCGATCACGTTCAGACAGCCGTAATCCTGCCGCATGCGGAAGAGATTTTCCAGCGGCATGCCGAGGATATGACAGAGGATGACCTTGTTCACACCCGAATGGCCGACAATCAGCACATTGCCGGAGGTGCTCCGCACGATCTCGTCGAACAGGGGGATGACCCGGGCAGCCACATCGGCAAAGCATTCACCCCCCGGGGGGCGGTAGTAGACCATGTCGGCGCCGCGCTTCTCGTATTCGCCGGGGTAAAATCGGCGCACCTCATTGAACGTCAGGCCGTCCCACCCCCCGAGGCTGATCTCCCGCAACTTGTGGAGCGGCTGTACCGGTTCGTTTCTCCCCTCCGCGATGATGCAGGCGGTTTCATGGGAACGGCTGAGATCGCTGCAGAAGATCCGCTGGAAAGGGATGGCCGCCAGTTCCTGTTGCCGGTTCAATGCCTGCCCCCGCCCTTCCGCATTGAGCGGCAGGTCTGCATGGCCGATGTAACGCTTGACCTCATCCTGCCGGGAGTCGCCGTGCCGCAGGAGAAAGACGGTGGTGGTTCGATTGCCGCTCATAATGTATCGATTACCTCTGCCATGGAGCGCCCCAACACCGCTTCCAGGCGCCTTTGGATAAGTTGGGCTGTTTTCAGCCTTCCGACAATGTTTCCGAGGATGGCCGGTTCATGGGCATGGCGTTCCATCACATTACGGAACCGTTCCTCAAGCGGGACGCGCCGCTCCCCCTGCACCAGTTTGTCCGCCAGATAGAGCACCTCGCCGGCAGAGACCGGTCCTCCTTCGGCCACGGTCATATCCATGTGGTCGGCGACCAGGCCGGCCGCCGCATCGAATCCCATTTCACACAGGAGCCGCGCCCCGCTCCGCGCATGGTCGGGTTCCCGCCGGGCCAGGTCGTGGAGGAGAGCTGAAGCCGCCAGAAGAGGGATGTCCAGGGTGCACCCCGCCAGGTTCAGCGCCTCCCCGAGCCGCACGGCCACGGCCGCCACCGCCTGGCCGTGACGGCAGATGCTGTCATCGGCCCGCACCACGTTCTCCAGGAGCACCCGGCATTCCGCCTCGCTGGGGATTTCAAGCCGTGTGTATTTTTCCCGCATCGCTCGGTAGTCGTCGGGGGTATCCATGTCGCGGAGGACATGTTCGTCCGCCACCTCCACATCCAGGGCGTCCCCATCCCACTGCGCCAACGCCCCCTTGAGCCCCCCTTCGCCATGCCAGCCGGTGATCGTCCCGGCGCGCCTCCCGGCGATGAGCGGCGGGTGCCCCCGCTCCCCGGAAAATGCGGGATAGACCACATCCGCGGGGTTCTGACGCCGGGCATCGAGAAGGCGCCGGATGGTGGCAGGCCTGACCAGCGGCAGGTCCACCGGGAGCACGAAAAATGCGTCCACCTCTTTTTCAATCGTCGCCACCCCGGCCGCCACCGAGGTAAACATGCCGACCCGGTAATGGGGGTTCGCCACGGCACGGACGCCGAGCTTTGCCAGCAGCGGTTACAGATCCCCGGCGCGGTGCCCGGTAACGACCCGCACATCGGCTATGCCGACGCTCCGGAAAAGGGTAACCACCCGCTCCAGGGCCGTCATGTCGCCCAGGGGGAGGAGCGGCTTGAACTCCCCCATTCGTGAGGAAAATCCCGCCGCAAGCACAATTGCCGCCACATTACCGTCCATTCATTTTCCCTTTTGGGCCCTGGCCTGGATCAGCTCCGCAACGATGCTGACCCCGATCTCCGCCGTGGTTTCGGCGTCGATCTTGATGCCGATCGGGCAATGGACCCGGTCCAGGTTCTCCTCGCTGAAACCTTCCGCCAGGAGCGCCCTGCGGATTTCAATGCTCTTTTTCCGGCTCCCCAGCATGCCGATATAACCCGCCTTTGTCCGCAGCGCCTGTTCCAAGACGACCCGGTCATGGGTGTGGCCCCGCGTCACGATCACCACGTAGCCGTCCGCTTCCACATCCAGTCCCTTGAAGCAGTCGGTGAAGGATTCGAGGACGACTACATCGCTCGCCATGGGGAACAGCCTCCGGTTGGCGAATTCCTCCCGATCGTCCAGCACCACGGTCTGGAACGACACCCTGCCGGCCAGCTCCGCCACATGTTGCGAGACGTGGCCGGCGCCGAAGATGTAGACGGACGGCGCGGCTTCGATCGGATCGATGAACACTTCCATCTGGCCGCCGCACACCAGGCCGGTTTCTTCCGCGAAGTCGTCGTTGAGATCGTATTTGACCGTCGTCGCCTTGCGCGTCGTGAGAACCTGGCGCGCCTTGCCGATCGCGTCGTGCTCGTAACATCC
>DAIEGL010000054.1 GCA_027356255.1 Geobacter sp. | reverse complement strand
CCGGAGGGGCCGTCCCAGGCATACCCCTTGGCGGTGGTCAGGTTGCCGGCAAGATCGAGGCCGATGAAGTCGGTCGTGATCGTTGCCGGTGGAATGATCCCGGTGTCGGCAAAAGTGTACTCCTCTTTCAGTTGGTACTTGTAGCCGCCATTGTAGGCGATGCACTTCATACCCATCCCTCCCTTACCTCATTGTTTCCATGGAGAAGGACCGTATTGTGCCCACTTCAGACGCCCCACTTGTACTCCAGGTAGGTCATGGTCTGTTCGTAACCCTGGGCGTAGAGGAAATCGATCTCGTGCTCGGAGAGCCAGAACCTCGCCGGTGAAATGTTGGCGCAGTAGAGGAGGATGGTGTCCTTCCACTTCCCCCCCTTCATGAACTCCTTCTCCTGGGTATGCAGGCCGAAGGACAACATTTCGATGAAGTAGTTGCGCAGCCGGACCTTGTCGTGGTGCGGGTGGTTGAGGGTCCGTTTAGATGCCACCTTGAGGATTATGGTCTTCCCATGCCGGTTCAGTCCCCGCTCCACCACCCCGGACATGAGTGAACCGTCCACCAGGGCGTATTTCCTTCCCCGGGCCGTCATTTTCCGGTAACCGAAAAGCCACGGCACCGCCGTGGAGCCGGTTGCGGCTGCCGCCAGGCTCACGTCAGGAAATCTCGCCGCCGAAAAGATGACCGGCTGGTAGCTGAGCATGTCCGTGGCTATGATCTCCAGTGGGATGCGGAAAGAGTCGCCGAATCGCTTCCCTCCGAGCTGCCCGCCGATCCAGCTCTCCAGGCGATCGCCGCTGAAGAGGCCGAAGTTCCTGACCACCGCCTTGATGCTGAAATCCTTGAAACGCCTGGTGTCGAGGGTTTGGATCTCGCGGTAGATTTCCTCGGGCGACCAGCCGCAGGCATAGAGGGCACCGACGATGCTCCCGGTCGAGGAGCCGATAACCTTCGATACGCGAATACCTTTCTCCTCGATGGCCCTGAGAGCCCCGATAAATGCGGGGAACCGGATTCCTCCCCCGACCAGCATCAGGGAGACCGGCTCGTCTTTGAGGATCTTCGGCTTCTGCTCTTCCACTTCGTTCGTCACTGATAGTCCTCGTTTCCAGGAGCCTTTCTAGGTCAGCGCTGCAAGGCATCCTTTGCCTGGCGCAGGCTGATCTTTCGCTTGGTGGCTATGGCGTGGCGGCGGATCTGCTCCAGGGCGTTCAACTGGGATGGGATGTCGCGGCGGATATGGACGAGGAGGTGGGCGATCACCTCTTCCGGGAGAAAGACCTGCCGGTCCTCGGCCAGCTTCTGCAGGATCATGCGGAGCGATTCGTCTCCGGAAATGTCCAGTTTCGTCACGAGTCCCCACAGAAGGCGCGAGGTCAGGTGCCCGTCCAGATGGGGGAGTTCCTTGGGGGGATTGAGGCCGGTGATCGCGATTTTTTTCCCGGCGGTATAAAAATCGTTGAAGAGCTGCCAGAGCTCGACCCGGATGCTGTCGTTGTCCGGGATCAGGTGGATGTCGTCCACCAGGAGCGCCGGGGCGTCGCTGAACCTCTCGGCAAGCTTTGACGGCTCCTCCGCCGGGTAGCATCCACGGTACAGCTCATCGATGTTTTTGAAGGAGATGGATGGGATGCCGTCCAGCCCGGACTCGCGGCAGATGCTGTTTGCCATCGCCGTCAGCAGGTGGGTTTTGCCCGAGCCTGTGGCGCCGTACAGATAGAGCAGGTTCTCAGTGCCGTCCCCCTCCGCCAGTTGCCGGGCAAAGTGATAGGCGGTTTTGTTGCCTGCGCAGACAACAAAATTGTCGAAGCTGAATTTGGGATTTACCGGGAAATCGAAGATAAGCTGCATGGCTAAAAGAGCCTTCCCTGGGGAGGTTCCGGCGCGATCCTGCCGAAATGCAGGTAGGCGGCCTTGGTGGCGACCCGGCCGCGCGGGGTGCGGTTCAGGAAGCCATTCTGGATCAGGAACGGCTCGTAGACGTCCTCGATGGTGTCGCTCTCCTCGCTGATGGCTGCGGCGATGGTGTCGAGCCCCACCGGTCCGCCGCCGAACTTGTCGATTATGGTCAGAAGGATCATCCGGTCCATCTGGTCGAATCCCATTTCGTCGATTTCCAGGAGTTTCAGGGCATCCTGCACCACCTTCATGGTAATGACGCCATCCGCCTTCACCTGGGCGAAGTCGCGGACCCTGCGCAGGAGCCGGTTGGCGATCCGTGGGGTGCCGCGGCTGCGGCGGGCCATTTCTGCCGCTCCGTCCGCCTCGATCGCCATGCCGAGGATGCGCGCCGATCGGGTGATGATGAAGGCCAGTTCCTCGTCGGTGTAGAATTCCAGGCGGGAGATGACGCCGAAGCGGTCCCTGAGCGGCGATGACAGAAGCCCTGCCCGGGTGGTCGCCCCGACCAGGGTGAACTTGGGAAGATCGAGCTTGATGGTGCGGGCGCTCGGGCCCTGGCCGATGATGATGTCCAGCTGGAAGTCTTCCATGGCCGGATAGAGGATCTCCTCCACCACGTGGGAGAGACGGTGGATCTCGTCGATGAATAGCACGTCGTGGGGTTCCAGGTTGGTGAGGATGGCGGCCAGGTCGCCGGGGCGTTCGATGACCGGTCCCGAGGTGGACTTGATGTTCACCCCCATCTCGCAGGCAATGATGTTGGCGAGGGTGGTCTTCCCCAGTCCCGGCGGTCCGTAGAGGAGGACATGGTCTAGCGCCTCGTCCCGTCCCCTGGCAGCGTCGATGAAGACCCGCAGGTTCCCCTTAGCCTTTTCCTGCCCCACATAGTCGTCGAGGGCTCTAGGCCGGAGCGTCGCCTCGATCAGGGCGTCGTCGTCGGTTATGTTCGGGGTGATGGTACGGGTCATTTGCTCCCTCATGGGCTGTTTGGAACGGCCCTAAATGTATATCAGATGGGAGGAAAGGTCAAGCGGGTGCGGGGTAACTTCAGGATTGCGGTAGAAAAGGGGAGGGGCGCATTGGAAAATGCAGGGATTGACATGGGGCGTGTATTGGGTGTAAAAAGATTGCTGATTTTAATTAATGTTTTGGAAGTATTATGAATGTAATGTTTGAAAAAACCGTTGGTGCTGCCTTAATGGTCACACAAAGCCACAAAGAAAAGGTTCTTTGGAGTTACTTTGCGTCTTGGCGTCTAAATGGTTTTGACTGAAAACGACATTGCAAAAGAAATCGTTGACGTCTCTTACAAGGCTTAATACCTATGACAACCAACTATTCCGGCACAAAAGTACTGCCCTGGGTTGCCGCGATAACGGGCGGCATGCTTGTATTCCTGGGCTACGCCGGTTTTGACCAGTTCTACCTTGAATGGATCTGCCTCGTGCCGGTCCTGTGGGCGATCCGGGACCAGCGCCCCGGTCGGGCCTTCCTCATCGGCTGGCTTGCGGGCATCGTCATGAACATCGGCGGTTTCTACTGGGCCATCCATATGTTCCGGGAGTTTGCAGGGATGCCCTGGCCGCTCGCCGCCCTCGGCCTGCTGCTGCTGGCCGCGGCCAACGGTTTCCTGTTTGCCGCCTGGGCGTGGGGCACGCGGCTGATTACCCTCGATACCGGCTGGAGCGTGGCCTGGGTTTCCCCTGTGGTCTGGACCGCCCTGGAGAAGTTCTGGCCGGAAATATTCCCGAACTACCTCGGCGCCAGCCAGTACAAGTTCCCCCTCGTGACCCAGGTGGCGGACCTGACCGGTATCCTCGGGGTTACCTTCGTCGTCGTGTACTTCAATTCCGCGCTCTTTGCGGCGGGTGAACAGTGGTTCCGGAACCGGCGTGGCGCCATACGCCAATTGCTGGTCCTTGCGGCAGTCATGGCAGCGGTGCTGATCTACGGCAAGGTCCGCATCGGCTCCGTGGACCGGCAGGCCGCGGCTGCCGATCATCTGACCATCGGCCTGGTTCAGACCAACCGTGGCGCGGGCGACAAACGCCACGATCCGGAAAGCCTGCTCCGCGAGCACCAGGAGATGTCCCGGACCCTTGCCGCCAGCCAGTCCCTCGACCTGATCGTCTGGCCCGAATCCGTCCTCGGCATCAGGCTGGCGTCCCGCGAGGGGAGCCTGCCGACCGGGCTGTTCGGCGACACGCGCACTCCCACCCTGTTTGGTGCGGTCCTGCTGGTCGGGGAGGACGGTACGGACCAGCGGCCGTTTGATTCCGCCCTGCTGGCGGACGGTGCCGGCCGGATTCTCGGTACCTACGACAAGATGGTGCTGGTCCCTTTCGGCGAGTACATCCCCTTTGGCGAGACCTTCCCGGCCCTGTATTCGCTGCTGCCGGTTCCCGGCAGGTTCCAGCCGGGGGAGAGCCGCAAGCCGCTGCCGTTCGGAAAGTACCTCTTTTCGGTGAACATCTGCTACGAGGACATCTTTCCCTGCCAGGTCCGCTCCCTGATGCAGGGCGGACCGAACCGGCGCATTCCCGACGTGTTGTTCAACCTGACCAATGACTCCTGGTACGGCAAAACGACCGAACCGATAGAGCACCTTGCCCTGGCCAGCTTCCGCTCAATCGAGCATCGCCGCTCCCTGGTACGCTCCACCAACACCGGCATATCGGCCTTCGTCGATCCGGTTGGACGCATCGTCGCACGCAGCGGAATCTGGACCAGAGGGACGCTGGTCGGCAGGGTGGCGATGATGCAAGGCCGCACCGTCTACGGGCTTTTGGGGGACTGGATCGGCTGGCTCTGCGCCCTGATGGCCCTGGTCGGCATCGGCCGGCCGCTCCTTGTTTCAGCGCGTCGCGAGGCTGCCGTTCCTACGCAAAATAAACAGTCCGAGCCGGGCAAACGCCAGCGGCGCGAGCGGCATCACCGATGAAGCGGGTAAGGAGCCGATATGAGTGACCAGGAGCATCTGACGTGCGCCCTCTGCGGGGAGCAGATTACCGAGGATGAGCGGGATTTCTGCCTCGCCGATCGTGAGCGTTTCAAGGGGCTCGTCTTCTGCTTCGAGCATCAGAAGAGGTTCAGCGCCTGCCCTGCATTGCGCTGGCAGCCGGGGCGCCGATAGTACATCCCTCTCACGAAAAAAGCCCGCAAGTGCGGGCTTTAAACGTTACGTCCTGTAAGGCTGTCATGACAGCCTAATTGTCGCCGCTGTTCTCCGCCCGGAGTTTTTCGTCTGGGCTGATTTCCAGCTGGACGCGGCGGTTCAGGGCACGATCCGCCGCGGTGTCGTTCGGCACTGCCGGGCGGCTGGACCCATAGCCGACGGCGGTCATACGGGACGCCGGTACGCCGTTCAGGGCGAGGAAGTCGCGCACATGGTCGGCGCGCCGTTCGCTCAACGGCTGGTTGATCGCGTCAGACCCGGTCGAATCCGTGTGCCCCTGGATGATGATGGTGGTCTCCGACTTTGACAGCGTGGCCGCAGCCTTGGCCAGCGAATCCTTTGCCGCCGGTTTCAGGTCATCCCTGCCGGTGTCGAACAGAATCCCTGAAGGTAGCGCAACGTACACCTTGTCGCCGTCCCGAACCACTTCCGCCTGTGGCATGCTCTTCTTCAGAGCCGCTGCCTGCCGGTCCATATAGTTGCCGATGCCGCCTCCGACAACCGCGCCGGTCAGGCCGCCGATCGCCGCGTTGCGCCCTCGATGTGACTTGCCGCCAACCAGCGCGCCGACGCCGGCCCCAAGCGCCGCCCCACTCAGCGAGCCGATGGCGGTTCTCTGCCATTCGATGCTGCCGTCCGGGTTTGTCGCACAACCGGTTGCCAGCAGGGCAACCATCGCCCCGCCC
>DAIEGL010000050.1 GCA_027356255.1 Geobacter sp. | reverse complement strand
TGTCGAGTGTTGTTTCTGATTCTTTTCTGGGTCACGGTCGTATTGACCGCCACCGGCTGCGCTGCGACTTCCACCGGCATCAGCAGGGTCGGCTTCGCCATTCAGGTCGGCGCCTTTTCCGAGGTGAAAAACGCCGAACGTCTCAGCAACAAGTTGCAGAAAAAGGGGATAGAGGCCTTTTATTTCAGGAAGGATAACGGGGTCTACGCCGTGCGCTTCGGCGACTTCGAGAGCAGGGAAAAGGCGAAGAAGGCTGCGCAGCGGCTCGTTGCCGACAGGATGATCGGTTCCTATTTTATCGCCCCGCCGCAGAAGGTGGCGGTGAATAAGAGAGAGCCGGCCTGGGAAAAGGCGCCGGAGCCGTCCCTGAGGAAGCTTTCCCCGGCGGTCCCGAAGAAAAGAAGCGAGCCGCACGGCGGCGATGCCGCCCCGACGGGCGGCAGCAAAGGGCGCAGCGACATGGGGGACATTGCGGCACGCACCGCCGAGCGCTTTGTCGGCATTCCCTATCGCTGGGGAGGGGACACGGTGGTAGACGGCATGGATTGCAGCGGCTTTGTCCGTGCGGTTTACAACCTGTGCGGGGTCAATATCCCGCGTACTTCCAGGGAGCAGTTCAAGGTCGGGGAGAACGTGGGAAAGACGGACCTCAAGGACGGCGACCTGGTCTTTTTCGGTGCCTCCGGCGATGAGATAAACCATGTGGGAATCTACGTGGGGAATGGCCGCTTCGTCCATGCCCCGCGCCGGGGTGACGACATCAAGATTTCCAATCTTGACGAGAACTATTTCGTAAAGAAATACATCGGGGCGAAGAGATATTTCTAACCTAAGTCCTTTCACGAAAAATTCTTCGCAAAAAACATGCAAATAATTTTTCTAAGGGACTAAAGAGGCATGGGAGACGATTTTCCCCATGGTCGCATTTTCATGAAAAACGAGGAACATTATGGCGTTCATAAAACCGTTCCGGGCGTTGCGCCCCGGAAAAGAGCTGGCGGAGAGGGTGGCTGCCCTCCCCTATGATGTGATGAGCACGGAGGAGGCTGTGCAGATGGCGGCCGGGAATCCTTACAGTTTCCTCCATATTTCCCGGCCTGAAATCGACCTTCCCGCCGGGGTCGATATCCATTCGGAACCGGTCTATGCCCAGGGGCGGACAAACCTGGCCAGGTTCATGGCAGAGGGAATCCTGACTCAGGATGAGCGCGAGTGCTACTATGTCTACCGTCAAAAAATGGGGGGCATCACCCAGACCGGCCTGGTGGTCTGCGCCGGGGTCGATGACTATCAGGGGGGCGCCATCAAGAAGCACGAGCTTACCCGCGCCGACAAGGAAGAGGACCGGGTGAAGCATATCGACTACCTGGATGCCAACGACGAGCCGGTCTTTTACACCTACAAAAACGATTCGACCATCACCGCCCTTATTGCCGAGGTAACCTGCGGCGCGCCGGTCTACGATTTCACCACCGATGACGGGGTTTCCCACACCCTCTGGCTGATCGCGGAACAGGAGCGGATCAAGCAGCTCACCAGCCGTTTTGCCGCGATCCCGACCCTCTATGTTGCGGACGGTCACCACCGCAGCGCAGCGGCCAGCAGGGTGCGGGACCTGAGAAAGGCGCAAAACCCGGCCCATGCCGGCAATGAGGAGTATAACTATTTCCTTACAGTCATTTTTCCCGACAACGAAATGAACATCATGCCGTACAACCGGGCGGTGAAAGATCTCAATGGCCAGAGCATCGCCGAGTTCATGGCCAGGGTGGGGGAAAGATTCGAGATAAGCCCCTTAAGTGCCCCGTTGAATCCCGGGCGTAGGCATCAGTTCGGTATGTATCTGGCCGGAAAATGGTATGAGCTGCTGGCAAAAGAAGGTTCGTTCCTCGCTGACGATGCGGTTGCCGGGCTGGATGTCTCCATCCTGCAGGACAATCTCCTCAGCCCGGTCCTGGGGGTACGCAATCCGCGCACCGACCAGCGGATACACTTCGTCGGCGGCATCCGCGGTCTTGATGAACTGGAGCGGATGGTGAACAGCGGCGAATACGAGGTGGCTTTTTCCCTCTATCCCACCTCAATTAAAGAGTTGATGGAATTGGCCGATGCGGATAAGATCATGCCTCCCAAGTCCACCTGGTTCGAGCCAAAGCTTCGCAGCGGCCTGTTTGTCCATTTATTGAAGTGATAGAGGCGGTCGATGGTCGATAGTAGATATATACCATCGACCGCCGACCATTGACCATCGACTGATTTAACCGACCATCGACCGATTATAAATAGGAGGAGTAGAGATGCGTAACGTGGAAAGACTGATAGTATTGTTGTTGTTGCTGGCGGCGATTGCCATCCCTGCCTGTGCGCAGAAGGAAGGCAAGACTGCGGTGGAGAAGAAGGGAGAGCAGGC
>DAIEGL010000038.1 GCA_027356255.1 Geobacter sp. | reverse complement strand
CGACTACGGCCAGCAGGTGAGCATCTTCGGCCGGGACGCAGCGGTGCTGGCAAAGCTCATCGACCCGCTGGTCAACCAGGTGTCCCGCGTCAACATCAACAGCCAGTGCCAGCGCGGACCGGATATCTTCCCATTCACAGGAAGGAAGGATTCCGGTGTCGGCACCCTCTCCGTGTCCGACGCCCTGCGGGCCTTCTCCATCCGCACCCTGGTTGCGGCCAGAGATACCGAACCCAACAAGGAGATCATCCGCACCATAGTCCGCGAACAGAAGTCCAATTTTCTTTCCACCGACTTCATTCTGTAGCGATGGGCGGGTTCATGAGCGTGTGGTTGCAGACCGGGGGAACAACGTTATAATCCATAGAAACGGCACTCTGCCATGGTCCGGTCATGTCGGGCCATGGCGGCTGCCCAATTCGGGGTAATGGAATGTCCGCTTGCCGACGGGATGCGGGCGGCGGGAAAAATGACATTCGGAGGTCTGTGTATGAGGGGGCGCGATGCCGTACAGCAGGTGAGAGCTTCGAGAACCGGTGGGCAGAATTTTGTAAAGTGGTGGCGTAAGGACAACGATTTTGTCGATTTCGAGCTGATCGACGAGTTCCTCGGCCATGTGAAGGCGGATGAAGAGATCGACGGTTTTGAGCTCTTCGACATGGAAAGGATGTGGGAGCTGCTCCACACCCTGAACCCGGACACCCTGTCACGGGAGAGTAAGAACGGGGAGGAAGTGATCGCGTGGCGATGGGTTGACAGGGACGGGAACAACAGGACGACCACATACCCCTTTACCCCGGAAGCCATCATGACACTGATCGACACGGAGTTCTTTGCCTAGGGACATGCGATAACTTCTGATGATGGGATGGAGGGCGCCTATGACAGGCAAGTGGGACGAGAGGGAAAAAGCCCTGGAGAGCCAGTACATCTACAACGAGGAAAAGAAGAAGATCGAGCGGATGAAGGAGTCTGCCCGCGAAGAGATAGTCAGGACGTATTGCCGCAATTGTTGCCCCAAGTGCGGCGGTACCCTTGAGGCCATGACTTTTCGCGGGGTGCCGCTCGACAAATGCCCGGACTGCGGCGGTATCTGGCTCGGACCAAAGGACCTGCAGATCCTGGCTGCAAAGGACCATCGTTCCTGGTTCGATAAGTGGTTCCGGGGCGAAGAGTGACACTAAAAGACTTTCGTGCTTTTCGGGGATAATGTCCTTTGCCACCGGTGAAAAGCCTCATACCCCCTTGCTGCATCTCTTTATGGCATCACCGCATATTTTTACTCCGGCTCATCATTAAGAACCGTATCCGGTTCAGCATATTCTTCTTCCGTTGCTTCGCTGGAATGTAAATGTCGCGCACTGATCTCCCAATGCTCGATATGCTTATAGAGAACGACCTTGCCTTTTAACAAACTGCCATGCTTTCGGCAGAAAAGTTCCAAGTCGTCACGCGGACCGATTAGTTCAACATACAGGTTCAACGACGGGTTCGGCATTTCCAGATCCCCTGATTGCACTTTGGCGTTCCCACTGAAACCGTAATGGGTGTGATGCGCCGTGGCGTTCAAGAGACCGTCTTGCTTGGCCGCCTTGATGATCGCCCGGTACAGCGGTGTACCGCCTGATAGCCAGCTTTTCAAGCCTTTGCCGGATTTTTTGCTGCGCTCACCCTGCATCATGTAGATGCGAACCTGTCCGACTTCGCGGACTTCAACCTGGTGGCGGTGTGCCATTTTTTAATCCTCCGTCTGTTTGTCTCGGTCAAATGTAGCAGCAGCTTTGGTGCGTCGTCTGGCAAGGTAGGTACCCCAGCCGGGTCGCAGTTCCCGTGTGGCTCGCAGGGAATCGCCGAGTGGCAGATGTTCCCCGTCCAGTTTCGGTGTGCCGATACGCTGCGACAAATAGATGCCCGAATAACCGCTCAACAGATACGACAGAAAACAGGCGATGGTGAAATAGAGCGTGTATTGCGAACCGAACAGCTCGATGCCCATCAGGGTGCAGGCGAGCGGTGTATTGGCTGCACCCGCAAATACGGCAATGAATCCCAACCCGGCAAAAAGATCGACCGGCGCACCGAGCAGCAGCCCCAGCGTATTGCCCAGCGCTGCACCGATGAAAAACAGCGGTGTCACCTCGCCACCCTTGAAGCCACTGCCCAGTGTCACGGCGGTGAACAACAGCTTCCACCACCAACTCCAGGTATGCGCCCCCTGGGGCGAGAAACACGACTGAATCGTGACCGTGCCGGGCGTGGGCGAACTGGCACCCAGACCCAGGTAGTCACGGGTGCCAAGCAGGTACACCAGGCCGATAACGATCAAGCCGCCGATGACAGGGCGCAGGAACGGGAGTGCAATCGTGCGCTTGAAGATATGATGGATGCCGTGGATCATTTCGGCAAACATAGCGCTGACCAGCCCGAATGCAACGGCAGCTATTGCGACTTTAGCAGTCAGCAGCCAGTTCAGGGGCGCTCCACCTAAATCCGCCGCAGCGGAAGATATGAAATAATGGTCATGGTGGATACCCCAGACACCGCATGCCCAATCACCAATTATGGCGGCAATCAGGCAGGGAATGAGGGCATCATAGTTCATTCGCCCGACGGCCAGAACTTCCATGGCAAAAACAGCCCCGGTTAACGGCGTTCCGAAAACACCGCCGAATCCGGCGGCGATGCCCGCCAGGAGCAGTGTGCGCATATCGACTCTGCTCAGGCGGAACCAGCGGCCGATGGTCGAGGCGATGCTGCCGCCCATCTGTACCGCGGTTCCTTCCCGGCCTGCCGAGCCGCCGAACATGTGCGTCGTAACGGTTGCCAGCAATATCAATGGTGCCATGCGGCGCGGAATAATGATGCCGCTATCGGCGTCTTCATGTCCGTGGATGGCATCCATCAACAGGTTGTTACCACCTTCGGACACATGTCCGACACGGCTGTAAAGAATGCTGATTCCGGCTCCGGCAACCGGCAGCAGAAACAGCAGCCACGGTGTTTCAATCCGCAGCTGTGTGGCGCGTTCAAGCAGCCACAAAAACAGTGCACACGCCGAACCTATGACGGCAGCAACCGGCGTGGCCAAGCACAACCATTTCAAGATGTACATGCCCAGCGACAAGTGTTCGCGGGGGCTCCAGCGAAAAGGCATCGTCATTTCTCCATATAATCTGAGACCAATACATAGGGGGTGATAAAAAAAAGACCCCTACCTCGCATTTGAAGTAGGAGTCATTAGCTTTTGCAAGCGGTTTTGGCGAACTCCATCACCATGATTTTTGCACTTAATTACTACGTTATTGATGTATTGTCAAGGTGCTATGAGGTGTTCTGCCGTTCTTCATGCAGGGAGAACTATTGCCCCGCCACCCCCCGTCAATCACTAAATCCACATACCCTAAACAAGAAAAGTCCCGGGATATGATCCCGGGACTTTTCCCTCTAATTGGCACCATGCCGATATAATTTGTCCTTTACTGCCGGTGAGAAACCTCATAACCCCTTGCTGCATCTCTTTTACGAGTTTGCAAACAGATCGGGCCGTTCAGTTTTCCCCCTTTCGAGCAGCTGTCACGCCGCCTGGCAGATGAGACAAATCGCGTTTCGCGTTATCGCACACGGCACCAATTATTGATGCGCTCCGGGATATCGTATGCTCGTGAGAGTTGCTGACCTTTTCCTTGTATTTTATTGAGGAATCGCTTCAGGCTTCTCTCTGCGAGGAGAGCTTGCTCACCGCGACCGGACTCAATAGTTCAAATTTTGTGGATAATATTCAGGGCCTCGCCCGATGTATTACGCATATCCCAGAGAATTATCAAAGAACGATTCTTGGTAAACTATAATGCAACGAGGGTGCCAGTGGTGTAAATGGCTGATTCGGCGTGAGAAGCCGTTCGTGGGCGGTTCCCTGTGTGTATGATAATCCGACAGTGCCGTGGGGGACGGCCAGGGTGAATTATCGGCAATGAAGGTATTCAGCCAATGTTTATCGCTTGTTGCGATCGGAGATCCAGTGTAAAGAAATGGATCATCTGTTGTCGAAAAATTTTACATATCAGCGAACCCCTAATATTTTATGCCCGCCAGTGTGGCGGTAACGCTTCCCACCTTTACCTTTGTCTGCACCTTGACCGGGATCCGTCTTGCATCGTCGGTGAGCCAGATGAGAACCGACCCTTTTCCTTCAAAGACCCCTTTGGGCTTTACCAGCGGTTTTATGACGATCGTGTTGACCCTTCCCAGAATTGTGCCGATTTTTTCCTTCCGCAGCACCTGCACTTCGATGACGTCCGGCTCCCTGCCGTCCAGCACGGTGACGTAAAATGGTTTCCCCACTTCAAGGGTCGCATATCTTGCGTAATAAAAGCTTGCATAGATGTCATAAGTGTTTGCGCCCAGGGGGACTTCAGCCTTTTCCCCGGACAGGTGGTCGAGATACAGCGCTTTTCTGCTCCTCTGGTCAAAGGAAATTTCCCTGTCCCTGCGGTGTTTCCCTTCCCTGATCTGCATCCGGTAATGCTGTGTGACGCCGGGAAACGGCGCCCCGTCCTTGAGCAGGGTGCTTTCGATCCGGTCTTCGACCGGGAAGAACAGCGCAAGCCAGTCATTGGACCGGGCGGTGGAGATTATCCGGTGCACCCCCCTTGTTTCGGTTATTTCCTGGGTCGCTGTACCGACATTGATTCCGCTCCAGGCCAGGTTGTAGATAAGTTTTTCCGGGACTGTTCCGGTAGCTGCCGCTGCCTGTGCGAAGTTGAGGCAGAGCGCGATAATGATTATTGGTGTGTAGTGCTTAATTTTCATTGTCTAATCCGACGGGGGTGTAGTATGCTGTTGTCCGTTTCGTCATGGTAAGAAATCTGCCGCAAATGTCAATGCTGAAGAACTGAAGAAGATTGAACGCTGCCGGGAAGGTGCTGATCTGTATGATTAAGAAGGCTGAATTCATCCGCACGGG
>DAIEGL010000030.1 GCA_027356255.1 Geobacter sp. | reverse complement strand
AGGGCCTGCAGATGCTCCTTGATCAGTTTGACCTCGGCGCGCAGGCCGTCGATCATCCGCTGCTGTTCCCTCACCACCTCGTTTAGCTGCTGGATGGTATTCTCCTGGTGCATCAGCAGGGTTTCCATATCGGTCAGACGTTCATCCATGTTAGGCTCCTTGTTCAATCTGTCTTTACGCTCACCGCATACTTCAGGTAGCGCCCCTCTGGAAAAGTGACCGGATAGGGGAAATCCTCCGGCTGGCCGGAAAGTGAGATGACGCGCAGCTCGCTCCCCGCCTGGAGGGCGCCGCGGCGGAGCTCCTTCAGGTAGTCGGCCACATCTATCCGCTGGTGGTTGGAAGAGGTGATCAGCAGTCCGCCGGACTGCAACAGGGAGAGCGCTGCTGCCACCAGGTCCGATGTGCCGCCACGGGTGGTGAACCGGCTTTTGGCTGTGGTGGAAAACGACGGCGGGTCCATGATGATGACGTCGTAGACCTTCCCCTGCCTTGCCAGCTCCTGCATCACGTGGAGGCAGTCGCCGGTGATGAATTCGTGGCGCTTCGGATTGAGCCGGTTGGCGCCGAAGTTCGCCTTACCCCATTCCAGGTAGCCTGGCGAGGCATCGACGCTGGTGATGAGGCTTGCCCCTGCCGCTGCAGCCGCCACGGAAAAGGCGGCGGTGTAGGCAAACAGGTTGAGCACCCGTTTTCCACGAACGCGGGGCATCAGGTCGCGGCGGTTCTTGCGCTGGTCCAGAAAGAGGCCGGTGTTCAGCCCCTCTTCCAGGCGAACCAGGAAGTTCAGGCCGTTTTCCTGCACCAATAGCGGCTGTGGCGCAGGAGCGCCAGCCAGCAGGCGTCCGTAGCTTTTCGTATCGCTCACCGCCTCAAGCTCCCGGGTCTTCTGCGGCCGGGACTTTTCGTAGATCCCCGCAGGGTGCAGGAGCTCCTCCATGACCCGGGTCAGGATCTTCAGGTGGGGGCGCCACCCCTCACAGTAGAGCTGCACCATTAGATACTCGCCGTAGCGGTCCACCGTCAGGCCGGGAAGGCCGTCACCCTCTCCGTTGACCAAGCGGTAGGCGCTCGTGCCCGCCAGATCGGCATGGCTTTGGCGCAGCTGGATGGCCTGTTGCACGCGTCTTGAAAGCCATGACCTGTCCGGCCGCATCCGTTCCCTTGAGAGCACCCGTGCCATGATCCGGTCGTCCGGGTCAAGAAGCCCGGTGGCGATGAAGCGTCCGCTGCCGTCCACAAGCGCTACCACGTCCCCCGCCTTCCCTGCCGGCCATTTTTTCGTATAACTGTCGGCGATGATCCATGGATGCCCCAGTTCGATCATGCGCACCGTTTCCGGGCCTATCGTCCTTTTTTCGTGCTGCATTTCGTATCCTTTTAACCTAAGCCGGCAAAGTCGGGACCAAACAGGAAAAACCTGAGAAGCAATAGCACGCGGATCAATCTGATCAAATTCGGATAAAGACCCAGAGGGCCTAAAGGCGATCAAACCTTAAACCTTTCAACAGGTTAAATCAGATTTTTATCCGATTATGTCCGAAGTTATCCGCGTGGAACGGTTTTGGGCTTTGATTCTCATCCACCCAGCTCCGCGTCCTGCGGTTCAACTGCCGTTTATAGGTTCAAACCGCGATCAGGGTCTGGATTCTAACCCGAACCGCCCCCACGGCCAAGTGAAAAAACTTCAAAAAGATGCTCCATTCTGATAAGTTGCCTTGCAGCCAAAACAGAAGGAGAGTGCAGACCATGACTGACACGCCACAATCCAGCGGCGAACGCCATATCGAAAAGATCATGGAGCGACTTGAGCCGGGCTCGGAGCGCTACCAGGTGCTGGACACCGCCAAGCGTTTCAAATCGTCCTGGGTGGAATTGGGGGACAAGCTGTTGCAGGTGAGCTCCCGAGGCCACTTCCGGGAATGGGGCTACCAGAGCTTCGAAGAGTACTGCGTGCAGGAGATCCGCATCAAGAAAGGGACGGCGGAAAAGCTCACCCTAGCCTACCGCTATATGGAAAAGCAGGAGCCGGAACTCTTGGCACGGCGCGACGAGCTGAAGCCGCTGCCGGACTACCGTTCTGTTGACCTGCTCCGCCAGGCGAGGGAGGAGAAGCGCTTTTCCGACGAGGAGTATGCAGAACTGCGCAAAAGCGTGGTGGACGAGGAACGGAGCCACCCCACGGTATTGAAACGGTTCAAGGAAGTTGCCGCTGCCCATGGCGAGGAAAAAGCCGACCCGCTGGGCCCCATCAAGTCAAGCCTGGCCGCAGCCCGGCGGCTGGACACCGCTCTGCGCAGCGTACCGGATGTGCCCTCCGCCTACCGGGAACAGGTGGCAGACCTCATCGCCCACCTGGAAGGAGAGCTGGAAGCACTGGAAACGCAGACAGAACCTGGCGGAGAAGGCGATGCCTGACCTGTTCTTGACATTTTCCGGTATGCTGGCATAGTTGAGACATGCTACACACTCCGATATTTCACGCAGAGGAGAAGTGAACCATGAAAACGAAAACATTCATGTTCGGCATCATCCTGACACTCTCTTTCAGCGGCGCTGCACTCGCCGTGCCGGCGGGGAAAAAACTGGAATACACGGGGAGCCCCATGGGGGTAGTCATTTTCGATGGCCAGGCGCACAAGGATGCCGGGCTGACCTGCAAGGACTGCCATAACCCGCTCATCTTCCCGAAAATGGAAAAAGGGGGCGTGAAGATTACCATGAACGACCTCTATGCCGGCAAGTATTGCGGCAGGTGCCACAACGGCACAAAGGCCTTCCAGATCAAGGACAACTGCACCCGCTGCCACCACAAGCACTGAACATCACGCCACACACTTTCCGCACAAAAGGGGCCGCTCTCCGGCCCCTTTTCCGTTGCAAAAATCAAGACATAAACAAAAGCGGCAGCGAATATTCGCTGCCGCCTGCCAATCACTACTCACTTCTCACCACTCACGGCATTCAGTGTTTCTCCACCGCGGCTGCCTTTGACGGGCCGTTCATCCTGATTGCCGTGGCGAATTCCATCCAGAAGACGAGGTAGATGGAGACCATCAGAGAAAGGCCGATGTTGGCGTTCTCGGGTCCGAGCGCCTTGGTCAGGATCGGGGAGGCAAAGCCGGCGCCAAGCGTACCAGTGGCCCTCTCCAGCAGATAGAAGACCGGCAGGGTGAGGGCGGTGCCGACCACCATGATGGCGATGCCGCGGCCGCGCTTCATCCAGTATTTGGGAGAGAAGCCGTACATGCGCATGAAGATGACGACCCAGATGATCCAGACGGAATAGTCAACCGCTGCATCGGGAAGGGCCAGCTTGTTGTTCACCAGCACAACCTCCAGCACCGTTACGGCTGCCAGCAGGGTGAACATCCAGGAGAACTTCTCGTTGGCCTGGGTCTGCCAGTTGCGGCTGTCGGGCGCGGCAGCCTCCTGGGCGCTGTGGTTGTGGGTGCCGAGGGCGGAGAAGAGAATGGCGAACCAGATGCCCGCATTGTGGAAAAGGAGCGAGGAATGGTTGCCGGCAACGTTGGCGATGCGGGCCATCGGGTCGCGGGCAAAGTCGGCTGCGATCCGCATCAGGAAGAGGTTGACCAGAACCGAACAGATGATGACCGCGGCAATGGTGAAGATCCTTCGCGGCAGCAGGTATGGATCGATTCGGTCGGGGAAGCCGAGGATGAAGGCGAACCAGATCAGGTACATGATGAGCGGGATGCCGAAGCAGATGCCGTAGACGGAGTTACCGGCAAAGTCACCGCTCTGGGCGTAAATGATGTACTTCTCCTTGTTGTTGGGGTCGGTGTTCGCAGCCTTGACCACATCCTTGGGCATCTTTTTTACGTGGGGAAGAAGCCCCATGGCGTACCAGCCGTGATCCCCCTGGGTTGTATCGACGACCCAGTACTGGTCACCCATCATCTCGTCCAGCCCTTGAAAAATGCGCATGGAAAACGTGGCACAGAGCGTGACCACGACCAGCAAAAGGATTATGTTACTTAGTTTCATCGGCATTGTTCTATCCTCCTAGAGGTTAAAGATTTGGATTGAGGTTGAGGTTGCGAAAACCCAACCGGCCTGCTACTCCTTGTGGGTGGTCCAGAACATCGACACCGCATTCGCAGCAAAGAGGCCATAGAGCCACATGGTGTTCCAGGCCGGTCCCGACCAGTGGCTGCCGCGCCCGCCGCCGACAACGCCGGAGGCGATGATAATGCCGAAGAAAGCGGTGAACGCAACCATTGCCACGGCCCTCAGGATGGCGCTGTTACGCCAGGTGTGCCGCTCAAGATCCTCAATCCTTGCCAAAAGTTCAAGCTCTTTTTCGCTCATCTCTTTTCTCCTTTATTATTGAAATTAGTACAAAAGTTGCTACCAACGTCATCGCGGCAATCAAATACGTTCCGTGGAAATGGAGACACAGGTTGTAAAGCATGACATCCTCCTTGTAAATCAGCGTTAAGCTGGTTCGAAAATCTCTTTGGGCAGTCGGTCCGACAGTTCCTGATACTTGAAACACTCCTTATATCGGCAGCTACAGAACTTTATGATCTGATTGACATCGTGCGGCGATATGTACCCGCAACCCACGTCGCAAAAATCATCGTTCTTTCCGTAGAAGGGGCAGACTGTCTCAACCTTCATGGGTACCTCATATCTTTTCCAAAGGCCGTCGGCCTTTTGTCGGCTGTACAGGATGACACCGGATCAGCCTCCCAACCTCTCCGGCATCATCCCCTACAATGAAAGGAGTAACTGTATACACTATTAGCAACCGCCGTACCAAAAACGAAGGCAAGCTACAACCCGTGCACTTATCAATGATTGCAGCATGTTATAATGCAACAACAGGGAAGGCTAAAGAGATGTGCGATGGGGGGCTTTTGCAGAAATGCAAACGGGGTTAGCGGAATTCTCTTTTTAACATGGTTAAATTATTTTATCTTGACTGAATTTACGGGTGACAATAACTGTAATTTTAAGGGGTTACAAAAGGAAGAAGAGCTGAAACGAAGATTTCGCAGCAATGCGAAGGAGTTCCATGTTTTTTGCAGAAATGCGAACATGATGCCCGGATGCGACATCAACCGCAGTCGAGTCCGGTGACTTCAAGCACAATCCTCCTTTTTGATATTGTACTTCTTTATTTTCCGGTAAATGGTGGCCATGTTCATTCCAGCTTCACGGGCCGCGGCCTCGATGTTCCCGTTGTTTTTGCGCAAAAGCCCCCGCAGATATTCGGTCTCGAAACGGGACAGGGCACTGGCATATTCACCCTCTTCGGCGGCGCCACCGGTGCCGTCATCTTCCATGGGGACCTCTATGAACTGGGAGATGACGGGCAGGCTGATGTAGTCGCCGCTCTCCATGGCCAGTGAGGCCTCGATGACGTTTTTCATCTGGCGGATATTTCCCGACCAGCTGTAGCCCAAGGCTGCATCAAGTGCTTCGGGGGAGAGACCTTTCACCATGGTGCCGAATTTCTTGTTCTGCAGCGCAATGAAGTGCGCGGCCAGGAGGGGGATGTCCGCCTTCCGCTCCCTGAGCGGGGGCAAATGGATGTTGACCACATTCAGCCGGTAGTAGAGGTCTTCACGGAAATCTCCGCTTTTGACCGCGGCCTTCAGGTCTGAATTGGTCGCGGAGAGAATCCGCACATCGACCTTGGTGGGCGTGGTATCGCCGATGCGGAGAAACTCCTGCTCCTGCAGAAAGCGGAGCAGTGTCTTCTGCACGTTCATGGGGAGATTCCCCACCTCGTCCAGGAACAGAGTGCCGCCGTCGGCCGCCTCCAGGAGCCCCTGGCGGTTCTCCTTGGCGCCGGTGAACGCCCCCTTCTTGTAGCCGAACAGCTCGCTCTCCAGAAGCGACTCGGGGAGCGCCCCGCAGTTGATGGCGATGAATTTCTTCTCCTTTCGGGGCGAATTGTAATGAATCGCCTGGGCGATGAGCTCCTTGCCGGTCCCGGACTCACCGGTGATGAGCACGGATGTGTCGCGGATCGCCACCTTTTCCACCCGCTCCAGCACGGCCTTCAGCCCGTCAGAGGCGCCGATGATGTTGTCGAAACGGAATTTACCCACCAGCTCTTCCCTGAGCTCCCGGTTTTCCTCCAGGAGCTGGGTGTGCTTGAGCGCATTTTTCACCCGGTAGAGGAGTTCCTCCGGCTCGAACGGCTTGGTCAGCATGTCGTAGGCCCCGCGGCGCAGGGCCTGAATCGACATCTCCACCGTGGCATAGGCGGTTACCATGATGAC
>DAIEGL010000018.1 GCA_027356255.1 Geobacter sp. | reverse complement strand
GCATCCAGCTTCGGCCGGTTGGCAAACACCAACCCTTCGGCCTTGAGTTCCGCCTCCTTGATGACCGCTGCTATCTCCTGATCGATGAGCCAGGCCATCTGCTCCGAAAAGGACTTTTCCTCCGCCAGCTTGCGGCCCAGGAAAGGGTGCTCCTCACCGCGGGTGAAGGTCATCGCCCCGATCTTTTCGCTCATCCCCCACTGACAAACCATCTTCTCGGCCAGATCGGTCACCGTTTTCAGGTCGCTCTGGGCTCCTGTGGATAGGTCGTTGAATATCAGACGCTCCGCTACCCGTCCGCCGAGCGCAACGCAGAGACGGTTTACCAGATAGGTTTTCGGGTAGTGATAACGGTCGTCCTCCGGCAACTGCTGGGTCACACCAAGGGCCATGCCGCGCGGAATGATGGTCACCTTGTGGACCGGGTCAGTGCCGGGGAGGAGCTTGGCCACGAGCGCGTGACCAGCCTCATGATAGGCGGTGATGCGCTTTTCCTGGTCGGAGATGAACATCTTCCGCTCGCCCCCCATCAGGATCTTGTCTTTGGCCTTTTCCAGATGCCCCATATTGACGCTCGGCGCGTCCTCCCTGGCGGCATGGATGGCCGCCTCGTTCACCAGGCTTTCCAGATCGGCACCGGTCATCCCCGGCGTTCCCCGGGCGATCACCGAGAGGTCCACATCCTGGTCCAGCTTGATTTTCCGTGTATGGACCTTCAATATCTGCTCACGGTCCCGCCAGTCGGGGCGGTCGATAACCACATGCCGGTCGAACCGGCCCGGCCGCAACAGTGCCGGGTCGAGCACATCGGGCCGGTTGGTGGCTGCCAGGACAATGACCTCTTCATGGGGGTCGAAACCGTCCATCTCGGAGAGAAGCTGATTCAGGGTCTGCTCCCGCTCGTCATGGCCGCCGCCGAAGCCGGCGCCGCGGCTGCGCCCCACAGCATCCAGCTCGTCGATGAATATGATGCTCGGTGCCGCCTTTTTTGCATTGGCAAACAGGTCGCGCACCCTGCTGGCCCCCACCCCGACGAACATTTCGATGAACTGAGACGCGGAGATGCTGAAAAAGACAACCCCTGCCTCCCCCGCCACCGCCCGTGCCAGGAGGGTCTTCCCCGTGCCCGGAGGCCCCACCAGAAGCACCCCCTTGGGGACCTTGCCACCGATATTCTGAAATTTTTTCGGGTCTTTCAGAAAATCGACTATCTCCTTCAACTCGAGCTTGCTGTTTTCCATCCCCGCCACATCGTCGAAGGTAACGTTGATCTTCTCCCCTCCGCCGTACATCTTGGCCCCGGATTTGGCAAAGCCGCCCATCATTGCACCGGGGCCCTGCCCCTTCACCCCCCTCATCATCAGCCACCAGACCCCGATGATGAGCAGCCAGGGGAGTATATAGACAATTATTCCCGCAAAAGACGAGGTTTCCTGGGATACGGCGGTCAACTCCACCTTTTTCGCCGAGAGCTCCGGCATCAGGGTCGGATCGGCGATGTTCGGCAGGACGGTATTGAACACCGTTACGTCACGGGCTACCTCTTGTCCCTGGACCTTCGAGGCGACCTTGGTTTTATTCCGAAATTCCCCCTTGACCGAATAGCCTTTTATGGAAATCATTTTGATATTGTCCGCAGCGAGCTCTTCCCTGAAGCGGCTGTAGGATATTTCCGCCCCCTCCTCCATGGCCTGCTTTACAACCACGGTGTAGACCAGGTCAAAGAAAATCACCAGTATAAGCAGCAGGAATATCGGCTTCCAGATAGACGGCGTCATGCCATGCACCTCAGAAAGAGTGTTCATTCATATCAACAGTTTACCCGCTGACATCCGTTTTACAAGGGAATCGCACGGTCGCGGCATAACGCATCACGTTTCCACGCGGTATTTCCCCATGCCGAAAGAAGCCCCTTTCCCCAGATGGAAATATTGGCCGAGAAGTAGAAAGGGGTAAAAATCCACCAGGTCTCCGCCGAAAACCCCTTCACCGACAATGCCGCTCAACCTCCCCCCTCCCGGACGCCTGTCCCAATCTACCCAACGGAAGTCCGCACGCAGGCTTTCAACGGCAGTGCTGCGGCTCGCCAGCCATTTGTAATCAAGTCCCATCTCCACCCCACCGTAGTAGTAGGCCAGGGACGATATGCGCCTGAACAGTGAGCGGATGAATGGTGAAAAGGAGAATTCCCGCAGAGGCCGACCGTCCTGCATCAGGCGCAGTGGCGTTTCGATGGAGATCGTCACCTTATCCGGCAACAGCCCGCAACTCTTTTGCAGTTCATCGGCGGAGAACAAAAAGAGGCTGTCAGGATACACCTCGCCATCCCTCCCCATCACCAGACCCCGCCCTCCCACGTAATCGCACGATTCAACCTTGAGGACGGCAGCGAAAGCCGGCTTGTTTTCACCGTTCAGGCTGGTCAAATGGAGCAATGCAGCCAGATAATGCTGAAAATGGTTGATTGCCGATCCCGTCAGAGTCAGGCCGAGCTCCAGAATGGCCCCCCGGTTTGGAGCTTGCGGTAATAACGGAAAATCAAACATGAAAGGGTAAGGCGGCTTCTGATAGCGCTTCACTGCCGAGGGGTCAGATGCGATCGACTGGGAAAATGTCTGTTGAAAAGGGCATGAATCGCAGCTTCGGCACCCCTCACACGAGCTGCGGCTGCAACCGATTGCCAGACGAAAGGCGTTCTCGAACTCCGTCTTGAGGCCGAAGAGGAAGTGGCTGTCAGCGATATTGCGCAATAACTTTAGCGTCACTATGAATTTCAGAAAATTGAAGTCCATCGCAAGATTCCTTTAGCGTTGAAGATGCGGCACCACCCTGTCATCAAACATTATCGCAGCGGTTTGTCAAAGGGAAATTTCTAGAATGACGGGATCAGAAGCCGGGAAAGCGATGTAACTTTGTGATATTTCGGCGTATCTATTCCTTGACAACGATTAGGATTCCTCTATGATTAGCGATATCTTATTTTATGGAGGGGGGATATGAAAAAGCTGCTGATCCTGATGTTTAGCACGTTCCTGCTGGCCGGTCTCGCCTTGGCCCAAACCGGCGTAAAACTGAAAAGACCGAAACCGTACGAATACGGTACGGTCATCATCTATCCGTCTTCCGCGAATGCAGTGCTCCCACCGGTCACATTCGATCACTGGGTCCACAGGGCCAAGTACACCTGCAGGCTGTGCCATGCGGACATCGGCTTCGCCATGAAAAGAGGGGCCACAGAAATAAAGGCCGAGGACAACATGCGCGGCTACTTCTGCGGGACATGCCACGACGGGGAAAGAGAATACAACGGGACGAAGATCTTCAAGGCGTGCTCAAAAAAGTCTGCCACTCCGGAAGAACGGCAATGCGAAAGATGCCACCAGAAGGAAAAGGACCCGGCAAGGGCGGATGAATTCTTCCGGTTCAGCGAAAAGCTCCCGAAGGAACGGCTCGGCAACGGAATAAACTGGGAAAAAGCAGAAATCGAGGGGGATATAAAGCCGATTGATTTCCTGGAGGGAGTATCCATAAAAAGGGCGCCGATGTCCGTACAGAAAGATTTCGCCCTCGAAGCAAAGATGGGAGGACTGCCGAACATCATCTTCTCACACAAAAAGCATACCGTCTGGAACGGCTGCGAAGTCTGCCATCCCGAGGTGTTCGCAGGGGTAAAAAGGGGGATGACCAAATATTCCATGGTCGAAATTAACGACGGAAAGTATTGCGGCATCTGCCACATCTCGGTGGCGTTCCCATTACACGACTGCCAACGCTGCCATTCAGCGAAAGAAGATAAATCATAGCGAACAGCGCTTCAGTAAAAAAAGGGCGGGTCAAAACGACCCGCCCTTTTTTGTGCAGCATTTATAGATGCCTTAGCCGCTTACTTGAACTGGGCCTTGAGATACTCGCGGTTCAGCTTGGCGATGAACTTCACGTTTATTCCCTTGGGACAGGCGGCCTGGCACTCGTAGTGGTTGGAGCAGTTGCCGAAACCGCACTCTTTCATGGCATCGACCATCGCCGTGACGCGCTTGGCGGCCTCAGGCTTACCCTGCGGAAGAGCGGCCAGCTGTGCCACCTTGGCGCTGGTGAAGAGCATTGCCGAGCTGTTGGGACAGGCGGCGGCACATGCGCCACAACCGATGCACTCCGCGGCATCCATGGCATAATCTGCGTCAGGCTTCGGAATCAGCAAGGCGTTGCCGTCTGGAACCCCGCCCGTGTGGCAGGAGGTGTAGCCACCGGCCTGAATGATGGTGTCATAGGCGCTGCGGTCGACCACCAGGTCCTTGATGATCGGGAAGGCCGTGGCCCGCCACGGTTCGATGAAGATCGTATCCCCATCCTTGAATTTACGCATATGGAGCTGGCAGACAGTGGTCCGTTCCTGCCCGCCGTGGGGCACGCCGTTGATCACCTGGGAGCACATGCCGCAGATACCCTCACGACAGTCGTGGTCGAAGACGATCGGCTCTTTTCCGGACTTGATGAGGTCTTCATTGACCACATCGATCATTTCCAGGAAAGAGTGGTGTTCGGTTATTCCCTTGGCGGTGTAGGTTTCGAATTTACCGGGGTCGTTGGGCCCCTTCTGCCGCCATACATTAAGAGTCAGAGTCATGGTTTTGTGATCGCTCATTATTTATAACTCCTTACCGCAAGATGTACGTTCTCGAACCGGAGCGGTTCCTTGTGCAGCTCGGGATCTTTCCCGGCCCCCTTGAATTCCCAGGCGCCGACGTAGCAGTAGTTCTCGTCGTCACGCTGCGCCTCGCCGTCAGAGGTCTGGAACTCGACCCGGAAGTGACCGCCGCACGACTCGTTGCGATGATGGGCATCGCGGCAGAGGAGCTCGCCGAACTCCAGGAAGTCGGCGGTACGGCCGGCGTTCTCCAGATCCTGGTTCAGGTCGGCACCAGCACCGGTGACCTTGACGTTCTTCCAGAACTCCTCGCGCAGTGCAGGAATCTTCTTGAGGTTTTCCTCCAGGGACTCCTTGGAGCGGGCCATGCCGCAGTTTTCCCACATGAGGCCGCCCAGCTCGCGCATGAACTCCGATACGGTCTTCTTGCCGTTGATGGAGAGAAGCTTGTCGCGGTAGTTTTTGACATCCTCCACCGACTTCTTGAACTCGGGGTTCTCGGTGGTGACGGTCCCCGGCTTCACCGTGGCAAGGTAGCCGCCGATGGTGTAGGGGATGACGAAGTAGCCGTCGGCCAGACCCTGCATGAGGGCAGAGGCCCCGAGGCGGTTGGCGCCGTGGACTGAGAAGTTGGCCTCGCCGAGTACGAAGAGTCCCGGGATATTGCTCATCAGGTTGTAATCGACCCAAAGGCCGCCCATGGAGTAATGGGGAGCTGGGTACATACGCATCGGCCGCTTGTATGCGTTCTCGTCGGTGATCTTCTCGTACATCTCGAAGAGGTTGCCGTAGCGCTCCTTGATGGTGTTCTCACCGACCCTCTTGATGGCGGTGGAGAAATCGAGGTAGACGCCACGACCGCCGGGACCGACGCCACGGCCGTCGTCGCACTGCTCCTTGGCGGCACGGGATGCGATATCGCGGGGGGCGAGGTTACCGAAGGAGGGGTATTTACGCTCCAGGTAGTAGTCGCGGTCCTCTTCGGCGATCTCGTTCGGATGCTTGCCCAGGTCTTCCTTCTTCTTCGGCACCCAGCAGCGGCCGTCGTTTCTGAGCGACTCAGACATGAGGGTCAGCTTCGACTGGTAGTCGCCGGCCTGCGGAATGCAGGTTGGGTGAATCTGGGTATAGCAGGGATTGGCAAAGAACGCCCCTTTCTTGTACGCCTTCCAGTTGGCGGTGACAGAGCACCCCATGGCATTGGTGGAGAGATAGAAGACGTTCACGTAGCCACCGGTGGCGAGGCAAACCGCATCCGCCGCGTAGCTCTCGAGCTCGCCGGTGATGAGGTTGCGACAGGTGATACCCTTGGCCACGCCGTCCACGACCACGAGGTCGAGCATTTCGCGGCGGTTATACATCTTCACCGTGCCGGCCTTGATCTGGCGGGAGAGCGCCGAGTAAGCGCCGAGCAGGAGCTGCTGTCCCGTCTGACCGCGGGCGTAGAAGGTACGGGAAACCTGTGCGCCGCCGAAGGAGCGATTGTCCAGGTAGCCGGCATAGTCACGGGCGAACGGAACGCCCTGGGCAACGCACTGGTCGATGATGTTGTTGGACACCTGGGCAAGACGCCAGACGTCGGCCTCGCGGGCGCGGAAGTCGCCCCCCTTGATGGTGTCATAGAAGAGGCGATAGATGGAGTCACCGTCGTTGGGATACGCCTTGGCAGCGTTGATCCCCCCCTGGGCGGCGATGGAGTGGGCGCGACGCGGGCTGTCCTGGTAGCAGAAAGCCATGACATTGTAACCGAGCTCTCCCAGCGATGCAGCAGCAGCTCCACCGGCCAGACCGGTGCCCACCATGATTACGGTATATTTTCTCTTGTTGGCAGGATTCACCAGCTTCAGGTCGAAGCGGTGCTTGTCCCACGTTTTTTCAATAGGTCCGGTTGGACATTTTCCGTCGAGTATCACTATGAACCCCCTATTTGATTATACCTGCAAGGATGAAAAGCGGAATGGAGCTGTAACCGACCAGGAAGACGACGGCAAGGACGCGCCCCACCTGGCTGATGACCGGCAGACTCTTGTCGGAGTTCCATCCCATGGTCTGGAAAAAGCTCTGGATGCCATGGAAAAGGTGGAGACAGAGAACCAGCATGGCCACCACGTAAACGAAAGCGATGATGCCGTTGGAGAAGCTGGTTGTCACCATGCCGAATACGTTGCCCGGCACCTGGCCGGCAAAGGCGGCGACATCGGGCGTTATCCGGAGAGTAAAGTGGGAGATATGACCGATAATGAAGATAATGAGGAGCACGCCGGTCCAGATCATGTTTTCGCTGGCGAAGTTCCGTTTCAGTTTGGTGTTTATCGCGTATTTCGCGGAGTTGGCGGTGCTGTTCTCTATGCTCACCTGGATGCCGTAGATGGCATGAACGAGCACGAAGGCAAGCATGGCCAGACGGAATACCCAGACCAGGGGTCCTAAGCTGTGGAGATGCTCTGCGTAAGCGTTGATGCCATTGGGACCGATAAAAATAGAGGAGTTACCAAGCAGATGAACAATTACGAAAAGAACCATCAGTTGGCCGGTGATGGCCATAAGGATCTTTCTTCCCACTGCGCTTTTAAATAGTTGCATAATTTTTTCCCTTTGAATGAATTGAGAGAATTGCTGAGGGCAATTGACACACCCATTTGCTTCAGATCGTTTTGCATTCCTTTTTCAGAACCGGTTGGAGAGACGAATCGGTGTATCCAACGTTCTACAGGGAATGTTCAGGAGGGGGGCGCGCGCCATTCTTTATAGGTCAGCATTGCCTTACCTCCTTCTAAAGAGATTGATTAAATAACATTCCAGCATGATATGCATACGGCGCTTAGATTAACATATTGTAATTTCTTCAAATTGTATACTGTATACTAAACGTCGTTTTATCAAAATGCAACCAAAATTATCGGGGTTTAACAGCAATTATTCCCGCCTGGACGCGAGAAATCGACAGATGTGTTGTTGCTTTTTCCCGGCCATTCTGCTAATTAAATCATGGATTTTCAAATCAATTTACCTTGCAGGGACAATTAAAATCTCCCATGAAATTTACTCTCCTGAAAAATGACGCAAAAACCGCCGCCAGGCGCGGCCGGCTGGAAACTCCGCACGGAATGATCGAGACCCCCATCTTCATGCCGGTCGGCACCCACGCCGCCATGAAGGCCATGACCCCGCAACAGGTGAAGGAGACCGGCGCCCAGATCATCCTCTCCAACACCTACCACCTGCACCTGCGTCCCGGCGAGGGTCTGGTGGAGAAGGCGGGCGGCCTCCACAGGTTCATGGCCTGGGACGGGCCGATCCTGACCGACTCCGGCGGCTTCCAGGTCTTTTCGCTCCCCAACAAGCGGATCACAGAAGACGGCGCCTATTTCAAGCACGAGATCACCGGCGAGGAGGTATTCCTCGACCCGGCAAAGGCCATCGCCATCCAGGAGGCGCTGGGTGCCGACATCATCATGGCCTTCGACGAATGCATCCCCTACCCGTGCGACAAGCGGTACGCCGCCCAGTCTACCCGCAAGACCTTGCTCTGGGCCGAGGCGTGCAGGAAGGCCCAGACCCGCAAGGACCAGGCGCTGTTCGGCATCGTTCAGGGGAGCACATTTGAAGACCTGCGGGAGATGTGCGCCAAGGAACTGGTCGCCATGGACTTTCCCGGCTACGCCATCGGCGGGGTATCGGTCGGCGAAGGGCTGGAACTTCTCAAAAAAGTGGTGGGCATGACCGCGCCGTTCCTTCCCGAGGCCAAACCCCGCTATCTGATGGGGGTGGGACTCCCCGAGGACATTCTGGAAAGCGTGGAGCGAGGGATGGACATGTTCGACTGCGTCATCCCTACCCGTTACGCCCGAAGCGCTACCCTCTTCACGCGACGGGGCAAGATCCGCCTCACCAACAAGAACTACAAGCGGGATTTCTATCCCATCGACCCAAACTGTTCCTGCTACGCCTGCCGGAACTTCACCCGCGCCTACATCCACCACCTGTTCAACGCCAACGAGGTACTCTCCGCCATTCTCGCCAGCATCCACAACGTCCAGTTCTACCTAGACATGATGGCCGAGGTGCGCAAGAGCATCGAAGAAGGGCGATTCGCCGAGTTCAAGCGGAATTTCCTGGCTGAGTACCTGAAGGGGAAATAGGGAATCGCGCCCATCGCCACAAACGAAAACAGCCGCTCCCGGCAAACGGGAGCGGCTGTTTTCGTTTCTCGGAATAACCCCGCTAAAGTTTCTCAGGTACATTCCCGATGAGCAGACGAGAAGGTTCATCGGGAGGTGAGAACAATGCAGTTCCTCCAAAAGCGCTACTTCAGGCTCTCCATCAAAACCAGGATAGGGCTGCTCTGCTTCTGCTACAGCCTCTGCATCATCGCAGCGGCGATCCTCGGCCGCTCGGACCTCCCGCTGGTCCGTTACGGTTCGCTGGTTCTGTTCATCACTGTCGGCGCTTTCTGGGGCATTCTCAACATGTGGGGGATAGGCAGCTCCATCAAGCGAGTCATCGGCTATCTGGAGACAATGGCAGAGGGGGATCTGAGCCGGAAGATCATCGTCAGGAACAATAACGAAATCAGCTGGGTCCTCACCTCGATCATGGAGGTCCAGACCTCCATGCGTACGATGATTGCCGAGATTCAGACAACCTCGAACGAACTCATGACCGCCGCTGCCGGTCTGAAGCAGACATCGGAAAGCATCGCCGGCAACGCGGAACTGGCGGTGGAGCAGTCTACATCGGTCGCCCATTCGGTCGACGAGTTTTCCTCCGTGAGTACGGACATCTCAAAAAACTGCCAACTGATGGCGGACGAGGCCGCTGAAACGAAAACATCCACGAACCAGGGGACACGAACCGTCGACGAGATGGCGCAGATGATGGACGAGATAGGAAAAATTGTCACAGACACCACCGATGCCGTCGGATCGCTCGGGAAGAACTCCAGCCAGATCGGCGAAATCGTTGCGACGATCGAAAACATAGCGGACCAGACGAACCTTCTGGCGCTCAATGCGGCGATCGAGGCGGCAAGGGCCGGAGAACAGGGGCGCAGCTTCGCAGTGGTTGCCGACGAAGTGAGAATGCTGGCGGAACGCACGACCAAGGCGACGGGGGACATCCAGAAGATCATTCAGACGCTGCAACAGGACGTCAGGAACGTAATGGAGTCAATGGGGCAGAGTTCGCAAAGCGTCCGGCAAGGGGTGGAGCGCGTCAGGCTGTCAAGCGGCGCGATCTCAGACATCAAATCCCATATCGAGGTCCTGACGGAAACGGTGGCGCAGGTAGCCACCGCCGTGGAAGAGCAGTCAGCGACGACCGCAGGGGTGATGACCAATGTCAGCGCCATCACCGAAATCATCGGCGACGTCTCCCGCGGCACCAAGGCAACCGACGACGCGTCTTCCGACCTCGCCGGGACCGCAGCCAGGCTTTCGGCGATGGCAAAAAAATTCAAGGTGTGAATCAAAAGCAATACCACTCACCCGCTAACCGCCCCGTCCGCAACAATCGCCACCACCCACTGCGCCAGCAGGGCCAGCTGCTTGAGCGCGATACGCTCCGCGGTGGTATGGACCTTTTCGTAACCGCAGGAGAGGACCACGGATGGAATCCCCCTGCGGTTGAAAATATTGGCGTCGGAACCGCCACCGGTTGCCTTGAACCTGACAGGCACGCCGATTCCAAGGGCCGCCCTTGCCGCGCGCTGCGCAGGAGCAGCGTCTTCCGCGAGCTTGTACGCCTGATAACAGGATACGACGCTTATATCCACGCTGCCGCCGTACTCCCTCGCCGCACCCTCCATCGCATCGGTCATCGCCGCCACCTGGGCCCGCAGCTTTACCGGATCGAGCGAGCGGGCCTCTGCCTGCATCTCGCAGCGCTCCACGACGATGTTGGTAGGTCCGGTGGCCATAATGCTGCCGATGTTGGCCGTCGTTTCCGCGTCAATCCGCAGGAGCTTCATCCGGCCGACGGCCGCGGCGGCTATCTGGATGGCCGAGATCCCATGTTCCGGGTTGAACCCCGCGTGGGCGCTTTTGCCATGAAAGACGGCGTTGATTTTCGCCTGTTCCGGCGCCTGGACGACGATCTCCCCGACCGGGCCGCCCGCGTCGAGGAAAAAGGCGCAGCGGGACGTGAGCCGGCCGGTGTCGAGGTGGCCGGAACCGAGCAGGGCGAGCTCTTCGGCCACGGTGAGGACGATCTCCAGGGGGGGATGGGGGATGTTGCGTTCCCTGAGCACCATCACCCCCTCCAGGATGGCAGCCAGCCCTGCGGCATCGTCGGCGCCGAGAACGGTCGTGCCGTCACTGATAATGAACTCCCCCTCGATGCGCGGCTTAACGCCGATACCTGGAACGACCCGGTCCATGTGGCAGGATAAGAGAAGCGGCTCCCCCGGTCCGGTCCCTTCCAGGCGAGCGATGAGGTTCCCCGCGGTGCCGCCGATCTTCTCCCCCGTATCATCCTCTGTGACGGTACAGCCGAGTTCCGTCAGGATTTCCCTGAGCCTGTCCGCCAGCAGGCGCTCCCTGGTCGGTTCCGAATCGATGGCGCAAAGCTCCATGAATATGGCATACAGCCTGTCTCTATCGATCATTTTTTGTCCTTTCACGCGGCGGCTGCGAAAGCTGCCTGACTTTTCTGTATTTGCACTCGACACCTATGTTCCGAGATCCGTTGTTCCATGATGGGGGGCATCATACCACGTTCGCGGGTTACAGCAAAGGGTGATGGTTTCCTCCCTTGCGGCAACCGGAAGATGCGTGGTATGGTATGACGATTGTAAAATCAGAACCAGCAAGGGAGGAGCCATGACCGAAGAGAAGAGGGGCTTTGAACGCCTCATGGAACTCATGCGCCGTCTGCGAGCCCCGGGCGGCTGCCCGTGGGACGCGGAGCAGACCCACGCATCGCTCAAGCGGTATCTATTGGAGGAGAGCTACGAGGTGATCGAAGCGATCGACGCGAACGACCAGGCGCTCCTCAAGGAAGAACTGGGGGACCTCATGCTCCAGCCGGTGTTCCACGCGGCCATCGCCGAGGAGGCGGGTAACTTCACCATGGAAGACGTCCTCGACGCCATCAATGACAAGCTCATCCGCCGCCACCCCCATGTGTTCGGCGAGGAAAAGGTAAAAACCGCCGAGGAACAGGTGGCGAACTGGGAACGGATCAAGAAGGCGGAGAAGGGTGCGGAGAGGACATCGGCCCTTTCAGGCGTTCCACCGGCGCTTCCCGCCCTGATGAAGGCGCAGAAGATCACGGAGAAGGCGGCGAGGGTCGGCTTCGACTGGGAACACGTGGACCAGGTCTTCGCCAAGGTGCTGGAGGAGCTGCACGAATTCGAGGAGACCATGGCCGAAAGGGATGAGGAGCGGATGGAGGCTGAGCTGGGAGACCTCCTCTTCGCCATCGTCAACCTGGGGCGATTCCTCTCACTGAATCCCGAGGAGGCGTTGAGCAAAACCATCGACCGGTTTGCCCGCCGCTTCAGCCATGTGGAGGATACCCTCCATGCGCGCGGCATGCACATGCAGGAAGCGAGCCTGGCGGAGATGGACGAACTATGGGAAGAGGCGAAGAGGATGGAGCGGGAAACATGAGAATCGGCCAATTGTTACGTCTTTTCAACGATGTAACCGATTTTCCACAAATCCTGTGCATAACCTGTTGATAACGGTGTGGACAATTCCGGAAATGGATACTTTTCAAAGCGTTTCAGCAATCTGCCCATTTTTTAAACAATCAATATATTTAAATAATTTCGATAAGTTGCACACTATCATATAATATTGTTCTATTGGAGACCGCAAGCCTTGCCTTTGCATAAAGAATACCCATGTAACAAACTTTTACATGTTTATAAACTGTGCTGTTTCACCCGGCCGCGCGCATCCAGTGCAACCCCTTCCATCGCCAGCAAAAGCCTCTTGGAGTCCACCCCGCCCGCCCCGGAATAGCCGGTCATGGCGCCCGACCCGCCGACGACCCGATGGCAGGGGATGATTATCGGCAGGGGATTGTGCGCCATCGCTGTCCCGACGCCCCTGGCCGCCCTCTGCCGCCCGATTGCACCGGCCACCTCGCCATAGGTTTTCACCGCGCCGTAGGGGATCTGCGAGACCTCCACGTAAACGGCATCCTGAAACTGTGTGAATCCGCGCCGATCGATGGGCAGATCGAACGCCACCCGCTCCCCGGCGAAATAACGCGCCAAGAGCCCTGCCGCCTTCATGGTCAGCGGACTCCCGCTCTCGGCAGACGGGTACGCCCAGGCAATCCGCCCCGCCATCTTTTCGGGGGAATCCCCGTCAAACGGCAGGTACACCTCCAGAAGCCCGTCGGCGCTCGCAACCACCCCACCGGAACCGTATGGTGTGTCAAAGAAAGAGCGATATGTCTTGGTTTCCTGTTTCCTCATCACCCCACCTTCACCTTTTCAGAACCTTCCTGCGGAACAGCGCAACCGCCTCATGCGCCTCCTCGCAGCGCAGCAGGTGGGCAAAAACGAGGTAGACAACCATCCCCCCGCCGACTGCGCCGACAAGGACGCCCCCCTTTGCCAGCTTATGCCCCTTTTGCGACCAATCGGTAAGCTGCATCGCCCAGTAGACGGCAAAAGCCATGGGGATGGATGCGGCCGCAGCCTTCACCCCGGCGCGAAGAATCCCCCTGCCGCCGAACGGCCCGATCTTTCTCCGGAGGAAATAGAGGAGGAGGATCATGTTGCCAAGGGCTGAGAGGCTTGAAGCCAGCGCCAGGCCGCCGTGCTTGAGCGGACCCATCAAAGCGAGGCTGAAGCAGAGGTTGAGGACAAAGGCGACAAAGGCGGTCACGACCGGCGTCCTGGTATCCTTGAGGGCGTAGAATGCGGGCACCAGTACCCTCACCAGGGCCACCAGCGACAGCCCGAGTGAATAGTAAAAAAGCGCCACCCCGCACAGCTCGGCCTTGGCATAGTCGAACGCCCCCCCCATGAAGATCAGGGAGAATATGGGTGTGGCACAGATCATAAGCCCCGCCATGGCCGGCAGGGTGATGAACAGGGTCAGCTTCAGGCCGAAGGAGAGCGACTCCTTCAGGGCATCCATCTCCCCGGCCGCCGCCTGCCTGCTCATGGAAGGGAGGACCGCCTGGGCGACGGAGACGGTGAATATCCCCTGTGGAAACTCGAAGAGACGCTGGGCATAGTAGAGGTATGAGACGCTCCCCTGCGGCAGAAGCGAGGCGAGAATGGCGCCGACCGCGATATTCAGATAGTAGACGCCGACGCCGAACACGGACGGCCCCATCAGGAGGGCGATCCTGCGCACAGCCGGATGTTTCAGATCGAAGCGAAACCGGAGCGGAAACCCCTTCCGGTAGAGAACCGGGATTTGCAGCAGGAGCTGCAGCACCCCGCCGAGCAAGACACCCACGGCAAGGGCAACTATGGGGACCTGGAAAAGGCTGTGCAAGAAGACGGCACAGGAAATCATGGAAATATTGAGGAAGACGGTGGAGATAGCCGGCGTGAAAAAATGACGCACCGTGTTCAAAATCCCCATGCAGAGCGCCACCAGGCTGACTAAAAATATGTAGGGGAACATCAGCCGGTTGAGGAGTATGGTCAATTCCAGCTTGGCGGGGTCGGCCCTGAAGCCGGGGAACATGAGGTGGACGATGACGGGGGAAAATAAGACCCCGAGGAGAGTGACGGCCGCCATGACAATGGTGAGCAAGGTGAAGCAGACGTTGGCCAGATTACGCGCCTCATCCCCCCCCTTTTTGGTGTACCACTCGGAAAAGGTGGGAACAAAGGCCGAAGTGAGCGCCCCCTCGGCAAAAAAACGGCGCAGCATGTTGGGAATCTGAAAGGCGGCAAAGAAGGCGTCGGTAGCAAACCCGGCGCCGAACAGACGCGACACCACCATGTCCCGCACCATCCCCATGATGCGTGAGAGGATCGTGGCACAACCGAGCACACCTGCGGCCCGGGCGATATTCTTTTTTTCGGACATGGTCTCCCCTGGATGAATTTAAATCAGGGTAGGTATTTACCATAACCGGTGGGTAATTGGTATCGTTTTTCAGTTCTCGCCGCGTTGTGCTACCCTGGCAAAGGACGAATCAGGCCAGCAGCCGGAAATACTCATCCCGGCACCAGTTCTCCACCTCGACCAGGGCGCGGAAAGCCTCTTCGAACCCTTTTCTGCCGATGGTGAAGACCCCGTGGCCATAGACCACCGCCTTGCCCGGCCCGCCGATCACCGGCGGCACGCGCTTGGCCAGGCCGCCGGCACCGATCTCCCCAGCCACCACCGGCGTGTCGCCCAAAAAGCGCACCTTCGGGCAATCCTTCCAGCAGTCCCTGATCGGGCAGTCCTTTTCCTCGCAGAGCATGCTCATCACCACGGCAAACTTTGGGTGGCCGTGGAGGATGACGGCCGCCCCGCTTTCCTCGTAAATGCGCCGATGGGCGAGCAGTTCGCTGGAGGCGGTGATGCCGGTGGTGGTGGAGTTGTCCATGGGGACCGGGTCGATGCATCCGGCCAGCTCATCGAGGCTGGCAGCGGTCTGGGAGATGTAGATCATATCCCCGGCCCGGGCGGAGATATTGCCGAAGAACGAGTCGACAAGCCCCCTTTCCACCGTGTAGCGCCCGACGGTTTCAACCTCGCGAATAATTTCCTCAGGCAGGGTGAGCGGGCCGGTCCTGAAGACCAACCCTTCTGCGCTCAGGTGGCGGAGCCACTCGCTGCGAAAGGAGCTGAAGAGATCCTCCTCCCCCGGCAGGAGGAACCCCTCGTTCAGCACATCCTGAAGGTATTTGACGAAGGTGGAATGGAACACCGATGAGTAGTTGATGTAGGCCTGTTCGATGGTTACCGCGCCGCTGGCGACGATGCCGATTCCCTCGACGATGACCCCCTTGCGGTTGCCGAGAAGCTGCGCGATCCTCCTTGCCGGGTCGTCGCCCAGCTCAAAGCTGCGGAGAAAGGGGATGTCATGGAGAAAGGTGCGGGTCTCGGTGTCCCGGGGAACGATCGAGTGCTCCCCCGCCGGTGCCCGCCGCACCAGCAAATCGGCAAAGGGGAGTGACGGCCGGGCAAAGACCAGGCCCAGGCAGTTGAGCCCGGAGATGATTTCTTCCGCCAGCAATGCCAGATCGGCGTTCCCGCCGGTTATGAGCGTATCGTCCTGGGCGGCAAAGGCGATCCCCCCGGCGAGGGCCGAGCGGTCGGAAATGAGCTTGTGCGTATATTTGCTGATCTGGTCTCTCATGGTCAACAACCATATCACCGCCCCTTTTTTATGTAAACTCCGATTTTCCCTCCGCGTTATAGACGGTCACCATGTTTTTGCCGTTCTTCTTGCTCCGGTACATCGCCTCGTCCGCCTTTGCCATCACGCTCTTCACGTCCGCGCCGTCCTCGGGAAAGGAGGCGATACCCGCCGAAATGGTCGATGTGAGCATGGTCCCCCTGCATTCGAAGGGAGTTTCCGACATCCCCCTGACGATTCTCTGCACGGCGCCGCAGCACCCATCCTTCTCGGCATCGGTGAACATGATGATGAACTCGTCTCCCCCGTACCGTGCCGCGATGTCTGTGCAGCGGATGTTGCGCGAGATTGTCCGGGCTACCTGGTTGATGAGCTCAGTGCCGGCAAAGTGGCCGTAGCGGTCGTTGATCTGCTTCAGATTGTCCGCATCGAGCATGCAGATGGTGAATTTCCGGTGGTGCCTCCTTGCCAGCTTTTCCTGGATATCGGAGAGGTAGAAGAAATTGCGCATGTTGTTCAGACCGGTCACCTCATCGGTAAGGGAGAGCTTCTCGATCTCCTGCCTGGCGTTTTCCGCCTCCCCGGAAAGCATGGCGCCCAGATGGGCGATCAGCATGAAAGGGAACAGTTCGAGGAGATGGGAGATGAAGTTATGTTCGTAGAGCATGGCGGAGATGTGTTCCGATGCCAGCAGGATATAGGACGAGACGGCCAGCGCGGCCATGAAATAGGTGATCCTCCGCCCCTGGGTGAGGGAGGTTGTCATGAGCACCAGGTAGATGAGGGAGATGAAAGGGCTGGTTATCTTGCCGGTAAACCAGCTGACGGCAACGATGAAGCAGAGAAAGACCATGAGATCGACGAAGGTCTTGAACTGGCTTGAGCGGCCGGGAAACACCACGTACCTGGCACCCACATTGTACAGAAGCAAGGCTATGCTGAATGCCGCAAGGAAGACGGTGGACTGCTCGTCTGGGGGAAGGAGCTTTATATCGAGGGAGACAAGGGCGATCAGGAGCCAAGATATGTTGCCCATGATCTTGTCATACCCAGCATACCTGGCCTGATTGCTTTTGGCCAGATCGTTCACGACACCGGTCCCGTCCATTCCCCCTCCGTGGTCTTTTCATTAATTTATCGACCAGAAACGGCGGGACTTTAATGTGAAAGGAAAAGTGCGGACGGGGGAGAAACGATGAAGGTGAAGGTCTACGGCTGGCGCGTCAGGAAACCCTGGTCGGCAAAGGTCCCCTCTGCCGTCAAGCCGCGGATGCGGTAGTACTTCTGTAACTCTTCGTTGAAGCGCTGCCGGTCGATGGGGGGGATGTCGATCCCCTCGCCGCTGGAGCCGGGTTCCTCGTAAAACCGCTCCGGCAGGAGGTCGTCTGCGGAGGTGAACCCATTGGCGCAGTTGTAGAAACGTTCGGTGGCATAAATCCGCTCGCCGATCTCCTTGAGCGACTGGGGAGAGTATTCCATGCCGCTCGCGGCGGAGAGGAGTTCGGCGTATTCCTCGATGGTCGCACCGAAAAAGGAGAATTTGCAGGCCACCAGGGAATCGACGGCGGCGTTGGTGTCCTCGGCGATCTTGATGATGCGCGCCTTGCCGGAAAAGGAGAAGCGGTCGGTGGGAACCGGCTTGCGCAGGATCTCGTGGGAGATGGGATAGGCGCGCAGGTGGCAGCCGCCGCGGTTGCTGGTGCAGTAAGCGAGGGCCATGCCGTATGCCCCGCGCGGATCGTAGGCGGGAAGCTCCAGAGACTTGACGCTCATGGAGAGCCCAGGTTTGCCCAGGGCCTCGGCGACCCGGCGTGACCCGAGGGAGAGGAGCTCCCCCTCCCCGCGTCGCTGGGCGATCTCCACAAGGAGCGGTGCGACCTCGTCCGGAGCGGGGAAACGCCCCTTCGCCTCTCCCCAGGCGGCCAGGGTGGCGGCGGCGGAGATGGTGTCGAGCCCCAGCTCATTGCAGAGGGAATTGGCCCTGACGATGGCGGAAAGACTCGCGATGCCGTTCAAGGCGCCGAAGTGGGAAACGGTTTCGTATTCGGGAAGCGGTTCCCCCTGGGGAGTGCTCTTCTTGCACTGGATGGGGCAGCCGAAGCAGCCGTCCTTTTTCGCGCCGCACGCCTTGCGGATTGCCGGGCCGGAGTAGTTGCCGGAATCGGGGAATACCGTCTTTCTGAAGTTTTCCGTGGGCGCCATGCGCCGCTGGCGCATCAGGTCCACCAGGGCGGGGGTGCCGTATTCGGATATCCCCAGCTCGCCGAAGATGACCGGCGAGGCGCGGAAGAGGCGCATCACGTCCTGGCGGGCATGGTCGAAGCGCTCCCGGTCGGCCACGGCAGTGGTTCCCTCACCGTTCACGACCACCGCCTTGAGCCCTTTTCCCCCCATCACCGCGCCGAGCCCGCCACGGCCGACGGAGTTCCCTTCCCCCATCATGATGTTGGCGTAGAGGACGCCGTTTTCACCGGCCGGGCCGATACAGGCGACGCTCCCCTCTCCGGCCAGGGCGGAGACCGTGTCGTGGACGCCTTTGCCCCATAGCTCCAGGGCCGGCAGCAGTTCCGCCTGCTCACCATTAATGGCGAGCACAACGGGCCGCGCGCTCCGGCCGGTGACGAACAGGGCATCCACCCCGGCGGCCTTGAGGCGCCAGGCAAACATCCCCCCCGCGGAACAGTCGTAAATGGTGCCGGTCAGGGGGGAACGGGAAACCACCGTCAGCCTTGCCGCAGTGGGAGCGGCGGTGCCGCACAAGGGACCGACGGCGAAGATCAGCGGCATCTCCGGGGCGAACGGGTCAAACATGAAATAATCCCGTATCAGCCGCACCCCCAGCCCACGCCCACCAAGATAGGCATGGAGCAGTTCGAGAGGTATATCCTCACGCCATGCCTTGCCGCTCGTCAGGTCAACCCGCAGTATTTTTCCGGTCCAACCGTGCATAAAGAATCCAGTTCGAGGTTCGAGGTTCGAAGTTCGAGGTTTCAACATCGAACTTCGAACCTCGAACAGGTATTACTACAAGTATTCCGTCATCCCCCGCCGCTCCAGCTCTTCCACCACCTTTTTCACATCCTGGGCCCGATCTTTCGCACAGACGAGCATCGCGTCTGCGGTATTGACGACGATCAGGTCGCTCACCCCGACCAGCGCCACGAGCCGGTTGTCGCCATAAACAAGGCAATCGCCCGCATCGACGGAGACGATGCCTCGGGCGTTGATCACCACTTGACCGGCCGCATCCGCATCGACTACCTCCGGAATGGCGCTCCAGCTCCCCACGTCGCTCCAGCCGAAATCGGCCGGGATGACCTGGACGTTGTCCGCCTTCTCCATGACGCCGAAATCGATCGACTCTCCGCCGATCCCGCCGTAGATCGCCTCTATCTGGGATTTGAGATCGCTCAGCTCCCAGATGTCGTTGGAAAAGACGAGTTTTGCCAGGGATGAGGCAAGCTGCGGCATGTGGGCGTTGATCTTGTCGAGAATGGCGCATGCCTGCCAGACGAACATGCCGCTGTTCCAGTAGAAATTGCCGGCGGCGAGAAATTCAAGGGCCTTCTCCCGGTCCGGCTTCTCCACGAAACGTTTCACCGGGAAAGGTCCTTCGCCGCGCAGCTCGCTCTCCGCCTCGATGTAGCCATAGCCGGTTTCCGGCCTGGTCGGCGTGATCCCCAGTGTGACCAGGTAGCCGTTTTGCGCCGTCTCCTTCCCCCGCATCAGGACCTGGGCAAAACCTTCCTCGTTGACGATGTAATGATCGGCGGGAAGCACCGCCATGACCCCGTCGGGATCGTGGTAGGCGATGATCGACGCGGCCAGGCCGATGGCGGGGGCCGTGTTGCGCCCGACCGGCTCGGCGATGATGTCGATGGGAACGTCATGCAGGTACTCCAGCTGTCGCCCCGTCTCCTCGGCCTGGAGGGCGTTGGTGACGACCATAATCCTCTTCGGATTGAGCGGCAGGACCCGCTCTACGGTCCGCTGCAGCATTGACTTGCCGCCGAATACCGACATCAGCTGCTTGGGGCTCTTTTTCCGGGAAAGGGGCCAGAAACGGGTGCCGGAACCGCCGGCAAGAATCACGATATACATGGCAGGTCTCCATGGTAAGGGATGCAGGCACGATCAGGCCTGTGAACTCGCATCGAAAGTGGTGAAAATCGTTATTTAAGGAAGCGTCTCTTCCTCATTGCCCGCGCGGTTGTAGTCATCCTGGAAACGGACGATGTCGTCTTCTCCCAGGTACTCGCCGCTCTGCACCTCGATGATGGTCAGGGGGATGACGCCGGGGTTTTCCAGACGGTGGTTTGTGCCGATCGGGATGAAGGTGGACTCGTTGATGTTTACCATCTGCTCCCGCTCGCCGCAGGTGACCTTTGCAGTCCCGGAAACGACGATCCAGTGCTCGCTTCTGTGGTGATGCATCTGCAGCGAGAGCCGCTGCCCGGGATTCACCTCGATCCGCTTGATCTTGTAATTCTTGTTCTCCTCAAGGACCGTGTAGGTTCCCCAGGGTCTCTCGCCGCGTTCCATCACTGCCTCCTCAGCTTCAGATAGTGTTTCAGCGCCTCCTGCCACGGCTGTGGCTGAAAGCCCGCGTCACGGTTCAGCTTGCCGCAGTCGAGGGTCGAATAGAGCGGTCGCGGCGCGGGGCGCCCCAGATCCTTGGTGGCCATGGGATTGACCGTGACCGCCATCCCCGCCTCGGCGAAGATGGTCCGGGCAAACTCGTTCCAGGAACAGAACCCCCCGTTGGCCGCATGGTACGTGCCACGGCACCCCTTGCCGATCAGCGCCTTGATGGCCAAGGCCAGGTCAACGGTCCAGGTGGGGGAACCGATCTGGTCGTCCACCACTGCGAGCTCCTTCTTCTCCCCGGCCAGCCGGAGCATGGTCTCGACGAAGTTTTTGCCGTGCAGGCCGTAAAGCCACTGGGTGCGCACGATGAGGTGGTCCGGGTTGAAAGCGGCGTTCATCTCGCCAGCCAGCTTGGACTCACCGTAAACGCTGAGTGGACTGGGGAGGTCGTCTTCCAGGTACGGGCTCCCCTTGCCGCCGTCGAAGACGTAATCGGTGCTTACCTGCACCAGCTTGGCGCCGATTTCCTTGCTTATCATGGCCAGGTGGGCGACCCCTTCGCCGTTGACCTCCATGGCCAGTTCCTGATTCCCCTCGCAGCCGTCCACATCGGTGTAGGCTGCCGCATTGATCACCACCCGCGGCTTGAGGGTGACGAGCACCTTCTGCACCGATTCGAGCGATGTTATGTCGATGTCATCGATATCCACCCCGCGCGCCTCAGCACCCAGGAGCGCCATGAGGTCCTGCCCCAGCATCCCTTTCGCACCAACAACAAGTATCATTACCTTCCTCCTGATGGTCACCAATCACCAATCACAATATTAAGGTTTTACCCCGTACTGCCTGTCGTAGTAGTCGCGGTAGGCGCCGGACGTCACCTTTCCCACCCACTCCTGGTTGGCCAGGTACCAGTCGATGGTTTCGGCAATGCCGCGCTCGAAGGTATAAGACGGCTCCCACGAGAGTTCGCGGCGCATCTTCGACGCGTCGATGGCGTAGCGGCGGTCATGCCCCGGCCGGTCCTTCACAAAGGTGATGAGCCCGCGGTTTTCCCCCGGCGCCCGCCCCAGCTTGGCGTCGAGCAGGTCGCAGACCAGGTTGACGATGTCGATGTTCCGCCACTCGTTGTTGCCGCCGATGTTGTACACCTGGCCGGGCGCCCCCTTCTTGAGCACGCATTCGATCGCGACCGAATGGTCCTTCACGTGGAGCCAGTCGCGGACGTTGAGCCCGTCGCCATAGACCGGCAGCGGCTTTTTGTTCATGATGTTGTGGATCATGAGCGGGATCAGCTTTTCGGGGAAGTGGTAGGGGCCGTAATTGTTGGAGCAGCGGGTATTGAGGGTCGGGAAGCCGTACGTCTCGTGATAGGCCCGCACCAGGAGGTCAGCCCCGGCCTTGCTCGCCGAGTAGGGAGAATTGGGGGCGAGCGGCGTCTCTTCGGTAAAAAAGCCGGTATCGCCGAGGGAGCCGTAGACCTCGTCTGTGGAGACCTGGAGATATCGGAACTCGGGGACCGCTTTGGCCTGCCAGTGCTTGCGGCTCTCCTCCAGGAGGATCTGGGTGCCGAGCACGTTGGTGCGGACAAAGATCTCCGGCCCGGTAATGGAGCGGTCCACGTGGGATTCGGCGGCAAAGTGGACCACGGCGTCGATCCGCTCCTCGGCCAGAAGCCGCGCCACCAGCCCCCCGTCGCAGATGTCCCCCTTGACAAAGCGGTAAGAGGGGTTGTTCTCCACCCCCTTCAGATTTTCCAGGTTGCCGGCGTAGGTAAGCACGTCCAGGTTGACCAGGCGGCAGCCGGGATTGCCGGCCATGAAGCTGTTGACGAAGTTCGAGCCGATGAAGCCTGCGCCGCCGGTTACGAGAATGGCGCGTGGGGTGAAGTGCTCGGGCATCTGTTCCTCCTGAATTTTATTGATATAATCGACAACTCGTCAAGACATCATGATATATCCCTGTTTCGACAACCACTCTATATCATCGAGGAATCTTGTCGTATTACCGATTGCCGGTTTCAATGAAGGTGCATATTGGGCAACCAGATTGGGAATATCTTTTAGTTTAAGACCATAAAATGGTCCAAATCCCGGAATGAGAACATATCCACCGGATTTTTGCGTTGAGACGGTTTTGCCATTAACTGCGATCGTATCCAGGATCAGATAGCGGCGAGACATTTCCATCCTTGTCTCAGAGAGGCTGAACTTGTGTTTTTCCGTTTTAAGTATATTCCCGTCATCGACTGCAGATGTGAAAACTCTTTCGATTTCAGAAATAGTGTAACCGTCCTCTGCCAGCGCCTTTACAGTTTGGGGCTTATCGCCATCGAACTTCAACAAAGCGTGTTCAAGTTCCAGATCTGTCAGAAAGCCTATCCGTTGAAGTTCACGGCGCAACCTGATCGGCGCGCTTTTGATCTGAAAAAACGAATGGGTATTTTTCATTTGGAGGAGGGTTTTCAGATCGCCGTTAAGAGAAGCAAAATAACCGGCGCCGTCAACATATTCAACAAACAGGGCTTTAGGAAAATGATTTACCGTAAAACGCCTTGCAGATGAGGTCTGATCTACGTTTTTATGACTTACACTGCCTGAATCTCCTGCATAAAACTGACATTGAACGAATAGTTTAGGATGCCATCCGACAGTGTTGTAGGGAAGGATAAAATCATATTTCCTAACTTTGGTCCGATCTAAGCTGTCGGCTTTCTTTCTTGCGGCAGCAGTATTAATCACTACATCATCATTATTGAAATCTACTCCTTGCTTCATACCCCAATCAGTCATCATTGTTCGCAACAGCTGTTCGGGATTATGCCCCCCAGAAGCGGTAACCGATCCCTTAATCTTGAAAATAACTAGGGGAGATAAGAGTGATTTCTCTTTGTTGTAAGGTTTCAAAGAATAGTAACAGTTACCGATGGCCCATAGTTGAGACAAGTAAGCGTCATCTGAAAGAGTAAATTCGAAAAACTCTCGTAACAGTTCCGTCTGTATGTCCGTGTACTTTTTTAAATTAGCTACAATTGTCATAAATTGTTCTGCTTTTATGACCCTGGGCCAATCCTGATAATTCAAGCATCCTTTACTCACAACAGGCATACTGTTAAGTATATTTTTTTGTCTGATGTAAATCGGCAACTGGCACTTGCAGTTATTGTCGGATTTCCCGCTAACAAGATAGATAAGGTCTGATATCGACGTGAGAAATTTCTTTGCCGATTTCTTATCGGAGTTAGCTATTTCCACCTCTACTGCTTCGGCTACTTTGCTTATGTCAGGCCGTTTTTTCAGCGAAAATTTGTCGGTCGTCCTTCCCAAAACCTCAAAAATTCGCACCGCGCTCTCCATCTCCTTATTGAAGCGCTCCGTATCGCGAATTTCCCCCAGCGTCGGCGTCAACCATATATCGAACTCCAACAAGGCGTCTGTGCTGCTAATCGGTGTTAACGGCAATTTCATGATTTGCATCTCCACGGTTAGCATGAATCCAGAATTTTTCGTCTATCTGTTTGGAAATTTTATGCAGGCATTTGAATTGCGACGATTGAGCCAATACGTCATTAACCGTATGCAGGGTCAGTTCACCGTCTGTTTTGCCGTTTTCCACACTGTATTGAAAGGTAAACCACTCTACGGTTAATGCGTCAAGAATATCGCTGCTATGGGCAAAACCTTTCTTGTGCACGATTTCACGCGCCAACCGCAAAGTTTCGTCAAAGACATTAAAAAGCCCCTTGCTGAAAACATGCCTCTTAATGGAACCATCGGGTTTTCTGAAGTGGATAAGGACATCGCTTTTAGGGGCTTTGGTCATAACGCTTTCCGTTAGCGACGGTGCACTCCTCCGTATCGGAGCAACCACAACCAACTCAAAACCGCTGTCCTTACAGGCTGAAATTAATGAGTTCCAAACTTTGATATCCTTGTTATTGAATGTCACGCTCATCCAGCGACCCGGCTTTAGAAGACGATAAGCTTCGGCAAATACTTTTTTCAACCCTGCGGCGTAGTCGACTTCAGACTTGTTCCGGTAGGGATTAAAGGCAACTTCCGCATCGAGGTCTTCATGGAATCCCAGCCAGAGGTTCCACAGCATAGACAGTTCGCCATACTGAATCCCCTCGCCGCCGTAAGGTGGATCAGTAAGGATGTAATCCACGGAATTATCCTGGAGTGAGGCAAACTTCTTCCGCGAATCATGGATCAGCACTTTACCCCAATTTGCGGCATTATCAGGCAGGACTTCTTTTAATTCATTTAACGCAGCTTTTGTCCGCACCAATCTATTTTTAAAATAGTGAAGAACATTAAGTTCTTGCCAATCGGCCGGTAGCCAGTAACAGTTAATTTTCCAGCTCGGGCCGCCTGCGTTTTCCTTATAATCCGCGATCATCCTCGACGACTGGGCGAGATTCGCTGTAAAGGTAAGCTTTAGAAACCTCTGACAAACTTCATCTTCCACCTGAGAAATCAATGACCAGAGCCGCGACAATACCAGCAGGTTACGGGGAGTAAACAAGTCGGAAAACTTTTCGATTTTCCTTCTTTTCAGCTTTTGCATCTCCCAGCCGTAATACATTTCCATATCCGGACAGGAGACTTCATACTGAGCTGATGTTTTCCGCAAATCCTCATCCGTAGGCAGATGTTCCAGTTTCTTTTTACATTTAATGCAGTTATAACGCACTGAGACAAGTTCTTCTTTATGCCAACCAAACGATCTTGGTATAACTTCTGCCCCGCACAAGATACAACGACTTCCGTAAATATTATATAAGTGAGGCAGTAACTCAGCCATTATTGTAGCCGCAGCATGGTCAATCTCTTCACATTTATTGCCGGCTATCAATGTTTCGGTTAAATAAACGGCAAAAGGGTTAAGATCAAAACCGACAGCTTTTCTTTTTTGAATAATAGCTTCAACAACAGTAATACCACTGCCACAAAAGGGATCTAAGACCAATTCCCCTTCTTTTGAAAAAAATGAAATACACTTGCTAAATACATTTGCCGGTTTTTTCCCCCAGTATTTATGTAAATTATGTCTGGCTGGGAAGGTATCCGGAATAAGAATTCCAAGATGGGTATTGATGATGTCCGCATCGATGCTGGAGATATCAAGTTCCCCACTCTGTTGAGCATTCACATAAGACGACAAACTGCCCATGAGCGGCAACTCTTGCTGATCGTACCGGCTGTATTTCCTACGGCTTGCTGTGGGCATGTGTGTTCCAAGTTTTCATAACAGATTAAGAATCTAAAACGTCTTGATCGGTCCGATGGCACCTAGACCGGCTAGGCTGAAGGTCACCATGAATTCCCGGTTGTCCGGGCGGTCGCGGTAGGAAAAGGTCACATTCCAACACTGGTGTTTGTATTCAAGGGCGTAGTCGGATTCGAGGAAGCTCCCCTTGTCGAATGAGTAGCGGTTAGTGTAATTGAAAACGAACGGTTTGACAAGGGCCACACCGATCCGCCCCTCCATGTACTCCACCTGGTCGCGGGAGAAGCGGTACCCTATGCCGGCGCTGTTGCCGCCGCCGTCCTTGTAGTCGGCGGAAAGGTTTGCCGTGGAAAAGCGCCCCTGGTAGGTGTTGAAGCGGCTGTCCAGGTCGAGGGAGAGCGCAGGGGTCGGCGTAAAGCGCGACTCCAGGCGGAGGTCGGTCAGGGTGCGTCCCTCGTCCACCAGGGTGAGGAGGTCCCGCCGCGAACCGCTCGCCTGGTATCCCTGGCTTAACCGCAGATAGAGGAGATCGCGGTAAACCGGGGAACCGTCGGCCTGGATGAACTTGCCCGCCAGGTAGTTCGTGAGGGAAAGGGTCACCAGGTTCTGCCCCACGACCCGGTCGTCGTAGTCGAAGAAGGGGAGCTCTTCCTGGTTCCTCTGCTGGACGAAGGCATACCCCACCTCCGGCACCAGCTGATGCCGCACCTTGCGCAGTGCTCCCCACTCCGTATCGTAGACCCTGGCAAAGCTGGTCGATGCCGTGACCCCGGCGTCGGCCACCCCTGTTCCGCGGGAGCCTCGTCCCGGATCGGCGCCGTAGGCGTTGTAAAGCCTTTGACCGTAACCGGCAAAGGCCGAGACGCCCACCCCTGCGATCGGCTGGAAGTATGTGGCGACGGTCGGGTGGAGGGTCAGACGCTGCCCGTTCAGCCCTTCTTCGCGGTAGAAGTTCACGAAGCTCGAATCGAGGGAGAAAAAAAGCGGCGTCGCGCCGATCTTGCGCCGTATGCCGGTGAACGACACAGACGGGAGTTTCTGCTGGGTCGCACTGTTGTTCGGCGCGTAGAGGTCCTCCACGTACCTGAGTTCAGCGGCAAGCGCGTAATCCTGCCAATTTTGGGTCAGTGATGCCGTGGATTCCAGGTCCTGCCGGTTGTATTCCCCGGCTTCCTCGGCAAAGTCGGTGTAAAAGTCCCGGTCTGAGGCCATGTTGATGTCCGACCTGAAGATCAGGGTGTCTGATAGCGCCTCCCAGTGCTTCTCGACGACATCGCCACGGAACCGCGACTGTGAGGTATCGAAGATGCCGTAGCCACGGAATGTCCCCTCACTCCCCCGCTGCCCCATGTAGCGGTAATCAAGGCCGGTGCCGACCCCCCTCTTGCTCTGGATGTCCAGATCGAAGGTGGCATCCTGGCTTGGATTGATGGCCCAGTAGAAGGGGAGGTCGACATTGAACCCTTTTTTCGAGGAGTTGCGTATCGCGGGGATCAGGAAGCCGGACTGCCGCTCCCTCTTGACGGGAAAGATGATGTACGGGGTGTAGAGGAGCGGGATATCCTTCACATAAAAGACGACATCCTTGCCGGTAGCATACTCTTCAAGGGTCACGTTCAGGTCGCGGGCTGTGAACCGCCAACTGGGGGAGTCGCCATCGCAGGTGGTGAAGCTGCCGCGCTCCATCCGGTAATCCTCCTTCCCGAGCTTGCTCATCTTGCCGCTGCGGATATGGAAGTTCGGCTTCTTGATGAACAGGTCGCCGTTTGCGACCTCCCCCTGCTCGGTTGCCGTGTTCAGGGATAGGGTGTCACCGTGCAGCACGTCGCCATCCCTTTCCATGACAACGCCGCCGGCGGCAAATGCCTCATTCTGCTCTTCCCTGAAGATCACGCTGTCGGCCAGGAGGCTAACCCCGTCGTAGCGCATGTGCACGTTCCCCTTGGCTTGATAGGAGGCGCTCTTCGATTCATAGGAGAGAGTGTCCGCCGTGATTTTAACGCTGCCGGCAGGGGTGATTTCTGTAGCGGAAGCGGCCTGGAAAAGGAGGAACAGTGGGAATATATTTGAAAAAATCGCTAGCGCAATCGGATGCTTCATCTTTCTCTCTTATGACAGGCGAAGGAAGGTGGAGGTCAGCCACGAAAAGGTTCGAAGTCCCTGGAAAGGAGGAAGGCCCTCGCCTCCCCCACCGTGAAGAGCGAGCCGCAGACCAGTACCAGGTCGTCGGGACCGGCGGCATCCCGGGCAGACGAGAGCCCATTGGCGACACTCCCCGCATCATGGGCGAAAGCCCCTCTCGACCGACAGAATCCGGCAAGCCGGTCCGACGGCAGCGCACGCGCAAGGGAGGGGGCGACGGCAAAGATCTCGTCTGCGAGGGGAAAAAGCGGCCCGAGGATGCCGTCCGCATCCTTGTCCCCCATCACCCCGGCGACAAGCAGGAGGCGCTTGCGCGAAACGTCTTCAAGCGCCTCGGCCAGGGCCTTGCTCCCCGCAGGGTTGTGCGCACCGTCCAGAAGGATTCGAGGGGAAGGACCGAGCATCTCCATCCTCCCCGGCCACTGCGCCTTTTCGATGCCGCACCGAAGTGCGTCCGCGTCCATATTGAAACCCGCAGCGCCGAGCAGTTCGGCCGCAGCCAGGGCAGAAGCCGCGTTCACCAACTGGTAACGACCCGCAAGGCCGGAAGATAGGCCGTCCAGGCCCAGACCGAGCCCCCGGTAGGAAAGACCCCCTTCAGACCAGGAAGCGGTGAACGCCTCCCCGAAACCGTAGAAGGGGCTTTCCGTCTCCTGACAGCGCGCCCTGATGACGGCAAGGGAGTCCTCCTCCTGGGGGGAGACCACAACGGGGCGCCCCGCCTTTATCACCCCCGCCTTTTCCCGGGCAATCGCCGCGAGGGAATCGCCCAGGTATTCGCAATGGTCGCGGGAAACGGAGGTGATGATCGAAAGGATGCCGGAAAGCGCGTTGGTGGCATCCAGTCTCCCCCCCATCCCCACCTCCATGACCGCCAGATCGACACCCTGTTCGGCAAAGTAAAGCGAGGCCATGGCCGTCACCATCTCGAAAAAGGTTGTTTCCGGCAAAGCCGCGGCGATGACCCGCTCGGCCAGGGAAAGCACCTCCTCTTCGGCTATCTCCCGTCCGTTTATGCGGATCCGTTCGGTAAAGCTTATCAGGTGCGGAGAGGTGAAAAGCCCCACCCTGTGCCCTCCTTCGGCAAGGATCGAGGCAAGGAAGCAGGAGGTGGAACCCTTGCCGTTGGTGCCGGCAACGTGGATGATCTTGAAGGCGTCCTGCGGATCATGGAGCGCCTTCAGGAGGGCGGTGATCCGCGCAAGCCCCGGTTTCATGCCGAAACGCCCGAGGCCGTAGATATATGAGAGGGTCTCCCGATAGGTCATGACAGGCGGCGATTATAGGGAAATAGGCGCTGAAAGTCCATATTTTTAGCGGCGAGGAACAGCAGCGTGACTCTTAGGCCGTTATTCGGGAAAAAGAAAAGCCGCCTCGTCTGCGGTGACGATGGCGGCTTTAGCAATCTGGAGCCGGGCGCTGGCACCAGCGGCTACTGCCGGTAGAGCATCCGCAGTATCTGTGAAAGTTTTTGCCGCATTTCCCTGCGCTCGACGATGATATCGACCATGCCGTGGTCGAGGAGGTATTCGGCGCGCTGGAAGCCGACCGGGAGCTTCTGGCGGATGGTCTGCTCGATGACCCGTGGGCCGGCGAAACCTATCAGCGCCTTTGGTTCGGACATGTTGATGTCGCCCAGCATGGCAAAACTCGCGGTGACACCGCCGGTGGTGGGATCGGTAAGGATGGAGATGAACGGCAGCCCCTGTTCCTTGAGCTTGGCCAGGGCAGCCGAGGTTTTTGCCATCTGCATGAGGGAGAGGATGCTCTCCTGCATGCGTGCCCCGCCGGAAGCGGAGATGATAATCACCGGCGTACGCCGTTCGATCCCCCGCTCGATGGCCCGGGTGATCTTCTCGCCTACCACGCTCCCCATGCTCCCCCCCATGAAGGAGAAGTCGAAGACCGCCATCTGCACCGGAGTCCCATCGATCAGCCCTTCGCCGCAGATGATGGCGTCCTTGGAGCCACCCTTGGCGACCGCGGCATTGATCCTGTCCTGGTAACTCTTGGAGTCCTTGAAGTCAAGGAAATCCACCGACACCATGTTTGCGTCGAACTCCGTGAAGCTCCCCTGGTCGAGCAGGATCTCCAGTCTCTTGCGGGCGGAGACACGGAAATGGAAATTACATTTGGGGCAGACGTTGAGGTTGTTCACGATCTCCTTGGTGATGATCACCTCACCGCAATTCTGGCACTTTGTCCAGAGCCCTTCGGGCACCCGGACCCTCTTCTTTTCCACCTGTTCCGGAGCAACGTTGCTTTTTTTGAAAAAACCCATATTCAGCCTCTTTGCGGCAGCCTATGCCAGTAGATTTTATTTTGAATAAAACCGTCTATTAACAGAAAAAAGGGGGAGGTGTCAATTCTTAATGCGGTCGGCAGTCGATGGTCGATGGTTAATGGTAAACCATCGACTACCGACCATCGACCGCCGTCACTCCCGCCTTCAATGCTGCGACGAATTCGCCCAGGCGCTCCCTGAGCTCGTCCCCCCGGAATTCCTCAAAAAGCTTCACCAGTGCGCTTCCCACGACCACCCCGTCGGCGACGGCTGCCACCCGGCCGGCCTGCGCCGGGTCGGAAATGCCGAAGCCGACCGCAAGCGGCAGCGACACACGCTCCCGTATCTTCTTCACATCGGGGAAAACCGTGTCCGCTACGGTCGTGCGGGCGCCGGTAACGCCGGTAACCGAAACGTAGTAGATAAAGCCGCCCCCCAGTTTCGCCACCTTGCCGATCCTGGTTTCATCGGATGTGGGGGTCAGGAGGAATATCACATTCAGCCCCTGCCGGTCCGCAGCCGTCTTGAATTCTCCCGCTTCTTCAGGGGGGAGGTCAACCAGCAGCACCCCGTCGACCCCGGCAGCAGCGGCATCGGTCACGAACCGCTCCGGCCCGTAAAGAAAGACCGGATTGTAATACCCCATCAGGATGATTGGTATCTCCGTCTTTCGCCTTACGGATTTTACCATGGCTAAAATCTTCGGAAGCGTCGTGCCGGAAGAAAGGGCACGCTCGGAAGAAAGCTGGATGGTCGGGCCGTCGGCCATCGGATCGGAAAAAGGGACCCCCAGTTCGATCAGGTCGGCTCCGGACTTTTCAAGCTCCAGGACCAGTTCCTCTGTTGTCGCCAGATCGGGATCTCCTGCGGTGATAAACGTGACAAGCGCCTTCTCGTTCTTCTTCGCCAGGTTGGCGAACATTGCTGCGATTCTGCTCATTAATGGAACTCCCCGAACATCCGATTCACCCCTCTATCTTGAACATCCCCATCTCGTTGCGCAGGATTTCTATTTGACGGAACAGGCCGGAAACAGCCTCGTCCATCACCCGTGTCGCTTCGAGATTGATGTGGGTTGACTGCTGAATGTCCTCGACTGCGACCACGATCTGCTCGCCCCCCCGGTTCTGCTCGTCACAGGCCCGCTTTATCTGCTGGATCATGTCCGTTATGTTTTCTGTGGATTGGGCGATGAAATTGCCGACGTTGCTCTGTTCGCGGGTCGAAGACCGCACCTGGGTCGTAAGGTTCTTCATCTTCTCCACCGCGGTCATGATGAGCTCGCTCCCCTGTCCCTGCTCGCGGGTGGCCTTGGCGATCTGTCCGACCATCTCGGAGACCTGTTCCATGGCGTCACGGATCATCTGGCTCCCCCTCGCCTGCTCGACCGTGGCCCGGGCTATCTCCTCCACCTGATCCGTCGCCTTCTTCACACCGGATACGATCTTGGTCAGCGCCTCGCCCGATTTCTGGGAGAGGAGCTCCCCGTCGGCGATGCTCTTTTCCGCCTGCTCGATGGCATCGACCGCCCGGTGGGTTTCGTCCTGCACCGCCTTGATGACCATAGCGATCTCGCGGGTGGAACTGCTGGTGCGCTCGGCAAGCTCCTTTATCTCGTCGGCGACAACGGCAAATCCCTTGCCGTGCTCACCGGCCTGGGCGGCAATAATGGCCGCGTTCAGCGCCAGGAGGTTGGTCTGTTCGGCGACCTCGTCGATCACCGAAAGGATCGTTCCGATGTCGTTGGCCCTGCCGGAGAGGGTATCGATGACCTCGTAGGTGATACGCGACGAACGCTTTATCTCGTTGATGCCTGCTATGGTCGCCTCCACCGCTTCCTTGCCGGTCTCGGCGTCATTGCGGACCGCATCGGATATGGCAGCAGTCTCCATGGCGTTTTTTTCCACCTGCTTGATGCTGCTGTCCATCTCCATGACCGACGAAGCGGTGGTGGTCGAGGCCTCCAGGAGGCTGACCACGCCGTTCCCCACCTGCTTGATGGAAGCGGCCATCTGGACGATGGAAGAGCTCACCTCATCGACGGAGTGCGAGAGTGTTTCCACGTTCTGGGCCACCTCTTCAACGCTGGCCGCCATCTCCAGGATGGAGGATGAGCTCTCGGAGGCGGAGAGGGAAAGGCTGTCGACCCCCTGGGAGACCTCTTTGACCGATGCGTTGATCTGGCTGACCGCAGCAGAGGTATTGTTGACGCTCTCTGCCTGCAGCTTGGCCGTATACACGACCTTCTGCGAAGAGTCGGTAATGGTGCCGGACAAATGGGTCAACTCCGCCGCAGATCTGTTGACCTTGCCGACCATTCCCGACAGTTTTTCCACCATCACATTAAAATCGCTACCCAGCTTGCCGAGCTCGTCCCCCGAGTCGATTGCAAGCTTGACGGTAAGGTCGCCCTCTGCCCCGCTATCCAGGGCATCGGCCATTTGCTTGATTCGGCTGACGATGTTCTTCGTGGTCTTGAGACCCAGTAACAACCCGAGAACGACGGCAGCGATGATTACCACGACAAAGGCGATTCCCGCAGAATTCTGGATTTCGCGGATCTGCTTGTCCGCCTTGGTCATCTGGCTTCCCACTTCCACCATGAGGTCGTCGGTATCGGCCTTGGCCTTTTCTATGGCCGGGTTGATGTCGTCTTCCGTGAGACGGTGCAACCTTTCGTCGGCCAGGGCGGCCATGGCCGCCTGATCGACACTCCCTGCCCTGAGCCCTTTCAGCAGCGCTTCCTTGCGGGCGAGAAGCTCGTCTGCAATCTTCTCGAACTCTTCCCAACTGGCAAGGGCCGCCTGGGTCCGTTTTTCGATAACGCTCCCATGGTGCGCGGGCTTGATCCCGAGTTTCGCATTCCCCTTCAGCATGATTTCGCACTGGCTTCTGAAGAGATCCCGCTTCATCCGGTAATCATCGGCATAATCTTCGAACTTGTCCATTTCGTTACGGACCATCGCAGCCTGCATGAGGCTGACATGGCAATACTTCTGCGTCACCCCCATGAGCAGAACCAGTTTCTGCCGGTTGGCCAGATTCTGCATGATGTCCTGAATCTGCTCACTGACCCTTTTCATGCTCCAGGAGCCGAAAGCACCGGTTATGGCAACGATCAGGGCCATTATCATAAAAGAACCGACAAGGCGATGACTAAGTTTCATGTTTTTCACAACGACCCCTCTGTTGGTTTATCGACGGGTTTTGTCGGAGACCACGGTCTGATCAATGTTGTGCCACATCCAGGAGATAGTTCATGAGATCGACGGTCGCCTTTACCTCCGGCTTGCTCATGTTTGAATCAGGCTTACGCAGCATCTTTATACCGTACGCCCTGGTGGCGCTCCGGTCGAAGAGCTGCCCGGTGATGGGTGCAACCCCCGTCTGGATTGCGACTATGGTCCTTTCCAGGGTGTGGCATTTGACACACCGGACCCTCATTATCTCGTAATTGGCCTTCATGGCGGGAGGGAATGCGGACGGATCCAGGCGCATGTTATCCCCCCTTCCAATGACCCTGAGACCGGCATGGGCAGCGGTGCTGAACAAGCAGAGCAGAAAAAGAAGAAAAATACCTTTTTTCATTGCAAAAATCCTCCACCTTGTTGTTTGTTTGCGATCAGAAACTGTATGTTACACCAAGGAGTGTAATCCTTGAAATCTCTTCGGGGGCATCTTCGTACCGATATTCGAGGGTCAGCTTCACGTTCTGCAAGGGTGTGTAGGCGATCGCCGGTATGTAACGCCGCACGATCCCAGTACCATCATCCTGGCGCTCATAGCGAAAAAGACCGACGGCATCGACGGGCGAACCGAGATAGTACTCCGCCTCGGAAGCCAGCACGACGGAGTCCTTCGCAAGGGGAACTGGGTCAAAATCCGGGTTATCGTCCCGTCCCTTTACGCCGCTCACTTTGACTCTCAAACGCTTGTACTGTAGGTCCATCTCGCCCCCGGCGCGATAGAACCTGTTTTTAATGAAGGTATCGGTGTCGTTGATGGTATTGCGCCCGAAATAGCCGAACGCGCCTAATGTCACCGACAGATAGTCCCACACGCTGTCGCTTTCCAGGTCAACCTCCGGTTCATTGCCGAGGAAATCCGATCCGCCGATCTTCACCGAAACATGACCGTACCACTCCTTTTCGTTTTGTCCCTTCCGGTCCACGATCCCGCCTGCGACAAAGAGCCTCTTCAAGAGAACGGTGTTGGCTTCAAGCGCATCCTGGCTCGACTCCAGGGTGAACGGCGAGCTTCCCACCCGGTACGACAGGGTGGCCAGGGAGGAAGCGGTCGTAACTTTGTTGTTTTTCTTCCAGAGGCTGAGCTTCGGCTCAAACCTGCCGAATTTCAGGTTTATCGGGGTATCCAGGATGTGGCGCCACTGCAGAAACAGTTCGTGCAGCTTGTTGGCATCATTGGTGTCGTCCGCATGCGTGGTCAGCATGTACGAGGCAAAAAATCCGAACTTTTCGCGGAATGCGCCGCCCGCCTGGAGGGCAAAAGTGCGGGTCGAAAAATTAAACTTGTCTCCATCGGCCGCATGGTCGTCATAGACGATATTCTGCGTCGCCCTGAAGGAGACGGGAAGCAGTTCCGGTATGCCGGCGAGCCAGAGTCCCTCGTTCCCCTTTTTCTTCTGCACCGGTGCCTGGGCGCTTTCATCACCGGAAGTGGCTGCCTGGGCCTTCAGCTTGTCAAGCAACTCGGGATCGCCTTCACCGGCAATGGGAGCCCTGGCAACCGGTGATGCGGGAGCCTTGGCTTCGGAAGGCTTGACCAGCGGAACATAGCTGTTTTTCTGAAAGTCTTCCCCGTACTCGTTGAGTTCAGGGTAGATCGTATGGCAGGTTGAGCATTCGGTCTTATGCTGGCGGCTGAATGCGGGAATTGCATGCGCCTTACCGGCGCTCATAAACTCGAAAGCGACGATCACTAGCAGAAACAGCCTGATCGTAGGCCGGCCTTGCATCGATACCCCCTCCTCTGCACAGCTTCAGTTATTCATTGAATAAGTCAAAGGCAGCAGCAAACAATCATTAAATACGACTATAAGAATAGACAAATACGGGTATTGCACATCACGGCAAAATACCGGGTTAGTATTACAATATTGAGCATATGAAGTCAACTTAACATAAATAAGTGTAAGAAAATATTACTAAGCCGATGACTACACAGAGATTTTTTTATACATTTTTTACGGCAGAAATGGTATAAGGCTCCTAATTAGAGG
>DAIEGL010000017.1 GCA_027356255.1 Geobacter sp. | reverse complement strand
AATACGATTTCCAGCCGGAAGATGAGAGCGTGGTTGAGGGGGAAACTGCCATCGTCCCTCCTCGGCCAGGAGAGCTGCGGTTCCAGTTCATAAAAAAGCCATTTTCTCAAAAAGTTTCGACGATAGCGGGCAAGTACCCGGTAATTATTCACCGCGCCAGCGATACTGGTGTTGCCGTAAACGCCGCTTGCCAGGGTGACGCCGCTGCGGGGTGACAATTCTCGAATCAGGGACAACTCCGTACCCCACTCCAGGCCTTTGATCTCATCGGATATGGTCGCCGAATTTGACCACCTGAGCAGCGTTTTCTGGTTTATGGATAGTTCCAGGCCAGCCTCCGATGTCTCCCCCAGGATGCCTTCATTCTTGACAAAGAGCGTTTCGCCGAAGTGGAACAGAGCCTTGGCGCTGATTTTGTACGTGTACTGGAGACGGCTTCGCACGAAGGCCTCCGGCGGGAGAATCAGGCGAACTCCGGCACCGAGGAAAATATCCAGGGATGGTGTCTGGATCAGTCCATAGCGAAGCTCCGTGTTGACGACACGCAACGACTGGGAGCTCCTGTCAAAGCCGGGGTTGCCCGGATCCGCGGGGAGAGTCGATGAGAACGGTTCGGGCTCGTTCTCACCGTACACCACTAAGCGGAGCCGTTCATTGATCCGGGAAAGTTTTACATTTGCCCGCACTGTCGTACCAACCTTGATACGCCCCCCCTGCTCCAGCCGGAGAGAATTGCGCCAGCGCAGCTGGTACTCAGCCTTTAATAGATCCTCCGACTTCTCGTTGCCGAAAAATCTGTCCAGGCGGATGACCTGATTGAGGATATCCCGCTCAAACAGGGCATGAGTTTCATCCACCGCTGTCGGTTGACCGGGAGCGGCATCGGTCGGTTTTGCAACCGAAGGAACGTCAGGCGTGGCGGTTACAGCCGCTGCAACCGCTGTCCCGTCCGCGGCGCTCGAGATTGCGCCATCGTTCGGCAGCAGCACCAGAAAGGCGGCTGTGACAAACAGCTGGTACCACTTCAATGATCCTGATTGACCGAGCATTCTCCACCCTATTGTCCATCTGCCACGAGGACGGCTCATCTATGAACGCAATCTACTACATCGGACGGGACATACACAAGCAGGTCTTGGCGTAAAGGATTCCCGTTCCAGTTCAAGGGCCGGTCCTGGCGGCGTGACTACTTAGCGGGCAGAGCCCGCTGAACTGCACACGTATCCGGCATGCTCCCGGCCTCCACAAGGCGCGTTGCTGCTAACTGTGCGCAATCAAACCAGAATAATTACTCATCGAATTGGCACACAGCGTGTAGATCTGAACTCGGGATCTCGGAAATTTTGTGCCGGGAGGTTATTCTGCCCGCGGAGGTATGTCATGAAGCAGATCGAAGCCGTCATAGGTCGATTCAAGCTGGAAGAGGTGCGCAGCGCCCTCGATCAAATCGGTGTCGAAGAGTTCTCGGAAAGCGTCGTCATAACCCACAGCCAGCGGAAGGGTCAGGAAATGATCTTTCGCGGTGCCAGGTTCGTCGCCACTTTCGTTGAGAAGGTGAAGCTCGAGATCATTGCGGCGGACGATTCGGTGGCCAAGATCATCGAGGCCATCGGCTCCATTGCCAGGACCGAGTGCAAGGAAGATTGCCGCATCGCCATACGTCCGTATCTGGAAGTGACCTGAACAGCGAGGGACCGTGCGTCCTCACCCAGCGTGGAGCTTCACCCAGGCGGCAAAGCGATCCATCCAGCCCTGCAGGAATAGCCTGGTGTTGTCATTGGCGATGGCGCCCGCGTCATTCAGAAAGCCGTCCCGAATCTGGATGAACGCCTCCGGCTGGCCCAGTGTCGGCACATCAAGGTAGGCGAGGATCGTGCGCAGATGCTGTTGAGCCACGGCCGTGCCGATGGTGCCGAGCGAAGCGCCCACGACCCCGGCCGGCTTGCCGGCCCAGCTGTTCCGGCCATGAGGGCGTGAGCCATGGTCGAGGGCGTTCTTGAGCACGCCGGGTATGGAGCGGTTGTATTCCGGTGTGACGAAGAGCAGGCCGGAGGCGGCCGCGATCTCGTTCTTCAGCCGCGTGACGGACGCCGTCGGATGCTCGTCGCAGTCCTGGTTGAAGAGCGGCAGGTCACCGATCTCCAGCACCTTGAACGAGAATTCCGCCGGGGCAAGCTGTATCAGGCCGTTTGCCAGCTGGCGGTTGATAGAATCACGGCGCAGGCTGCCGATGATAACTGCGATCTGGTAGTGGGGCATGAGGCCTTCCTTTCACAGCGTTACAGGTCCAACATAAACGAGAACAACAAGGATATCTTCCTTCGTTGTTTCTTTGTTGTTGCCTTCAGAGACACAGCCTATAGTCGCTGCGACAGTTGCGGTCTAATATTGTGACTGTTCTTCTACTATCATTTATTTGATTTTCTGTAGACAAAAACAGAATTTACAATGAAAAAGATTCCAAACAAAAGAAATGTTGAACCTGCCACATACTTATGGCTGGAAAAGTTGAGATTAATGCCTCGAAAATAATAACTTCCTGTTTCTAGCAGTCTGGCGCCGACAAATACCAAGCCGAAGCCTCCACCTAAGCACCCATAAAACTCAGCCTTCATTAAATAACTCCTCTATGTTCTCTGTACCTTCTGTGGTTCAATAGTATAGTTCGCCAACGGGGCTGAGGCTGACCCGCCCTCGGCGGGTCTTGCCGATGGTTGGGGCTTCGCTTTTATAATTCTTTACTTTTATAACATGCGTGGTATATTTGGATCAAGGTTTTCCACCTTTCATATTACAATGAAACTGTCGAAGCTGAGCTTGACTCTTGGCCTGTGGGCTTGTGTGCTCGCTTTCGGGCACTGTCTGTGCGCATGGAAGAATACGGTCCCAACTTGGGAATGCCGCACACACGTGCTCTTGGTGATGGCCTTTTTGAAATCCGTGCCAAGGCAGAAGAAGGAATTGGAAGAGTATTTTTCTGCACCATGGTCGGACGAAAGATAATAATTCTCCACAGTTTCATAAAAAAGACGGATAAGACACCAAAACGGGAACTCGATATAGCGCTCACTCGGCAGAAGGAGGTAAATAGTAATGAGCTATAAACCAGTTGCATACGACCCCAAGAAAAAATTAGATAAAGATCTTCAAGACCCCAATTTCAAGAAAGCTTGGGAAGCCTTGGATGATGAATTTTCCGCTCTGGATGCTCTGCTTTTGGCGCGTCGTCAGGCAGGGATGACCCAGGAGCAAGTGGCTGCCAAAATGGGAGTTTCTCAACCCTCATTGGCAAGAGTAGAAGCTTCACTCGGTTCTCACCGTCATTCTCCGTCTCTTGAGATGCTCCGCAAGTACGCTGCTGCTGTCAACTGCAAACTGGAGATTCGGCTGATACCACAGCATTCATGACTTGTGTCTTGTCCGGTTGCCGTCGTGTGGCAATTACCCTTCTCCGCCATTCTTTGTCTTTTTTATTGCACTGTAGAGATAATAGAGCCCTAAACCTATCAGTATCAAGCCACCAACTGAGGCTAAAGGACCTTCGACAGGAGGTGCAGCATTCCACCTTTGAGGAAATCTTTGATTGAGCAAGATAAAACCACCAGCACTTCCAACTACAAGCCCAAGAATACCTAGCGCGACTCTATACTCCATCTATAAACTCCCGAACAACGCTACATAGACTTTCAATGTTTATTGTATTTTCACCCAACGGGCATGGCTTTGACCTGCCGGGTTTTTGGGCAGGTCGTAAGCCTTGTTGGACATTCAGCTTTCCCGGTTTACAAGTTTCAAAATATTTTCTGACTTCACTTTTTTATAACAAAGCTTGTTATTCTCTGTTATTATTTAAGCCAAGGGAGGTGCAAAAAATGAACATTTCACTTACACCGCAACTCGAAGCACTGGTAAAAAACAAGGTGGAGAGCGGGCTTTATGGTTCTGCAAGCGAAGTTATGCGCGATGCACTACGTCTTCTTGAAGTAAGAGATCGGAGACAGGTTCTGCGTGTTGAAGAACTCAGAGCCGAAATCAAGAAAGGCTTGGATAGCGGTGAGCCAACACCTTTAGACGTGAGTGCTATCAAGGCGCGAGGTCGTAAGCGGCTTGCTGCACAACTGAACGAGGCTAACGCCTGATGTTGAGAGTCCTCAAAAGCCCCGAGGCTGAAAACGACCTTGACGAAATCTGGTTGTATATTGCCCAAGATAATCCTGACTGTGCGGACAAACTCCTTGATGAAAGAGGGTGTAAAATAGATTGTGTAAATGGCCAAAATCGGTTGAAATCCCAATTCACTGGAGGGACCGATGGCCACGACCGACGAACTGCTCGACATTTTGATGAAAGACTACAAGAAACCCGAAGATCTGATTGGTGAAAAC
>DAIEGL010000005.1 GCA_027356255.1 Geobacter sp. | reverse complement strand
GCCGGCATCCAGGCGGACATCAAGACCGTAACCCTCCTGGGCTCCTACGGCGCTTCGGTCCTCACCGCCCTCACCGCCCAGAACACCAGGGGGGTAAGCGCCATCCACGGCGTGCCGCCCGAGTTCGTCGCCGAACAGCTCGATGCGGTCCTCTCCGACATACGGATCGACGTGGTCAAGACCGGGATGCTCTTTTCCGCCGCGACAATCGGCGTCATTGCGGACAAGCTGGCCGAATACGGCCGGAAGATGGTGGTCATTGATCCCGTCATGCTGGCCAAAGGAGGAGCGGAGCTGGTCGACCACGGGGCGCTGGCAACCTTCAAGGCAAGGCTCATGCCCGCGGCCTATCTCCTCACCCCGAACATACCGGAGGCGGAGAAGCTGACCGGGATCGCCATAAGCAACGAGGAAGGGATGGAACGGGCCGCCCAGGCCCTCTGCCGCATGGGGGCAAGGAACGTCCTGGTAAAGGGGGGACACCTCCCCGAGGGGACCGCCGTGGACATCCTCTACGACGGCAGCGACTTCGTCCGCTTTCCCGTGCCGCGTATCCTGACCAAGAACAGCCACGGCACCGGCTGTACCCTGGCCTCGGCCATCGCCGCATTCCTCGCCCAGGGAAAACCGCTGCCGGTCGCGGTCGCCAAGGCCAAGCAATTCATCACCGCCGCCATAAAGCTCGCCCACCCGCTGGGAAAGGGGCATGGCCCGGTGAACCATTACAGAGCAGCATGCGAACTTGGGGACCCGGGAGCCGGGACCAGGGATCGGTAACTTCAGAGACGCGGAATTCCATATCCCGGTTCTCGCCTCTCTTTCTTAAAAGGAGCAGTGGATGACAACGACTCAACTTAACTACGCCCGCCAGGGCACGATCACCAAAGAGATGAAGGAAGCGGCCCTTGCCGAAGGAGTGACCCCGGAGTTCATCCGCGACGGACTGGTTGCCGGCAACATCATCATCTGCCACAACGTCAAGCACGCTGGGGGGCGGCCGCTGGCCGTGGGGCGCGGGCTTCGCACCAAGGTCAACGCGAACATAGGCACCTCCGCCGATGACCTGGACATAGCCAAGGAGCTGGAAAAGGCCCGCGTCGCGGTAAGGCACGGCGCAGACGCCATCATGGACCTCTCCACCGGCGGGCCGGTGGATGAGATCCGCCGGGCCATCATCAACGAGACCAGCGCCTGCATCGGCAGCGTCCCCCTCTACCAGGCCGCCCTCGACGCAGTGCGGACAAAGAAGAAGGCGATCGTGGACATGACCGTGGACGACATCTTCGCCGGGATCATCAAGCATGCCGAAGACGGGGTCGATTTCATCACCGTCCACTGCGGCGTGACCCGCGCGACGGTGGAGCGGATGAAAAACGAGGGGCGGATCATGGACGTGGTCTCCCGCGGCGGCGCGTTCACCATCGAGTGGATGGCCCACAACAACAAGGAAAACCCGCTCTTCGAGCACTTCGACCGGCTCCTGGAAATCACCAAGGAGTACGACATGACCCTCTCCCTGGGTGACGGCTTCCGCCCCGGCTGCCTTGCAGACGCCACCGACCGGGCGCAGATCCACGAACTGATCCTCCTGGGGGAGCTGACCCAGCGCGCACAGGACTTCGGCGTCCAGGTGATGATCGAAGGCCCGGGGCACATGCCGCTCAACCAGATCGAGGCCAACATCCTCCTGCAGAAGAGGCTCTGCCACGGCGCCCCCTTCTACGTGCTCGGTCCGCTGGTCACCGACATCGCCCCCGGCTACGACCATATCACCTGCGCCATCGGCGGCACCATCGCCGCGGCGGCAGGAGCGGACTTCCTCTGTTACGTCACCCCCTCAGAGCACCTGCGCCTCCCGACGGTCGAAGACGTGCGGGAAGGGGTGGTCGCCTCCCGCATCGCCGCCCACGCAGCCGACATTGTCAAGGGGGTGAAGGGGGCGATGGAGAAGGACATCCAGATGGCCAAGTGCCGGAAGAAGCTCGACTGGGAAGGGCAGTTCGCCCTGGCGATAGACCCGGAAAAGGCCAAGCGGCTGCGCGCCGAATCTGGCGTTGCCGACCACGGTGCATGTACCATGTGCGGCGAATTCTGCGCCTACAAGGTGATGGACGACGCCATGGAAAAGCAGGCGGCAGAGGCAACTTAAGGTTGACTTAGCCGGGGAATTGTTATAATAGAATAGCTCCGTTTGCCATCTTAGCTCAGTTGGTAGAGCAATTGATTCGTAATCAATAGGTCGTCGGTTCGACTCCGATAGATGGCTCCAGAAAATGCAAAGGCCCCGCAGGTTATCCCGCGGGGCCTTTTATATTTACACTTTCCAGTTGTCACAGTCAAAAGCCCGCATGGCGCGGGAATTGTGGTTCGCCCTTACCGGAAGAAGATGCCGGTTTCCCCCTCGGTGTAGACCTGAATGGAGATCCTATCCTTCTGCACGAGCACATCGCTGAAATTCAGGGTCTTTATGTCCCCCTTCAGGAATACATGATCCATCAGCTGAACCTGGGAAATCGCTTTCCTGGCCATCTCGCGGGATTGTTCCAGTCTCTGGGTCAGGTCCATGTTGAGCTTCTCCTGGATCATCCCCCTGATCGTACCGTGGAGAAACCAGTCTGCCGACTGCAAGAGGAGGCTCCGGGTGGACATGTCGAAGTCCACATCCTCCACGGAAAACCTGTTGGTCTGCGGATCGAAACGGGGCTTGCCCGTCAGATAGAAAATCCCGTCCAGTGAACCTTCCGTCTCCAGCTTTACAACCACCCTGTCACCATTGCCGTACAGGTCCAGCGCCTTGATGACGATGCTCTTCCCGTCGGAATCGAACGCCTTGTTGAGCAGGAGCGGTGACACGATGCTCAGGATGTCCTTGTAGTAGAGGTCTGTGTTAAGGGCGATGCGGAAATTCCTGTCGAAGGCGTTTACCAGTTTCAGATTGGGGAGGGGAACGGGGGGCTTGGGTGCCGGTTCCGGGCCCACCGCCAGTTCGGCGAACGAGTTGATGCCGGCACTCAGTCTGACCCTGTTGTTCTGGGCAGAGAGCGGGGAAAGCATGACCTCCCGCGGGGTCAGATTCAGCCAGGCGTTGTAGTTCCTGTCCAGCAATATTGGTTTCTGGGCGGCGTACCAGGCCTTGGCAACCTGGCTCTTCAGGGGAAACACGTCATTGATCTTCCTGCCGACCATGTCGGAAAGCACCCTCTGCACCGGCTGGGTAATTTCCTCCACGATGGCGCGCGGTTTGATGGAGAGAGGACCGATGCCGATCTCCTCGGCGAGGAGATCGCTCAGCCCCACGTAGGAGACATCCGTGTTCAGCCGCCAGTCGGGGGTGATCCTGGCGCTTGCCCTGAATCGCAGCTTGAGGGGGACGGCAGGCGTCTCGAACATGCCATAGCTCAGAGACATGGTAATCGGCAGGGTAAGATAGAGGTAGTTGTCGGCTGCGCTCACGACGATCGGTCCGTTTCGGAATACCTCAGCGGAGAGGCCACCGGTCTTGGTGGAACCTCTGTAAAGCTCCCGTCGGATCGTCTGGTTCAAGACCTTGCCCAGTTCGTCCGACGATGCCTCGATAGCCACGTTGAGGGTGGAAGTTTCCTTTTTCAGCACCGTGCGGAAGGCTTCATCACTGGGACGCTCGGCGGTCAGCGACGGCTTGACCCCTGCACAGGCGGCCAGGGTCAATGCTACCGCTGCCAGCACAAGCGATGATATGGTTTTTTTGAACACATGCATGACAAAATCCCTCATAAGATAGACAGACGGGAAAAAGCCGCCCGCCGGCGTTCTGCCGGTCCGGGCGGCTTCATCATATCCAAGCGGCCCCAACATACCCCTTCCCCGCTGGGAATTCAAGGGGCTTATCCGTTTATCACCCGGTCCAGATCGGCAATGAGGTCCTCACACTCCTCCAGTCCCACGGAGAGGCGCACCAGGTTGTCGGTCACCCCGCGCGCCGCCCGCTCCTCCGGCGGCATGGCCGCATGGGACATCTTGGCCGGGTAGGAGATGATGCTCTCCACCCCGCCGAGACTGACGGCGAAGGCGGCCAGTTCGACCTTTTCCAGCACCCGTCGCGTCAGTTCCACAGTGTCCAGCTTGAACGACATAACCGCACCCGGCCCCGCTGCCTGGCTGTTGTGGACGGCATGGCCGGGATGGCTTGGCAGGCCCGGAAAGAAGACCTCCGTCACCCGCTTTTGTTCGGAAAGCCACTCGGCAATCGCCCTGGCGCTCCGCTGGCTCTCCTCCAGCCTCACCCGCAAAGTTTTCAGCCCGCGCAGCACCAGCCAGGAGTCCTGCGGCCCGAGCACCGCACCGAATGCGTTCTGGACGAACCCGATCCGCTTTGCCAGCGCCTCGTCCCGCACCACGGCAAAGCCGCAGATCACGTCGCTGTGGCCGTTCAGGAACTTGGTGCCGCTGTGCAGGACGATGTCGCACCCAAGCTCCAGCGGCCTTTGCAGATAAGGGGTCATGAAGGTGTTGTCCACCAGGGTCAGAAGCCCATTCGCCTTGGCCAGTGCCACTGCCGCGGCCAGGTCGGTGACCTTCAAAAGTGGGTTGGACGGCGTCTCCAGGTAGATCCCCTTGGTATTGGCTCGGATGGCTGCGGCAATGCGCGCCGGGTCGGTGGCGTCCACAAAGGTCGTCTCGATGCCGAGACGCTTGAAAAGAGTGGTGAGCACCCTGAAGGCGCCGCCGTAGACGTCCTCGCAGACCACCAGATGGTCGCCGGGAGAAAAGAGCAGGAGCACCGAGGAGATGGCAGCCATTCCCGAAGCGAAGGCAAAGCCGTGGGTGCCGTTTTCCAGGATGGCAATGGTCTCCTCCAGGGCCTCGCGAGTCGGGTTGCCGGAGCGGGCGTAGTCCCACTTGCCGAAATGGTCCACCGATTCCTGGGCAAAGGTGGAAACCTGGTAGATGGGGATGGAAAGCCCCTTGGTGTAAGGGTCGATGCCGTGGCCGTTATGGATGATCTTTGTGCCGATTTTCATGATGTTTTCTCCTTAAAATCAGGTTCGAGGTGCGAGGTTCGGGGTGCGAGGTTCGAGGTTCGAGGTTCGAGGTTCGAGGTTCGAGGTTCGAGGTTCGAGGTTCGAGGTTCGAGGTTCGAGGTTCGGGGTGCGGGGTTCGGGGTGCGGGGTGCGGGGTTCGGGGTGCGGGGTGCGGGGTGCGAGGTGCGGGGTGCTAGGCAAACCTATCGCTTTTCCTTTATCCTCGTTCCTTTATCCTCGTTCCTTTATCCTCGTTCCTTTATCCTCGTTCCTTCTATTCAAACGCCTTGGCCAGGTCGGCGATCAGGTCGTCCGCATCCTCGATCCCCACCGAAAGGCGCAGGAGCACGTTGTTGATCCCGAGCCTTTTGCGGATCTCCGGCTTGATGTCTGCATGTGTCTGCGCTTCTGGAAAGGTGATGAGCGTCTCCACCCCTCCCAGGCTTTCGGCGAATGAGATGAGGCTTGTCTTCGTGAGGAGCCGCTCCACCTGGGCCGGCTCATTCACCTCGAAGGCGATCATGGCGCCGAACCCTGCGGACTCGGACTGCAACAGGGCGTGACCGGGATGGTCGGCCAGTCCCGGGTAATGGACCCGTGCCACCCGTGGATGCCCTTCCAGCCAGGAGGCGATCCGTGCCGCGTTCTCCTGCTGCCGGTCCATGCGCACCGACAGGGTCTTCATCCCCCGGATCACCAGCCAGGAGTCCTGGGGGCCGAGCACGGCGCCGACCGAATTCTGCAGGAAGTAGACCCTTTCGGCCAGCTGCGGTTCTTTCGCCACCACCAGCCCGGCCACCGTGTCGTTGTGACCGGCCAGGTACTTGGAGGCACTGTAGACGGTGATGTCCGCCCCCAGCTCCAGCGGCCGGAGGAGGTAAGGGGTGAGAAAGGTGTTGTCGACTATGCAAAGCGCCCCCCGTTCCTTGCAGAGGGCGGCGAGCGCCCGTATATCGGCCACCTTCAAAAGCGGATTGGTCAGGGACTCGACAAACAGCCCGCGGGTATTGGTCTTGAACGCCCCCTCGACCGCCGCCATGTCCGTGGTGTCCACGTAGGTGAATTCCAGGCCGTACTGCTGGAAGACCTGTTCGAAGAGCCGGTAGGTGCCGCCGTAGAGGTCTTCGGTAACGACCAGGTGGTCCCCCGGCTGGAAGAGGAGGAGCAGGTTGGTGATGGCCGCCATGCCCGATGCGTAGGCGAAGCCGCGCACCCCGCCGTCCAGCCGGGCGATGCCCTCTTCCAGCGCCTGCCGGGTCGGATTGCCCGAGCGGCTGTAGTCGTACCCCGTGCTCTGCCCCAACCCGGGGTGGCGAAACGTCGCCGTCTGATAGATCGGGACCGTCACCGACCCGGTCCTTACGTCCCACTCCAATCCGAGCTGTGCTGCCTGCGTAGCGATGTTCATATTACCTCCAAAATGAAAAATCCCCTTCCGGGGGCGGAAGAGGATCCATTGTTGGAGCGCTCTCTTCCTTATCTCCCGAAACCTCATGGTTTCGCAGGATTTGGCACCTTCCCTTTTCAGGGGGTTGCCGCGACGTCATAGGGCCAGTCCCTCGGTCGCTCTGGATAAGAATATATCTATTCAATTGTGGTGCAACGATGTGACATCATCGTTGCCGGTTTTTACCGCTGAACAATTACCGACTAAATCGGTTAAGTTAACCGTGGACAAAAGTTAGCAAGCCGGTATTTTTTTGTCAACAATTTTGTTTTGAAAGGGAGGAGGGGATGCCGCCATCACCCCTGGCGCTCCCGGAGCTGGTGTGCAGAGGTGAAGTAATGGCGGTACCCCTGGAGGAGGATGAGAAAGGCGGTGATGGCGACCGCGCCGGTAATTGCGCACATGATGGCGATCTGGTAGCGCACCGCAATCACCGGTTCTGTGCCGGAAAGGATCTGGCCGGTCATCATGCCGGGGAGGGAGACGATCCCCATGGCCGCCATGGTGTTCATGGTCGGCATGAGCGCTGCGCGAAAGGCGTGGCGCACCGCCGTCTCCGATGACTGGCGGGCTGTCGCCCCCAGACATAAAGCGGTTTCGATCTCCTCGCGCCGCTCACGCATCTCTGCCGAGAGCCGCTCTGCTGCTAGGCTCGCGCCGTTCATGGAGTTGCCGATGATCATCCCCGCCAGGGGTATCAGGTAGCGGGGGTCGTACCAGGGAGAATAACCGACCACCAGGCCGCAGAAGAGGAAAGTCACCCCGCCGCAGCCGATGAACAGGGAGGTCCCCACCACCCGGTAAAAATGCGGCATCTTCTTCCTGATCCGCCCCCCCATGACCTGCAGCGAAAAGCCGGCCATGGCGAGCAGAATGGCGATTACCGCCAGGGGGCTCCGGACGGCAAACACCAGATGGAGCAGATAGCCCACTGCGAGAAGCTGGAACACCATCCGCACCGAAGCCCACAACATCTGCCGCACCTCTCCGATGCGCGACAGGCGCGCCAGGCCGATGGCCAAAAGAACAAGGCCGTAGGCGAGCGCCAGGTCCAGCAACTCCAGATTGATAATCTTTGCGTTTTCCACCGGTTCAGGACTCCTTTTCGTCCGGCTCCGCCAGGAAGCGCCGCAGTTCGGCTGTTTGCGGGCGGGCGAGCATCTCTTCCCCCCGTCCCTCCTCCAGAATCCGTCCCCCCTCCAGATAGATGAGGTAATCGGCGATCCTTCCCGCCAGCCGCAGGTCGTGGGTCACCAGGATAACCGTAATCTGTTGGGAACGGCAGATGTCATGGAAGGTCGCGGCCAGTCTGTCGGCGGTGGGACGGTCGAGGGCGCTGGTCGGCTCGTCGAGGAGCAGCACTTGGGGCCGGGTGATCAGGGCGCGGGCCAGGCTCACCCGCTGCTGCTCCCCCAGGGATAGGGTGCGGGCATCACGTTCGATCAGGTCGGAGCTTACGCGGGCCAGTTCCATGGCATGCCGCAGTTCTTCGCTCCCGGTACCGGGGAGCGGCTCCTGCCGGTAGAGAAACGGGCGCTGCAGGTTGGCAAGCACCGTCCCATCGAACATGAAAGGTTTCTGCAGCACCATGGCGACCCGGCGGCGCAGCATGAGGGGATCGAGTCGCTGGATATCCTCCCCATCCAGGAGGATTTTCCCGGTGGTCGGGTCGTCGAGGCGGTTGATGAGACGGATCAGGGAGCTCTTCCCCCCGCCGGAAGGGCCGACGATGGCGGTGATCTCACCGCTTCGGGCCGAAAGGGAGACCTCCCGGAGGATCTCCACCGTCTCCCCGTCACGCCCCTGGCGCACGATGCCGACCTTATCCAGGCGCAGCGCAGCCTTCTGTACATCCTCGCCCATGCCTATGATTCCTTGACGTTGCGGCCGTTACCCGTCAACCTGTTCCCATCCGATTTTCCGACTGTACACCGGTTCTGGCGAAATGGCTTTCAAAAAAAATCATATCTGGTAATCATCGACAAACACGCGGAATTTCCGCGCCCTGACGAAGACGGTCTCACCAACCTTGAGCGCCAGTCGCTGATAAACATCCCTGGTCAGTTCCGCATCGAGGCTTTCAACGGTATCCCCCCGCTCCAGTTCCACCCGCACGATCGGCCCGATCGAGTGGATGCGGCGAATCACCGCCTCAACAGAGGAACTGTCCGCATGGCTCCGCTCGATCTCCAGGTCGTGGGGGCGCACGTACCCCACTGCCGGCTGGTCAGGCAAAGCGGCATGCTCCGGAGCGGACAGCTCCATTTGCCCAAGCCGCACACGCCCCTCATGAAGCCGGCCATGAAACAGGTTGACGTTGCCGAGGAAGTTATAGACAAAGGGGGTCGCGGGGCGGTCGTAGACCTCCTCCGGCGTTCCCGATTGCTCGACCGTTCCCCCGTTCATGATCACCACCCGGTCGGCAACCTCAAGGGCCTCCTCCTGGTCATGGGTGACGAAGACGCTCGTGATGTGCAGCTCGTCGTGGAGCCTGCGCAGCCAGCGGCGCAGCTCCTGGCGCACCCGCGCGTCGAGGGCGCCGAACGGCTCGTCGAGGAGGAGCACCTTCGGCTCCACGGCCAGTGCCCGGGCCAGGGCAACCCGCTGGCGCTGCCCGCCGGAAAGCTGCGACGGATAACGCTGGGCCATTCCCTCCAGCTGCACGAGCCGGATCAGCTCGTGCACCTTGGTGCTGATCTCCGCCTTCCCCGGTCTGGTGCTGCGCGGCCGGACCTTGAGGCCGAAGGCGATATTCTCGAAAACCGTCATGTGCTTGAACAGGGCGTAGTGTTGAAAGACGAACCCCACATTGCGCTCGCGCACGTCCCGGCGCGTGGTGTCCTCTCCGTGGAAGCGGATGCTGCCGCTGTCCGGAGTTTCCAGGCCGGCGATGATCCGCAGCAGCGTGGTCTTGCCGCAGCCGGACGGCCCCAAAAGGGCGATCAGCTCGCCGGTCGGGATATCCACGCTGACGTCCTTCAGCGCGGCAAACCCGGTGAAGCTCTTGGTTATGTTCCTTACATCAATACTCATGCGGTTTCCCCATTTAAAGATTCTGGATGTTACTCATTGCCGGGCGCCGGCTGCCGGTCCCGGTTGATCCGCCACTCGACGAGGCTCTTCGCCACCAGGGTGACGATGGCCAGCATCGCCAGGAGCGACGCCACGGCAAACGCCGCCACAAAGTCGTACTCGTTGTAAAGGATCTCCACATGAAGCGGGATGGTATTGGTGGAACCGCGCACATGGCCGGAGACCACGGATACCGCGCCGAATTCCCCCATGGCGCGGGCGTTACAGAGGATTACGCCGTAGAGTATCCCCCACCTGATGTTCGGGAGGGTCACCCGGAAGAAGGTCTGCAATCCGCCGGCGCCCAGCACCAGGGCGGCCTCCTCTTCATCCCGCCCCTGCGCCTCCATGAGGGGGATGAGTTCCCGCGCAACGAAGGGGAAGGTGACGAAGATGGTAGCCAGGACAATCCCGGGGATGGCGAAGAGGATCTTGATGTCATGCGCGGAAAGCCACGGCCCGAACCACCCCTGGAGCCCGAAGAGGAGGACATAGATCAGGCCGGATATGACCGGAGAAACGGAGAAGGGGAGATCTATCAGGGTGACGAGAAGGCTCTTGCCGCGAAAGTCGAACTTGGCGATCAGCCAGGAGGCGACAACGCCGAAAACCAGGTTGAGCGGCACGCAGATCGCCGCCGTCAGCAGGGTGAGCCTGATGGCGGACAGGGCGTCCGCGTCGCTGAAGGCGGCGAAGTAGGCCTCCGCCCCTTTTTCCAGGGCCTGGCTGAAGACCGCCGCCAGCGGCAGCAGAAGGAAGAGGGCGAGAAAGGCGAGCGCAACGGTGATGAGCAGCCAGCGCACCGGCGCCGGCTCCGTCAGCTCCGCGCCCGGTTTCCGCTCTTTTTTAGGGTTCAGGCCGCCAATCGGGTTCATTTCCCACTCCCTTTATCGTTCCGCAAACCGCCTGCTCCATTTCTGGAGCAGGTTGACGGCAAACAGGATGATGAACGAGGCCAAGAGCATGACCGAGGCAATGGCCGTGGCCCCGGCGTAATCATACTGTTCCAGCTTGGTGATGATCAGAAGCGGGGTGATTTCCGAAACCATCGGCATGTTGCCGGCAATGAAGATGATCGAGCCGTACTCTCCGACCGCCCGGGCAAAGGAGAGGGCGAATCCGGTCAGAAGCGACGGGAACATTACCGGAAAAAGGACCCGGTAAAACGTCTGCCAGCGATTGGCGCCCAGGCAGGCGGAGGCCTCCTCGATCTCCGCTTCCATCTCCTCCAGCACCGGCTGGACGGTGCGCACGACGAACGGCAGGCCGATGAAGACCATTGCCACGAGGATGCCAAGGGGCGTGTAGGCGACCTTGATGCCGTGCGGTTCCAGCCATCTGCCGAGCCAGCCGTTCGGGGCATAGACCGATGCCAGGGTAATGCCGGCAACCGCCGTCGGCAGGGCAAAGGGAAGATCGACCAGGGCATCGATGATCCTCTTGCCCGGAAATCGGTACCGCACCAGCACCCAGGCCACCAGCACCCCGAACAGGGCATTTATGGCCGCAGCAAGGAACGCGGCGCCGAATGTCACCCGGTAGGAGGCGACCACCCGCGGCGCGGTCACGGCCGCCATGAAATCCCCGAAGGAGAGGGTCGCCGTCTTGAAGAGCAGTGCCGACAGGGGGATCAGCACGATCAGGCAGAGGTAGAAGACCGTGTAGCCGAGCGTCAGGCCGAAGCCGGGAAGGACGTTATGTCGGTTTTTGCTGAAGAATTTCATCGATATACCCCGTAGGGTCGCACCCGCGTGTGCGACCTTTTCCGTTGTGGATAACAGGGCGGACACAGGGGGCCGCCCCTACGCCATGTTACTTACCCGCAGCGTAGATCCTGTCGAACACGCCGTTGTCGGCGAAGTGCTTCTTCTGCGCCATTCGCCAACCGCCGAAGAGCTCGTCGATGGTAAAGAGCTTCACCCGGGGGAACACCTTGGCGTACCGTGCCGCGACCTTTTTGTCGCGGGGGCGGTAGTAGTTCCTGGCTGCTATCTCCTGCCCCTCAGGGGTGTAGAGGTATCGGAGGTACTCTTCCGCCACCCGGCGGGTCCGCTTCCGGTCCACCACCCTGTCCACCACGGCTACCGGCGGCTCTGCCAGGATTGAGAGCGACGGTACGACGATCTCGAACCTGTCCTTACCCAGCTCGTTCACCGCGAGAAACGCCTCGTTCTCCCAGGCGAGGAGCACATCGCCGATCCCCCTCTGGACAAAGGTGGTCGTCGAGCCGCGGGCGCCGGAATCGAGGACCGGAACGTTCTTGTAAAGCCTGGCAACAAAGTCCCTCGCCTTGGCCTCGTCCCCCCCCCTCTGCTTCAGGGCGTAACCCCAGGCAGCCAGGTAGTTCCAGCGGGCGCCGCCGGAGGTTTTCGGGTTGGGGGTGATCACCGCGACCCCCGGCCGCACCAGGTCGTTCCAGTCCCTGATCTTCTTCGGATTCCCTTTGCGCACCAGGAAGACGATGGTGGAGGTATACGGAGAACTGTTGTTGGGCAGGCGCTTCTGCCAGTTCTCGGGGATCAGCCTGGCCTTGTCGTGGACCTCGTCGATGTCGTAAGCCAGCGCCAGCGTCACCACGTCGGCATCGAGGCCGTCGATGACCGCACGCGCCTGCTTGCCGGAACCGCCGTGGGACTGCCTGACGATAACGTCCTCCCCGCTATTTTTCTTCCAGTACCGGGCAAAGGCCCCGTTGAACTCCTGATAGAGTTCCCGGGTCGGATCGTAGGACACGTTGAGCAGCTTGACTCCCGCCAGTGCGGCGACGGGCGCGGCAACGGCCAGTGCGGTGAAGACGATGATTCTGCCCGTTTTTTCCCATGATTTCATATCATACCCCTTATGACATCCTTTCACATCTTTTAATCTATCTGTTTAGTAGTTTAATGAGACAAAAAAATCAGATGTAGTAGTGCAAGACCCCTTTTTCCTGCTGCTCGGCCCGCGCGGTACGTTCGAGCACATCGGCGAGGGTCGTGCCGTCTAAAATCTTTGCAATGGCGTCACGGACATCCTTCATCATCAGCCGAATGCCGCAGGTCCTTTCATCCAGGCATTCTTCGCATTTTGCGTAGGCGGTTTCACTAACGCAGGGGACCGGCGCCAGTGGACCTTCGAGGAGTCTGATCACGTTCCCCATGCTGATCTCTTTGGGGGACTTGCCCAGGTAGTAGCCGCCCCCCTTCCCCTTCCTGCTCTGGAGTATGCCGTTGTTCTTCAGGGTCAGGAGGATCAGTTCCAGGAATTTCTTCGGAATCCTCTCATCGCGCGCCAGATCGGCGATCAGGATCGGCCCCTTGTCAAATTCCCTGGCCAGATAGATCAGAGCCTTCAGCGCGTATTTCGTCTTTTTGGATATCATCTCATAACCCTATTAAACCGATAGGCTAAACTCTATAATTGTTCATCCGGTTTGTCAAGAAGACGTTTCAGGCCGTTTCGATTTTTTCCGCAGTTTTTACCTTCTCCTTGAGGAAAACGACAAAAGCCCCCGCCCCCCCCATCTGGCGCGGCGCGGGGGAGAACTCGGCGACCATCCCCTTCCCCTTGTCGCGCAGCCAGCCTGCCACAGCAGTTTGCAGCACCGGCTCGCCGGGAGAATTGTTCCCCTTGCCGGTAATGACCAGCACCCCCTTCTGGCCGCGATTGAAGGCGCCGCCGATGAAGCATGCCAGGCTCTCCAGCGCCTCGTCCCTGGTCAGGCCGTGCAGGTCGAGCTGGTAATCGATGCGGATCGTCCCCCGCCTCAACTGCCGCATCCTGCTGGACGTCTGCGGCCGAAGCGGCCGGACGTCCTCGGGCAGCTCATCCTCGAAGACCACGTCCATCTCCAGCTTCTCCAGTGCCTGGAGAAAGATGCGCCGCTCCTCCTCGTCGATCTTTCGCGCAATGGGCGCGGCGGGCTTCGGCGCCTTGCCGGGGGTGGAAGACGGCGTATGCAATCTCCTGACATCGGCGAACTCGCGCAGAAACAGTTCCGCGTCATCCACTTCCGCGGCGGGCGGCTTCGGCTGCAAGGGGGCGGCGACATCCTTCTTCTGCTGATCCGGCAGCTTCGTCAACTCCCCCTTCAAGGCCTTGAAGGGGGAGTTGACGAAGGGCTTGTCCTTTGCCTGAACTTTTTTATCCTTTTTCATGGGAACCGGCCTCCCTTGAGTTTGGCCCCGAATCGGCTCGTGGCATCCGTTACTCCTTCGGCACCAGGATGATCTCGATGCGCCGGTTCTTTGTCCGCCCCTCGGGGGTATCGTTGCCCGCGACCGGTTTATATTCGCCGTAGGCAACCGCAGCCAGGTTGGCAGGATCGATCCCCTGCTGCTGCAGGTAGCGGGTAACATTGATAGCGCGGGCGGCCGAAAGCTCCCAGTTGGTCGGAAACTTTTTCGTCAGGGCGCCGCTTATCTGCACGTTGTCCGTGTGCCCCTCGATGCGGATCGACTTGTCCTTGATGTTTTTCAGGATATCGACCACCTTCTGCAACACGAGGAGCCCGTCGGGCTTCACCTCCGCCTTGCCCGAATCGAAGAGAACGGCGTCAACCATGTTCACCGTCAGCTTCCCCTTCAGCTCCGAGATGGTCACCTGTCCCTGGGATATCTCGCTCTTCATCTTGTCCAGCAGGTCCTCGTAGGTCTTGCTCGTCTTCTGCACCTCTTCTTCCTTGGCCTTTTGCAGGTTGGCGATATCCTCCTTCAGCCCGGCGTTTTCGTTTTCCAGGTCGGCGATCTTCTGCCGCAGCTCCGTTATGTTTTTCGACAGGGTGTCGGATTTCGCCTTGAGCACCTTGTCCAGCTCCCTGTTGTCGGCCACGAGCTTTTCCTTTTCCTTGCCCAACCCCGCAACTTCCTTGTTCAGCTTATCAACGGTTGCCTTCAACCCCTCGTTTTCGGCATTGAGTGACCTGAACTGCTGTTGCAGCGAGGTCAGGCTCTTGTCGAGATTTTCCGCTTCTTCGACCTTCTTCAGGTATTTCCCCTCCCCCACCAGACAACCGGTCAACGACATGGAAAGAGCCGTCAATACCGCCAGCAACCAGACCTTTTTCAGCATAAGCAGCCTCCTTATTTGAGGGGGCAACCGCCCCATTTTACCGGGCTAATCAGCCCCGGACAGCCCACGAGAGGCGATCATACTACCAACCGTGCATGGCAAAGTCAACAAACAGCGTTTGCAGTCGGAATCATTAAAGTTTAGCGGCGGATTACCGATAACTGCATTAACTACGCAGGATTTCGGGTCGGGAAATGTGATGGCTGATGACATAGTTGACAACACCGGCAGGGGCAAACGCGCGAGGGCCTTATCTGCGTCCCCCCCGGCGCTGCGGAACGAACTCGATTCCGGCAGCGAGATCGCTGCCCTGCTGGTCAAGGAAGGGCATCTCTCGCCACAGGACCTTCTCTACGCCAAGAGGGTCAAGTCGAAGCTCTCTTCGCCGAAGACCCTGACTTCAGTGCTGCAGGAGCTGGGGTTTATCAGCAAGGAAGGGCTCCGCGACGCACTGCTGAAGAACATGGTATCGGTCAGGATCGGCGATCTCCTGGTCGAGCTGGGACATTTGAAACCGGCGGACCTGCAGACGGCCCTAGGCATCCAGAAGGAATCGAACGGCGCGACGAGACTGGGCGAGGTCCTCGTTGACAACCGCTTCATCGACGAACTGGCCTTCGCCGAGACCCTCGCTTTCCAGCTCGGCTTTCCATGCCTCGATCTGGACATAGCGGCCATCGACCGCGCCATCCTCGCCAGGGTCCCGCTGCAGACGCTCTCCGGCCATAATTTCATACCGGTGTCGGCAAAGGACGGAAAGGTGCTGGTGGTGTTCGCCGACCCCCTGGACACGCAGGACCGGGCGGCCGCTGAAAAGATCTTCGGCACAAACCTGGATTTCGCCATATCGACCCGCAAGGGGATTCGCGAGGCGATCGACTTTTTCAAACGGAGCGGCGTCAGAGGCGACTCCGCAGTGGTCGATGAAAACACCATCATGGGAATTGTCAACGCCCTTTTTGAAGAGGCGGTCAAGGAGGCTGTCAGCGACATCCACATCGAGCCCATGAAAGACCGGCTCCGGGTCCGTTTTCGACGCGATGGCGTGCTGATGCTGCACAAGGACTTCCCCAGGGAGCTGGCGCCGCCGATCAGCAGCCGGATCAAGATCCTTGCCGAGGCGGATATCGCCGAAAGGAGGCGTCACCAGGACGGGAGAATCCTCTACGAGAGCGACAAGTACGGATTCACCCTCGACCTGCGCGTCTCTTTCTATGTCACCATCTATGGCGAAAAGATCGTGCTGCGCCTTCTGAACAAAAAAGGGGAGCTCCTCGACATCAAGGACATCGGCATGCCGCCACGGATGCTGGAGAGGTTCCTTGACGACGCCGTCGATACGCCGAGCGGGGTGCTCATCGTCACCGGCCCCACCGGTTCCGGCAAGACCTCGACCCTCTACAGCTGCGTTCACCACATGAACAACCTCAACACGTCTATCATCACCGCAGAGGATCCAGTAGAGTACATTATCGACGGCATCTCCCAATGCTCCATCAACACAAAGATAGGCGTCACCTTTGAAGAGACGCTGCGCCACATCGTACGCCAGGACCCGGACATCATCGTCCTCGGAGAAATCCGCGACACATTCTCGGCGGAGACGGCCATCCAGGCCGCGCTGACCGGCCACAAGGTGCTTACCACCTTTCACACCGAAGACAGTATCGGCGGCCTTCTCCGGCTCATGAACATGAACATCGAGGCCTTCCTCATCTCATCCACGGTCGTCTGCGTTCTGGCGCAAAGGCTCCTGCGGAGGGTCTGTCCGCACTGCGCCGAGCCGTACGTACCGACCCCTACAGAACTGCGCCGCCTCGGCTACGGCAACGAAGAACTGAAGGGGAACGATTTCAGGATCGGACGGGGGTGCAACCGCTGCCGTTTCAGCGGCTATCGCGGCCGCATCGGCGTCTTCGAAATGCTGGTACTGAATGAAATGGTAAAAGACGCCATCCTCAGCAAGAAAACGTCCTACGAGATCAGACGCATCAGCACCGAGACCTCCGGTCTCGTCACACTCATGGAATCCGGGCTGTCAAAGGCGGCGATGGGGCTCGTCTCTCTCCCGGACGTCATCCGCATGCTGCCCCGGCTGGGAAAACCGCGGCCGATCAACGAAATTCGCAGGCTTCTGGGGGAGTGACCGGTGGAAAACAGACCCTTTGTAGACATCGTCAGGGATCAATTGACTATGGAAGAGTTGCAGCTGCCGCTCTTCCACCCTATCGCCCTCAAGCTTCAGCAGATACTGAAGACGAGCGACTTCACAATCGAGAGCGTCGTAAGCCTCATCCTGAAAGACCAGGCCCTGGCCAGCCAGATGCTGCGTCTCGCCAATTCGGCGTTCTTCAGCGGGTTGAGCAAGGTGGCGACCATACAGGAAGCGGTGATCCGACTGGGGGCCAAGCAGGTCGCAAGCATCGCCATGATGGCAAACCAGGAGGAGAATTACAGATTCGCCGTGCCGGAACTGCAGGGATTCGCCCAGTCCCTCTGGAGGCATGCCATGGGGTGTGCGCTGGGGAGCAGGTGGCTGGCGGAGAAGGGCGGATACAAAAGCATGGCGCAGGAAGCCTTTCTGGGGGGACTCCTTCATGACATCGGCAAGCTGTTCATCCTGAAGGTGATTGAAAAGATGCTGGTGACGAAGCAGTCCGGTCTGAGGTTCTCCAAGGCCCTGACCCGGGAAATCATGGGGGCCATCCACTGCGAGTCGGGATATTCTCTCCTGCAGAAATGGAACCTCCCGGACGCCTACTGCGTGATCGTCCGAGACCACCATCTGGAGCATTACGATACGGGCAACGTGCTCCTCTCCACCGTGCGGCTTGTGGACAGCGCCTGCCGGAAAATAGGTCTCGGTCCGGACCATGATCCGACCATTGTTCTGGCGGCATCGTTAGAGGCGCAGGTATTGGGAATGAAGGAGCTCATGCTCGCAGAACTGGAGATAATGCTCGAAGACAGCATGGGTATTGTCCCGGCGCAGCCCTAAACAAAAAAGGACCAGCGTGTGCTGGTCCTTTCCATTCTAAACAGGCAGTCTTAACCTCAGGCTTCGGCCGGTCTCCCGCCTCCCCCCACAAACGCCTCAAACTCGTTGTCACGTTCGCCTGCTCCGCTTTTCTTCTCGTTGAGCACAGAATCGACGTCGATCCTCTTGAAACTGAGCCCGATACCGGTTTCGGCCGTTCTCACAACCGTTGCCGGGATCGAAAACGAGAACTTTTCATCGGCCCCCTCGAATTTTATCGCCACCGATACCGTATCATCGACGGCCAGAGGATGGTCGGTTTTTACAAACAGGCCCCGCAGGCTCAGATCCGCCACCTCGCCTCTGAACGTCACGCCGTTATGGGTTATGAGAGCTTCGGCCCTAAAACCAAACCGGTCGAATTTCCTCTGTTCCACTGGAAAAGCCTCCTTTCAATTGCAGCGGCCGCTTGTTTTTCGGCCGAAAACGCCACTGAATGCGATACAGCCCTCTGAAAATGATGCCGAGCTTAGCACAAGTTTTTAGAAAGCAAAAGAAAGAGTTCATAAAGCCTTCACAAACCACCTCACCCATCGCTGCCCCGGTTCACCCAACGCCTGTCGCAGTCAACATTTTGACCGGAAGCGACAATTAACGGCCACGTACGTCTCCTGCAGCCGGGCAATCCTCCCGGAGCGGCTGTCAATGCGTCCTCAGGACGGCCTGAGTCGCCGCTGGCGCATTGGCAGGCATCTTGCAGCACCAAGATTCACTTCAGAGCGACTTTGCACCACCCCTGAGCGCATCTGCTGCAAGGGCAAACGGATGATCCGGTAATACATTTCAGACATGCTGCAACCGTATGAAAGGAACCAGCTAATGAAAAGTTTGACCAAGGAAGATACCCCCCAGTGGGTGGAAGAGAGCGAATCCGGGCACCACAGGGAGACGGAACTGCAGAGGAGGCTGAATGAGGCCCTGTTCATCGGAAAGTTCATGGGGGCCATCAATGCCTCTCTCGACACGAACGATGTCTGCGCCATTGCGGCAAGGGTCCTGTACGAACATATCCCCTACCATAGGATCGTTTTTTTCCTTTCACCGGAGCTCAACGGCAGTACGCTGACCTTTTCGCCGGCGCAAACGGAGCAATCGGGCGGAAACCCTGCCGACGCGGACCCTGTCTGCAATTTTGACGCAGGCGATCCGGCGCCATCATGCAACGACAATGCCCGCTTCCGCCGATATTCTTTCGAGCTGCCGGAAGAAATGGGAAGCATCGAGGTCCTCTTCCACAAACGGGCCGTCAGCCGTTTCTCCGTCCAGTTTCTGACGAGCATCGCTGAAAATTTTGCCTGCGTACTCAGGAATTCGCTGGAATACGGCAAGGTGAAGGAGCTGGCCATGCGGGACAGCCTCACAGGCCTGTTCAACCGCCGCGTCTTTGACGAGATGCTGGGGCTTGAAGGGGAGCGGCAGAAGCTGATGCCCCTCTCCATGCTCCTGATCGACCTGGACGACTTTAAACAGGTCAACGACACCTTCGGCCATACCGCGGGAGATCACGTGCTGGCCACCTTCGGCAGGATCCTGCGCGAAAGCTTCAGGGGGGCCGACCTCGTGGCGCGCTACGGGGGAGAGGAATTTGCCGTCATACTGACTACCACGCCGGCGTCAAAGGCCGGCGAGATCGCCCAACGCCTGCGGACCAGGCTCGACTCCACGACATTTGCCTTTGACGGGCGCCACTTCAAGCTGACGGCAAGCATCGGCATCGCCTGCACCTTCGACACGGCGACAACCCCTATCTGCAATCTCATTCAACAGGCGGACAACGCCTTGTACCGGGCCAAGATGGAAGGGAAGGACAGGGCCGTCATCTATCCAGCCGAAAAGATCGATTCAGCAGGAAAGATCGAAACGGAAAAAAAGAAAACCGGTCCCTGGCGCCAGACGGGCGAGATGGTCTGTGCCATGATGCTCCCCCTGTAACACCATCACGCCCCCGCGGCAGCATACGGTCAGTGGGCCTCGCTCCAGTTCCGGCCGAAGTTCATATCCACCCTGAGCGGTACGCGCAAAGCTACCGCATGCTCCATTTCGTGTTTCACGAGCCGCTCCATCGCCACCCTTTCCCCTTCCGGCACCTCGAACACCAATTCGTCATGGACCTGCATTATGAGACGGCTCTTCATCCCCTCGCGTCCCATCCGGTCGGCCACGCGGACCATTGCCCGCTTGATGATGTCGGCCGCAGACCCCTGTATCGGGTAGTTGACTGCGTTCCGCTGGGCAAAGGCGCGGACGTTGCCGTTTGAGCTCTTGATATCCGGGATCGGGAGGCGGCGGCCGAGGAGCGTGGAAACGTGCCCAGTCTCCTCCGCCTGCCGGACGCAGCCGTCGAGAAACGCCCTGGCGCCGGAGTGGCGGTCAAAGTAGTTGTCGATGAACTCCTTGGCCACCTTTGTCGATACGCCGAGCTCCCTGGCCAGGCTGAACGCCCCCTGGCCGTAGATGACGCCGAAATTGATGGTCTTGGCCTGACGCCGCATCTCCTGGGTGACCATCTCCGGGAAGAGGCCGAACACCTCGGCGGCGGTCCTGGTATGAATGTCCTCGTCCCTGGCGAAGGCGTCGCAGAAGACCCGGTCCTCGGACAGGTGGGCCAGTACCCTGAGTTCGATCTGGGAATAGTCGGCGGAAAGGAGCAGACACCCATCCTCGGCGATGAAGGCACGGCGGATGCTGCGCCCCTCCTCGGAACGGACCGGGATGTTCTGCAGGTTCGGCTCCGAGGAGGAGAGCCGGCCGGTGTTGGTCACTGCCTGGTTGTAGGAGGTATGCACCCTCCCCGTTCCGGCATCGACGAGCTTGGGGAGGGCGTCGGTGTAGGTGGACTTCAGCTTGGCCAGGCTCCGGTACTGGAGGATCAGCCGGGCGATCTCGTGCTCCCCGGCGAGCCTTTCCAGCTCGTCCACGTTGGTGGACCAGCCGGTCTTGGTCTTGGTCTTTTTGCCCGCGGGAAGCTGCAGCCGCTCGAAAAGCACCTCCCCCAGCTGCTTCGGCGAGTTGACGTTGAACTCCCCCCCCGCCAGGGAGAAGATCCCTGCCTCCAGGTCGGCGAGCCGGCCGCCGAACCCCTCCGAGAGGTGCTGCAGAAGTTTCAGGTCGAGCTTCACACCGTGCAGTTCCATCCCGGCGAGGATCTTGACCAGCGGCACCTCCAGCTCGAAAAAGAGCCGATCCATCCCCGCTTCGGCAAGCCTCGGCAGAAAGAGCCCGTGCAGGAGCCAGGTGGCGTCGGCGTCTTCACAGGAATAGACCGACGCCTTCTCCACCTCCACCTGGGCGAAGTTCTTCTGCTCCTTCCCCTTCCCCGCCACCTCGGCATAGGAGATCATCCTGTGGTCGAGAAATTCCACGGCAAGGGAATCGAGCCCATGGCTGGTGCGGGCCGGATTGAGCAGATAGGAGGCGAGCATGGTGTCGCTCCAGATTCCCCGCATGTCGATCCCGGCCCGACGCAGCACCTGGTAGTCGTACTTGATGTTCTGGCCGATCTTGCGCCGCGCCGGGTCGAGCAAGAGCGGCCTGAGCGCATCCAGGACCTCGTCGCGGGGGAGCTGAGGCGGCGCCCCCGGATAGATGTGTCCGACCGGGACGTAGTACGCCTCGTGCTCGCGGAAAGAGAAGGAGATGCCGACGATCTCCGCTTCGAGCGGGTTGAGGCTCGTGGTCTCCAGATCGACGGCAAAGGCCTCGGCTCCCGCCAGTTGCCCGACGAGACGGGTAAAATCGTCGGCGGAGAGGACAGTCCGGTAATCTTCCGCAGAGAGCGTCGCCTCGCTGGTCAGCTCCTTCATCAGCGTCGTGAAGCCGTATTCTTTGAACAACTCCGCCAGCCGCCGGTTGTCCTGCGGAGACGCGGCGAAGTCGTCGTAAGACCAGGCGAGGGGGACTTGGCAGTCGATGGTTGCGAGCCGCCGGGAGAGGCGGGCCTGCTCGGCGAATTCCCGCAGACGTTCGCCGGTCTTCCCCTTCACCTCATCGGCCCGGGCCAGGAGCTCATCCAGCGACCCGAAGTCGTTTACCAGCTTGATCGCCGTCTTCTCGCCGATGCCGGGAACCCCCGGGATGTTGTCGGAAGAGTCGCCGGCAAGACCTAGGATGTCCACGACCCGTTCCGGTCCCACGCCGAACCGCTCCGCCACCTCGGCAGGCCCCGACACCTTGTCCTTCATGGTGTCCAGAAGCGTGACGCTGTCGCTTACGATCTGCATCAGGTCCTTGTCGCCGGTCACCACCACAGCGGCCATCCCCCGCCCCTCGCAGTCGCGGGCAATGGTGCCGATGATGTCGTCCGCCTCGAACCCCTGAAGCTCCAGCGCCGGGATGTTGAAGGCCCGCACCGCCTCCTTGATCGGCCCGATCTGCTGCCTCAAGTCGTCGGGCATGGCGGCACGATTCGCCTTGTAGTCGGCATAGATCTCGTTGCGGAAGGTCTGCCGGCCGGCGTCGAAAATCACGGCGAGATGGTCCGGTTTTTTCTCCTTGATCACCTTCAAAAGCATCTGGATGAAGCCGTAGAGCGCATTGGTGGGGAACCCTTTCGGCGAGGAGAGGTGGCGGATGGCGTAGTAGGCCCGGTAGATGTATGATGAGCCGTCGATGAGGTAGAGGGTCGGTTTTTCCGGCATCATTCCCCCTCCTCCCTGGTGAACAACACGAACGCCATGCTCGGCCGCTTGCTGGACTCGCGCATGGCGAAATGCATCCCGTCGAAATGCCACCCCTTGGCCGCCCACTCGTTCAGAACCTCTTCCAGCGTATCCTCCGCCACGGAATTCACTTCCACAACCTTGTATACCAGCATCCGCCACCTCATACCTGAATTTCCAAGGATATTAGCCGATTACTCCCCACGCTTCAAGGGGAATAATCTGGCCGGCGAAGCCGGGCTGCGCGCCAAAATGCTGTTGCATCCGGGTGAAAAACTGATATCATGTCAGAAAAAGCGAAAGGGGGTGCAGACAGGAAAATCACCGCATCATGAGCTGCAACGCAACCTGTAATCATAACAAAAAGGGGAGTCAGTATGACAGAGCGCGAAGTGGAAGAAATCGATCAACTGGCAAATGAAGCGGAATTAACCCTTAAATATGACTATGACAAGAAGGACCAGAAGGAGAAGAGGTCGCTGACGAAGCAGACCCTTTACGACGGCTCTAAAAAGCTGAAACACAGCGTACCCAAGGGAAAGCGGGTATAAGCCCTGAAGGTTCAGATAATTGAATAGATACCGAATAGAGAGAGGGGGAGAAGGCGTTTCATACGACTTCTCCCCCTTGACATTGTAAAGATACTGCTTATTTATTATGTAAATTGATCTAATCCAATTTCAAATCAAGGATGAAATCAAGGCGGCGAGGAGTGAGGCGACGAAGGAGTAAAGATAGTACGTTGAGGAGCCGAAGACGAGCCAACGAAGATAGCGCCTTGATTTGGAGTTGGAATAAGGAGGAGGCAACCCATGGCAATCGTCAAGTATAACCCCTTCAAAGACCTGAGAACCATGCAGGAAGAGATGAACCACCTGCTGGACCTGGCCTGGAACAGGGAATCCGGCGAGGATTTGCGGGAAGGGATCTGGCAGCCGCCGGTCGATATCTATGAGGACCGGGATTCGGTGGTGATCAAGGCGGAAGTGCCGGACATCGACCAGAAGGATATCGAGGTAAAAATCGAGAACAATACCCTGACACTGCGCGGCGAGAGAAAGCAGAACCTGGAGGTGAAAAAGGAGAACTACCACCGGGTGGAACGCTACTTCGGCA
>DAIEGL010000295.1 GCA_027356255.1 Geobacter sp. | reverse complement strand
ACAGTCAAGGGGAAGGGGCGTGGGGCAAAAGATAGCTTGACATTTTCCATGATAGCTTTTTATTATTCATTAAGACGGGAGACCCAAGAAAAATGCTCAAACGTTTTGCCTGCATTTTAACAATCGTTTTCCTGTTTTCCTTCCTGGCGGAGTCCCTTCACTTCCATGTGGACGGCGATGACGACGGTGACTGCGCCATCTGCTTTGCCTCCCACCATCAATCCGATGCGGATTTTGCCGTTTCTCTCCATGTAACCGAAACCCTCCTTACCCAAACCGCCTATATTCACCCCGTTTTAGCAGCTGTTTCGAAAACCTTCTGTTCCGCGGTAGACGACCGCGCCCCCCCGGCATAACCTCCGCTTCATTGTCCTTTTGCAGATGGACCCGGCCTGGTCGGGTCTCTACCAGTGCGTCATCCACCCGCGTGGAAGACGCAGGGATGCCTGTATCAGCACCCAACATCCGTTGTCGCCCGACGTTGACCGTCTTTCGGAATGTTCATGGCGGGATTGCGGAAATAACCGGCGCAAATTAGTGCCGCGGATCGAACTGTCTGGTGCTTGGCGTAGGAGGGAATCATGCGACTGTTTGCCGTTCTTGCAGTCTTATCACTGCTTTATGTGGCGCCCGCAGGGGCGGCTGTCCGGATCGGGCAGCGGCCGGCCGGGACCGGGTTGACGTCCACCGGATTTTTCGGCGGGGTGAAAAACGGGAATACCTTTACCCTCGTCCTGTCGGAAGGTGGGGGGACTTTGTACTACCGGGTCTCGCCGGCACTGATCGTGGCCTACAAAGGCGAGCGCATCAGGATCGACAGGCTGCCGCTGAAAACCCCGGTCAAGGTCTCAACCGTCGCGGGACTGGTCGTTGCTGTCGAACCTTTGGGGGGTGGGCGATGAAAAGACTCCTGGCTTCCATGGCCCTGTTCGCGGCAACGGCGTATGCGGGCAGTGCATTTGCGGGCACCACCATCACTTCGGCCGGCTGGACCCCGAACACGACGACCGGTGTCAACGAGTACCAGGCGTTCAAGCTGACCCTGAACACCTCCAACCCGCTCAATACGGCGTCCGTCACCGCATCTAACTCATACGTGAAGAGCGGCAGTTCGTGTTCGGGGGGGACCACATTCGGCAGCGTAACCCTTTCCGATACCAGCGGCACCCCGACTTCCAGCATAACCTTCACCCCCACTGCGGCCTACACCTCCGGGCAGCAGTACACCCTCTGCGTCATCGGGGGGGGAAGCGGCATCAAGGATACGAAAAACGGGACGATGGGGACAAACGCCTCCTTCACCTTCACCGTCAGGGACTACGCCCCTCCCTACGTGTCGTTGTACGTCCCCAACGTGCCGGTGGTCTCCTCCACGACCCCGAACATCGCCATCACCTTCGATGAGGGGATGAACCAGTCCACGGTCAATACCGGTTCCGTCACGCTTCTGGACGTCACGGACAACATCTACGTGCCCCTGATTGGCCCCACCTGGTCGGGGAACGTCGCCACCTTCAGGCCGGCGGCACCCATCCCCTCCCTGAAAACATACCAGGTGGCACTTGACGGCACCCAGAAGGACCCTGCCGGCAACCCGATCGACTGCAGCGGCCATGTCTGCTCCTGGAGCTTTACGGCGGACAACACCCCCCCCACAGTCACCGCCTATACGCCGAACAGCCCCTATGTGACGACGAACTATCCGCTCGTTTCCGCGACCTTCAGCCAGCTCATCGATACCGCTACCCTGACCACGTCCAGCTTTTCCCTGAAAAAGGGGGGTACGTCGGTGGGGGGGAGCATAGGCTACGATGCGGGGACCAATACGGCCACCTTCAATCCGTCGGCCGCGCTTGCCGACGGCGCCTACACCGCCGCCCTGACCACAGCCATCAAGGACACGGCAAGCCCCACTCCCAATCCCCTGGCGCAGGCCTATACCTGGAGCTTCACGGTGGACGCCACGCCGCCGGCGGTGGCCGGCGTGTCGCCAGCCTCGGGGGCGGCCGGGGCCTCCGTGAGCACCCCCATCGTCATAAATTTCACGGAAGCGAACGGGATGCTGGCAACCTCCATGAACGGGAGCACCGTGACCGTCTCCGACGGGGTCAGCAACATCCCGTGCACCATCTCCTATGATGCGGCGAACAAGAGGCTGACGCTCACGCCGGCGAACCTCCTTGCCTACAACACGACCTACACGGTCACCCTGTCCAGCGACATCACCGACCTCGCCGGAAACCCGCTTTCCGGCGTTTCATGGAGTTTCACCACCCAGGCGGTGGCGCCGAATGTCTACACCGTCTATCCCCCCTTCATGTGCTCCTCGGTGAACCCCAATGTCCTCATCATCCTCGACAACTCCAACAGCATGGACGAGGACATGAACAACAACGCCATCGGTTCCCCCCACTGTTCCACGCCGTCGGACCCGAACACCTGCAGCAAGTCGATCCTTGCCCGGCTGGCGCTCAGCAATATCGTCAACACTTACGGCAACCTGATGCGGGTGGGGATCATGAGCTACAAGCTCCCGGCGATATCGAAGTACAACCTGCACAACAGCTTCTACTTCAACTCCTACGACCCTCGCACCTACTGCCCGAACCCGCCGGCGGCCTGCAACAACTACTGCGTGCAGGAGGACCCCAAAAGCGGGAGCTACACACCTTCCGCGAACGAGTCCGCCTGCAATGCCGCCTGCCAGGCGGAGAACCCGCTGTTCCAGGCAAACTACCGCGACGCCATAACCACCAGCGCCGGGACGAGCGGCAGCAACGGCACTCCCATAAACAGCGCGAAACGGCAGACGTACTGCTCCCTCATATACCCGAAAGCCAACAAATATACCGACCCGAACAACGTTACCGTCTACTACGGCATGCCGGGGACCCTCTATGATACGGCCAACGACGGGAGGAAGTACGTCTATTCCAGCAGCTACAGCTCGACGGAGTATCCGTCCCAGACCGATTCCTACTATATCTGCGGCAACAAGACCGGCGCCACCGATGCGACCACCGGCTACTCCTCGTGCACCGGCCCGTACGGCTTCGTTCCGACCGATGACGACTATGCGCTCGGCTTCTACGATTTCGGGCCGCGTAACTACTGGTACTACACCAGCCAGACCTGGTTCGCCAACACATCCCCCGGCGGTGGATACTTGAACGTCCCGCTCGCGGACAACGTCGCGCCGGCAAACGGCCAGATAAACTCGCTGCTCACGGTTCTGGGCGGGAACCGCACCCCGCCCGCGTTCCAGAACGACGAAACGGGATACATGTCGTGCACCAGTACCACCAATCCCAATGCGTGCAGCTACATCATCAATGCCGGCCTGACCCCGACGGCAGGCACCCTGCAGAGCGCCACGAACTACTTCAACGGCACGCTGGTGCAGGGGAGCACGGTCGCCTCCCCCATCCAGTACCCATGCCAGAAGAACTTCATCATTTACGTCACCGACGGTTCTCCGAGCGTGACCGAAACCGGGACCGCGGGGAGTGCGAGTACGCTCATGCCGACCGTGATTTCCAAGATAGACGGGCTCCGCTGCCCTCCGTCCGCCACCTCCGCCAACTGCAAGGTCTCTTATAACGGAACGCCTTACGATGTGGAGACCTATGTGCTGGGGGTGGGGCTGGGCGCCGCCGACCAGGCGAACGTTGATGCCATGGCGGTCCACGGCGGCACCGCCGTCAACGGTCATGCCTTTTATGCGAACAATCCCACGGACTTGAACAACGCCCTCATCAGCATCTTCAACAGCATCATCGCCCAGGTTTCGTCGGGAACGGCGGCTTCCATCCTGAACAACAGCCAGGGGAGCGGCTCGAATCTCTTGCAGGCGGTCTTTTATCCGACCAAGACCTTTGACAATGACACGAAGCTGAACTGGATCGGCGAAATGCAGAACCTCTGGTACTACATCGACCCGATGCTGCAGAACACGTCCGTGAGGGAGGACACGAACCAGGACAACATCCTCAACCTGACCCAGGACAAGATCGTTCAGTTTTATTTCGACACGACCCAGAACAAGACCCTGGTGAAACGGTTTTCCGACAACAACGGTGATGGCCTGGCGGACAGCTCGACCCCGGACGACACAGTCATCCCCGACCAGGTGCAGAGCCTCTGGAAAGCGGGGCAACTCCTCTGGAAACGTAACGTTTCCACCGATCCGCGCTCTGTCTACACCACCATCGGGGGGGGGATGCTCAAGTTCAGCCCGACCCCCACTGACGGCTTCGTGACGTCCTCCACCGCGTGGGACCTGATGCAGATACCCGCCGGGACCGATCCCCAGCGGCAGGCAAAGGCGACAACGCTGGTCAACTACATGCTGGGGACGGACCAGCCTGCCGATACTGACGGCACCCTTTACCGCCCCCGCCGGGTGACCATGAACAACTGCGGGGTGACCGACAGCGAGGGGTGCACCCGCGAGTGGAAGCTCGGGGACATCGTTTCATCGACCCCCCGGCTCGTCTCGAACCTGCCGCTCGGCACTTACGACCTGAGACCGTCCGGCGGTTACGGGGACGCGAGCTATGCCGCTTTCCTGAAGACCGCCAACTACAAGACGCGGGGGATGGTGTTCGTCGGCGCGAACGACGGCATGCTGCACGCCTTCCGGCTGGGGACGCTGCAGGAGCTCAACGGGAAATACGTAAAGGCGCAGATCACCGACTATTCCGGCAGAACGGCGACCTCCGCGACCCGCCTGGGGAGGGAAGAGTGGGCGTTCATTCCGCGAAACGCCCTGCCGTATCTGAAGTACTACTCAGACATGTCCTACGACCATATCTTCTACGTTGACCGCACCCCCACCATCGTGGACGCCAGCATCGGCAGCGCGGGGTGCACGGGGGATTATTCCACCTGCCAGAAGGTGAGCGACGGCTCGACCTGGCGGACGGTACTCATCGGCGGCATGGGGTACGGCGGTGCCTCCCGTCCGTCCACCGGCAGCTGCAACAGCGTCGTGAACGGCATTCCCAACTGCATAGAGTCCCCCCTGGCGTCGGCGGGACTGTCGTCCTATTTCGCCCTCGACGTGACCGACCCGGAAAACCCGCAGTACCTCTGGGAATTTTCCGGAGACGCCACAGGGACGCTGGGTGCATCGACCACCGGCCCCGCCATAGTCCGGGTGGCCAAACGCGACGTCAACGGGAACCCGGACCAGACCAGGAACGGGAAGTGGTACGCTGTCTTCGCCTCCGGCCCGACCGGCCCGATCGACACGAAAGCGCATCAGTTCCTCGGCCAGTCCGACCAGGAGCTGAAGATCTTCGTCGTAGATCTTGCCACCGGCAACCTGGTGCAGACCTTCAGCACCGGCCTGCAGAACGCCTTCGCCGGCTCCCTCACCAGCGGCGTGATCGACACCGACCGGTGGGACCCGACAGCCAAGGGGTATTACAGCGATGACGTGGTCTACATAGGGTACACCCAGCTCGACCCGGTAACCGGGACCTGGACCAAGGGTGGGGTCCTCCGGCTCACCACCTCCGACCAGGACGACCCGACCAGCACCGATCCGGCGAAAAAGTGGACCCTCAGCACCCTCATCAGCGGCACCGGGCCGGTCACAACATCCATCACGAAGCTCCAGGACCGGGGGAACAACAACCTTTGGCTCTATTTCGGGACCGGCCGCTTCTACTACAAGGGGGACGACCCCTCCACCACCGTCCAGCAGCGGCTGTTCGGGGTAAAGGAGCCGTGCTACTCCACGGCGAACAGGACCATGGCCTCCCCGATCCCCGGTGGCACGTTGAACCACATGGACAAGAGTTGCACCGATCAGGTGGCCGGTACCCTCGTCGATCAGTCCGGATCGGTGACCACCGCGCCGCAGGCGACCCTCCCCGGAAGCGCCGGGGGGTGGTTCATCACGCTGGATGCCTCAGACAGCTCCCACCTGTCGGAGCGGGTCATCACCGATCCCGTGGCCACGAGCTCGGGCGCGGTCTTCTTCACCACCTTCAAGCCGAGTTCGGACGCCTGCAAGTTCGGCGGCGACTCCCTTATCTGGGCGTTACGCTACGATACGGGTGCGATCCCGCCGTCCAAGGCGATGCAGGGGAAGGGGCTCATCCAGGTATCCACCGGGGCCTTCCAGGAGATTTCGCTGGCGACCGCCTTCAAGAACACGGGAAATGCCCGGCTCGACGGGAGGAGGCTGGCCAGCACCATATCCGGGGTGCCGCCGACTTCACAGGGGCTGTCCCTCGTCGTCAACCCGAAGCCGGTGAAGAAGATACTCCACATCAGGGAGAAATAACATGAGAGGAGAGGGCGGTTTCACCCTGTTGGAGATAGTCGTCGTCGTCGCAATAATCGCGACTCTCCTTGCCATTGCGACCCTGGACTTTTCACGGATGCAGAAGAAGGGAACGACCGAGAAAGAGGTCCGTCAGATGTATTCCGACGTGGAAAACGCCCGCCTTCAGGCCGTGTACGGCAAGAAGCCGACGGCGGTGGTGTTCCAGCCGGGTTCTTACACCTTCAAGCAGTACAGCTCGGAGAACGAGGACCCGTCGGCCGGGACGACGGTGTCGAGCCAGTCCTTAACCAGCCAGCTGACTCTTGCCGACGGCTCGTCCATCGCCGGGCAGTCAGCCCAGTTCGACCCGCGGGGGGCGGCGGGCGCCGTCATGAACATCCTGGCCAATCCCGCGGGGAGCGATGCCGCGGTAGATTGCATCGTCATTGATATAGCCAGAACCAGCATGGGGAAAATGCAAAATGGAACGTGCGTCATCAAGTGAGAGAGGGTTCACCCTCATAGAGGTCATGGTGTCGATGGTCATCCTGACCGTCGCCCTTTTCGGGATTCTGCAGTCGGTAAACGTTTCCCTGGAGCACAACCTGAGGACGCAGATGCGCATCGAGGGGGTGAACGTGGCCGACGGCGAGATGGCGCGGGAGATGGCGAAAGGGTTCGACAACGTATCGACGACACAGGCGACGTTCGTCCGCCCCCGGCAGATCATGGCGGCATGGAGGAACTATTCGGTGGTGCGGACCGGCACCACAGCGCTCAATTCCAAGGTCGTCACCTACGAATCCAGCTGGAACTACAAGGGGATGCATTACAGTCACAAGATATCGTCGGCTGTTTCGCATGGGTGAGGGTATGACGGTAAAACGGGAAAGTGGTTATACCCTGGTCGAACTCATCGTGGTGATGGCGATCTTCGTCGTCGTCATCATGCTCGTGGGGCAGTCTTTCAACGTGGTCCTCACCCAGGCGGCGAAGCTCTTCAAGAGCGAGGAGAGCAACATCGACGGCATGGTCGGGCTGGAAATGCTGCGGCACGACCTGAACCAGGCCGGGTACGGTCTCTTCACGGAACCGGCCCCAGCGGCCTATTCCGGCGAGGCCGCCGCAGGTATGTCCGTCTTCCTCAACGACCCCTTCACCGGCCCCCCCCGGCCGGTGGTGGCGCTTGAGCGTTCCGCTGCCGGCTGCTCCTCGGCCTCGGGCCAGCCGGACGACCAGGGGTACGCACTGGTCCCCTGTTCCGACTACCTGGCCCTCAAGGGGACTACCCTCGGGATGTCCCCGGCGGCGCAGCGCTGGACTTATCTCAATATCACCGACCATTCCGCTACGCCGAACGTCTGGCCGTCGGCCGCGGAGAACCCCCGGCAGGGGGACTCGGTCGTGCTGGTCAACCGGATGGTGTCCGCCTCCGCGAACTCCGCCACGCTGGTCCCCACTTCCAGCGGGGGGTTCTACCACCAGTTCGGCAGCGCGGCGTTCAACGGATACACCAGCCTGACCGGATCCACGGTCAACGCCTATGGGATCGATTCCCAGCCGCTGCGGATGCCGTTCAACCGCGCCGATTATTTCGTGGCCAAGCCCCCGCAGGCGTCGCAGATGTCGGCGGCCTGTGCCCCGGGAACGGGAGTGCTCTACAAGGCGACGGTGAACCAGTCCGACGGCAGGCTCACCTACATTCCGCTTCTGGATTGCGTGGCAGGAATGCAGGTCGTGCTAGGGTGGGACACGAACGCAGACGGGGTGATCGACACCTGGTCCAATGCCGACGGAAGCGTGGTCAGCGGCACGGCGGCGGTATCGGACATCCAGCAGGCGCTCTCCCCGGCCGGCAACGCCGGTGCATCGAACGGTCTATCCATCAGGAACAGCCTGAAGATGGTCAAGCTCTATGTCCTGGCGCAGAACGGGCGAAAGGACCCGAATTACAACAGCCCGTCGCCGATTTTGGCAGGAGATACAGGGGAGGAGAGCCTTACCTATCCCTACGACATTGTAGCCGCAGGGTGGCAGAATTACAGGTGGCGGCTGTACCGGCTGGTGGCGACGCCGAAAAATCTCGACGTGAACCAATAGAGGGAAGGGTATGAAGATGCTGCGCAACGACAAAGGAATAGCACTGGTCACGACCCTCATGCTGACGATGCTCTCCCTGGTCATCATCCTGTCGCTTTTGTACATGGTGACCCGGGGTGTCCAGGCGTCCGGCAGCCAGAAAAGGTACCATACCGCCCTGGAGGCTTCCTACGGCGGCACGGAGATCTTCACCAAGGCCGTCATCCCCTTCATTCTCCAGAACTACTCCAGCCCTACGCTCATCTCCTCACTCACAGGCAGTTCCGGCTTTGCGAATGTGGGGCTGCAGGTGAACATTCCCGCTTCATGCCTCCAGGCGAAGATCCTGAAGGGAACGGAATCGTGGCCGGCCGGATGCGATGCCACAGCATCGCCGTCGAAGGCCCCTGACATGACGCTCCAGCTCCAATCTGACAGCGGGAACCCCTTTGTCGTCTATACCAAGATAGTGAATACCCAGCAGGGAAATACCGATATGGGGGGACTGGCGCTCGAAGGGGCGAGCGTTTCGGAGGGGAGCAATGTCATCACCCCGCAGCCGAAGCCGTACCTCTACAAGATGGAGGTACAGGGGCAGAGGAAGGGGGACGGCAG
>DAIEGL010000288.1 GCA_027356255.1 Geobacter sp. | reverse complement strand
CCTCTCCATAGGCTCCACCGACAATCCCGGCCGGAACTTCCAGGGGAGGATAGATGAGGTGCGCATTTACAACCGCGCCCTGACCCCGCAGGAGATTGCTTCCAGTTACGCCGCCGTTTTGCCGTCTGCTGCCGTGAATCTTGCGGCTGCGGAACCTGCGCCCGCCATTTCCGGCGAATGGGAAGGGAGCTGCTCGCTGGTGACCCCCCAGTCGGCCGGGAAAACCCCGGTCCCCACCAGGCCGACGGGGCTTATCGTCACATGGGTTTCGGAGGCCCGGCTGGACCTGGGGTGGACGGACAATGCCACCGATGAGAGCGGATATTATGTGGAGAGGATGTGCACGGCCGGTCCAGGATGCACAGATACGGACTTCGCACTCGTGCCGGGAGGCGACATCCCTCCCCGTGCAGGGGCCGGCGCGATGACCTTCAGCGACAAAACGGGGCTGAGGCCGAACAATGCCTACGCCTATCGGGTAAGGCCCTACAAGAACGTTGCCTGCGGCAATATCTGGGACAACGCCGGTGGCGTCCTCTATTCGGACGTGAAGTCCGCCACGACAACGGTCAAGGACCCGTCGTCGATAACGGCGACCGCTGCGTTCGGCACCGACTGCGACGACATCCGCCTCACCGACAGCGACGGCAGCACACTGCTCAGCCATTGGACGCAGAAGTTCCAATGCAACAGCAGCGGCACCCGGGTCTGGCCCAAGGTCCCGTCGATCCCGGTCGGCGAAAAGACCTTATACCTCTATTACGGGAGTTCTTCGGCCCCCCCTGCCGACAACGGGGACACGACCTTCGACTTCTTCGACGATTTCAGCGGGAAAAGGGGCGACGGCTCGTTATTGCCGTCTCCGTATATCGACCCGGACAAGTGGACGGTGAACGACCAGACCGGTTTCAGCGTGTCCGGCGGGTATCTGCACGGTACCAACACGACCGGCCGGCTGACCTCGAAGTTTGTGCTTTCCGCCGACAGGCTCTTGACCGTCAAGGCGAAGACGACCACCTCTGCGACCGGCGGCCAGATGGTCGGCGGCGTCTACCTCTCTGCTACCGACCATCTAGGCTTCCTCAGCCGCCCAGCGGACGGCGGCTACCAGCTGAACGGCAGCCAGGTTCTGTCGGCCACCACCCCGGCCCCGGCGCACAACCTGGGTTATACACTGAATTATACGAGCCCGACGACGGTAAACATGCAGGCCTATGACTGGGATGCCGGCGCCTGGTACCTGAGCCCCTTCACCCTGACGGCGACCATCGCCGGGAAACCGATCGTGCTCGGCAGACAGTATGCCACGGACAGCGCCAACGGCCAGGCATACCTCACCGACTGGGACTGGATAATGGTGCGCAAGGCGGCGAATCCCGCGCCTGCGGCCCTATTCGGAGCGAAGGAGTACGGTTCGTTCAGCGTCGGCGGCAATACCTTCAGCGTGCGCAGGCCCATAAACGTCACGCACAGCGCTACGGGCGCCGCGCCGCAGACGGATTACCAGCTCGCCTTCCCCACAGTGGACACGACTCCCCTGGCGACGGACCGGATAACCATAGGCTGGACCGACAACACCGCGACCGAGAGCGGCTTCACCATCGAGAGATGTACAGCCGGTTCTGCCGGTTCTGCTGATTGCACCAACTGGGACAGAACCATCCCGGTCGCTCCGAACGTCACCGGTTATGCCGACACCAACCTCCCCCTGGCCACCAAATACTGCTATCACGTCAGGGTCGATATCCCGGACGTTGTCACGGCATTTTCCGCGCCGGTCTGCACGACAACATCCGTGCCGACTGCGCCGTCGAATCTCACCGTTTCCGTGAACGGCACGCGGGTGGACCTCGCCTGGAGCGACACGACACCCGGAGTCCCTGACGGCTACATTGTCGAGCGCTGTTCCGATACCGGCTCCGGGTGCGATTTCAGCGTCTCCGACCCCAGCTTCACCACCTTCACGGTGGACCATACGGCCAAGAGCTTCACCGATCCCGCCGCATGCAGCGGCAGCTACAACTACCGGGTAAAGTCGGTCAAGCCCTGGATCAGCGGGTGGCCCGCCGGCTACACCAACGTGGCCACGGCTTCCCTGACCGCTCCGCCGAAGCCGACCGGCGTCACGGCAAGGCGGATGTCCGAAGGGCAGATCAACCTGACCTGGACCGACAACACCACCGACGAGACCGGCTACCGGGTCGAGCGGAAGTGCATCAGCGGGCCATCGTCCTCACCCTGCCCGGACAACGATTTCCATCAGGTGGGGCCGGACCTACCGGCCAATACCGGCACCGGGACCATGTCCTTCAACGATTTCGGTCTCATACCGGATACGGCCTATGTCTACCAGGTGACCTCCTTCAAGAACACCGGCTGCACCTGGCAGGCGGTTAGCGATCCGTCTGCCGCCGAAACGACGACCTTCGCCGGACCGGCCAGCCTGACCGCCAACACCGTCAACACCACCCAGATAAACCTCTCCTGGGCCGACACGACCGCGGGGGAGACCGGTTTCATCGTTGAACGCTGCGACGATGCCGCATGCACGACCCCGACGATCCTCACTCCACCGGCCGGGGTCAATGCGACCAGCTACGCCGACACCACGGTATGCAATGCGCCGACCCCCTATTTCTACCGGGTCAAGGCGTTCAAGTCCGGTACTCTCTCCTCTGCCGGCGGCGGGGCCTGGACAAGGCGCGCCCTCCTGGCAGTTGCCGGTTTCCAGCCCAATTACCAGACGAAGCTTGCCATAAGGTCCGCGGACTATCCCGGCATGCAGCCCGATTTCAGGGACATCCGCTTCTACGACGCCATCACCGGCAGCGAACTCCCCTACTGGATCGAAGTGATATCCTCAGGGACCGCCACCGTCTGGTTTAAAACCGGCGCAAACAGCGCCATCTACCTATATTACGGCAACACGGCCGCAACGGATGCGGCCAGCGCCGCCGGCACCTTCGAATTCTTCGACGATTTCAGCGGGACGAATATCGACACGGGCAAATGGAACGTGAACGATCCGGCCGGTTTCACCGTTTCCGGCGGCTCCCTCCACGGGACCAGCACCACCGGCAGGCTGACGTCTAAAACGACCTTCAGCGCGGGTGTCACGCTGGACATCAAGGCACGGACCACCGCCGTTGCCGTCAACGGCCAGGCCATCGGCGGCTTTTACCTCAGTGCCGCCAATCACATCGGCTGGATGGCCGACCAGTCCGCATACAAGCTCTACCCGATCAAGAACGGCGTGGCGTACAGAAGCACGAACAGCAGCACGGCAAACCTCCTATACACCCTGACCGTGAAGAACGCCTCGACGTCGAGCCAGCAGCTGTTCAACCTGGACACCTCCTCGCCGGACCAGTACCTGGGGACGGCGGTGGACACCACGTTCACGTTCGCCACTTCCCCCATCGTCCTCGGCAGAAGCTACAAGGACGACCTGCACAACGGCCAACCATACGCAACGGACTGGGACTGGGTCCGTGTCCGCAAATATGCCGCGGTGGAGCCCGTTGTGACGGTGGGAACGGTGGAATCATCTGCCGGGTACGGCTTCGTCAACACCTGGTATGGCGATACTCCATACAGCGCCACGGCTTCCGCCACCACCTCGCCGGTGCTCCCGCCGGGCGGGCTGAGCGCCACCAGGGCTTCGGAGGGGGAGATAAAGCTCTCCTGGACCGACAACTCCAATGACGAGACCGGCTTCAGGGTGGAGCGCTGCACCGGGACAGAGTGCGACTTCGCCACCCTGGATGCGGGGTTCCCGGTTTCGCTCGGGGCAAACACGACCACCTACAGCGACCAGCTCCTGATTCCCGACACCACCTACCGCTACCGGGTGCGCGCCTATAAAACCGCCTTCTGCAACGGGGGCTGGACCAGCGACCCGTCCAACATCTCCGGCGACGTCACAACCGGAATCTCCCCGGCCAGCCTGACAGCCACCCCATTCAACACCACCCGGATGGATCTTTCCTGGTCCGACACAACCCAGACGGAAAAAGGGTTCATCGTCGAGCGGTGCGAGGGGGTTGACTGCAACTTCGCGCAGATAGGGGCGGTCGGGCCGCACAGGGTCAACGTACTTGCCCTATACACCTTCAACAACACCCTCAACGACACCTCCGGGAACGGCCTGACCCTGACCGGTCCCACTCCCGTTTACGATGAGGGGGGGCTGCGCATGACCACCGGCACGGCCTACCAGAGCCCCGCGACGAGCATCCTCGATACGGACGATCACGCCATAGAGTTCGACATCAAGATAAGGGCCACCAACGCCAACTGGACGAGGATCTTTGCCTTCACACCCCCCGGCACGGACCGTAGCCCAGGCCTGTGGCTTGCGGACGGCAACCGGGCGCTTCTGCACTGGCGCTACGATCCGGCCAACAAGGGGGTAGATTACCTGGGTATGAACGGCAACAACGGCACCCCCTTCACCCTGGGCACCTGGTATCACGTGCGCGGCGTCAAGACGGGGCGCTATTTCAAGGTATATGTGGACGGTGCGCTGGTCGTGGACATGGTCGTTTCCAATCCCAAGACGGCCGGTCCTTCAGCGCTCTACTTCGGCGGCGCCGATGTCTCTATCAGGAACTTCACCGTTTCCAGCAGCACGGAAGCGGTCTATGCGGACACGACGGCGTGCAACGGGGTTACTTACAGCTACCGGGTACGGGCCGTCAACGGAGGGCTTGCCGCGGACGGGGGGGGCTGCTGGAAAAACCGGGCGCTGCTTGCCGTAACCAATTTCCAGCCGAACCACCAGACCAGGGTGTCCATCCCCTATAACGGGTTGATGAATGCGGACTTCAGCGACATCCGCTTCTACGATGCGACCAGCCGAAGCGAACTTCCCTACTGGATCGAAAGGAAAACCGACGGCGTCTCTGCCACGGTCTGGTTCAGGAGCGGGGCGAACAACAACATCTATCTCTACTACGGCAACGGAAACGCATTACCTGCCGAGGACGGCACCGCCGTGTTCGAGTTCTTCGATGATTTCACCGGCACGGTCATAGACCCGGCCAAGTGGACGATCGTCGACGGCACGGGCTTAAACGTGTCGGGGGGGTATCTGCACGGGACGAACTCGACCGGCAGGCTGACATCGACCAAGACGTTAGTTCCCGGACTGATCCTCGATGTGAAGGCAAAGACGACGGCGTTCTCCCTCAGCGGCCAGACGGTCGCCGGGCTGGTGCTTTTGCCGAACCTGTACGATTTCCTGGGATTCGCAAACGTTGCCGGCGTCGCAACCTATACGTACAATACGAACAGCGGCCCGCTCCCTGCGGCCAACATGCTCTATTCCATCAAGGTGAAGGACGCGCAGACGGCAAACCTCCAGGTGGACAACTGGGACACCTCCGCGCCGTTCTGGACGGTCGGCAACGTTTCGAAGGCGATCACCGGGCACAGCATCGTCCTGGGGAGGCGGGTCGATACGACCTTCAACTTCGACCACCTAAACGAGCCGTATCTGACCGATTGGGACTGGGTGCGGGTACGCAGGTATGTGGCGGTGGAACCGACCGTCAGCGTGGGGAGCCAGGAGACATCGCCCTGCTATGCCTTTGACGGCTCGTGGCCGATTCCACTTCTCAGCAATACGGTGCAGAAGGCGACCGCTGCGCCGGTTCCCCCGAGCGGGGTCGGGGGGGCGGCGACCGATTCCCGGTTGAGTCTGAGCTGGAACGACAACACCGGCGATGAAGCGGGATTCAAGGTCGAGCGGTGCGCCGATGCCGGCTGCTCGTCCGCCACACAGATCGGGACGACAGCCCCGGATGCGAACCTGTTCACCGACAGCGGACTTTCCCCGTCCACCAGCTACTGCTACCGGGTGAGGGCGTTCAAGCCCCAGTCGTGCAACGGCGAGTGGAACTCCGACTACAGTCCGGTCGCCTGCGTCACCACCGGCGCTGCCCGTCCCTTCAACCTGACCGCCGTTGCCCAGAATTCCATGTCAGTGAAGCTCGACTGGAGCTCGGATACGGCCGCCAATGAAGACGGCTTCGAGATAGAGCGGCAGGTGTGGGACGGCGAATGGCAGAAGTGGGGGACGGTGGGGGCAAACGTCACGACCTTCACGGACACGGTCGGCGTAGAGCCGCTGAAGAGGTACAGATACCGGGTGCGGGCATTCAACGACAACGACTTCGGTGATTTCAGCAACGGCATCGACGCGACGAAGTGGGACCAGCGGGGGGTCGTACTGGACAATGCCGGCGCCACCGTCCTGGATGTGAAAACCCCGCCCATCGCCATAGTCGATGCAAACGGCACGGAGCAATTGACAGCAGCCAACGGCAACGTGGAGTTCTACACATCAAGCCCGGGGGGCGGGACGGTTGGCAAGTACAACTGGCTGAGGCTGTCGCTGAAAAACCCCGCGGTGGTTAACGGCGATTTCGACCTGCAGATCGACTACAGCCTGCCGGACGGGCAGATAAGCTCTGCCAACTACCATGTATACGGGCGGTTGCAGGTCTCCTTCCCCAATTCGACAGGCGGTTCCAACTATGCATATATCGAGCGCGCCGTCAGCAGCGGCAACAATTATTACGGCGCCGTGATTGCAAAGAACGGTGTTTCGTCATCCGCCTCCATCGGAACCGCGGATACCTCCGGCAAGCTGCGGATAACGAGGAAGGGGGACACCGTTTCCCTCTATGCCTGGACCGGCGGCAAATGGGCGCTCGTTCACGAAACCACCGGCGCTACCAACTCCGCCGCCACCTTCGCCGGCTTCACCCAGTACGTGCAGAGGGTCGAGCCGGTCGCCCTCAGGACGGTCATCGGCAACTTTGTGCTTTCACCGACCCGATCCGAATACAGCAACATCGCCACCGTGATCTTCACCAAACCCGACGGGTCTACGATCTCCACGACTCCGGCGTATACGGCGGGTGACAACGTCTGTCGATAGGACTCGGGTAGTTTCCGGAAGGAGACAGATTAAAGGAAAGGGCGCTGAACCTCACGAAGGCAGGACTTCTCGCAAGAGACGTCCTGCCTTTTTTTGTCGGACCATTCGGGCAATTTGTGGTAATGTCTCATTACCAAAAGTTTAAGGATGCCAAAGAGTGAAATGCTTTACCGGATATATGCTGGTAGCCGTCGTTTTTGCCCTGCTGTCGGTTTCTACGCCGCCTTCATCGGCCGCAGAGGTGGAGGGGGTGGTGCTCTGCGACAGCGGGCCGGTGGACAACCCACAGGTCCGCGCTTACGGCACGTTGCGTGACAGCGCCGGGGGTACGCCGCTCTACCGCTCGGTTGCAGGCGAGAAGCCGGGTTACTTCAGGCTTGAACTTCCCCCCGGAAAGTACTTCCTGACCGCTGCCGGAACCTTGAACGGCGCGGAATATTTCTCGTTCCACGGCGCAAATCCGATTACCGTAACCGATGAAAGGCTCTGGATTCCCTTCACCGCAACGCCACGGACAGAGGCGTCGGTCAAGGATGCGGAGGCGACGAGGCTGACCGGTACGGTCACCTTCAAGGGGAAGCCGGTCGCTGATGCCCAGGTTTCCCTCTATGCCGCCTCCGAAGAACAGTTCAAGGGGATGGGGCTTCTGACAAGGACCAGCGGGGAGGACGGCACCTTCGGCTTTGATCCCGAAGCGGGCGATTACGTGCTGGTGGCGAGGAAAAGGGAATCGGCGAAGGGTGAGATGCCGCTCAGGAAGGGGGACCTGTTCTGCTACTACCCCGGCAATCCGCTATCTGTGGCGGCCGGAAAGGAAACGCGGATAGAAATTCCCTGCCATCCCAAGGACGACCTGGCTGCCTTTCTCGGTGACTGGAGCCGGATCAAAAGGCTCAACGCCGGCCTTGCCAGGTTCAGGGACAAGGCGTCCGATGCGCCGGAACCATACAGCATCGCGGGGCGGGCCACCGACCTGCAGGGCAAGCCGGTAGCGGGACTCTACGTGACGGCCTACCGCGGGGAGCCCGGCCGGATCTTCCAGATGCATTTTCTCCGCATGAAGTCAGAATACATGGCGCGCACCGACGAAAACGGCCGTTACGTCATCGGCGTCAGGGAGATGGGGCCGTATTACCTGGTCGCACGGGAAATCTGTGGTGAATCGCCGCAGAAAGGGGAACTGTACGGTCTCTACGAAGGGAATGTGGACCACGCCGTCATCGTCGGGCAGCCGCTCGCAAATGCGGACATTACGGTCGGCAGGGTCATGGCCGAGGCATCGCGCAAACCGGCGCCGGGCGCAAGCCGCCACAACCGGCAGGATATGGTGCTGCGCCTGGGCGACACGGTCATCGCGCGGGACACCGAATGGAGCGGCCGGGTCGAGATTTCCGGACGGGTGGTGGTCAAACGTGGGGTGACGCTCACGGTCAGGCCGGGGACTGTGGTCAGGTTCAGGCGGATCGACCGGAACGACGACGGCATAGGCGACGGCGAGATCCGGGTCATCGGCAGGATCGTCGCCAAAGGAACCCCAGGCCGCAGGATCCGCTTCACTTCTGCGGAACGGGTCCCGCGCAAGGGCGACTGGTCCTATCTCCTCCTTTTCACCTCGGGCGAGGAGAACGTCATCGAACGGTGCATCTTCGAATACGCATTCACCGGCCTCCAGGCGCACTTTTCGCGGGGGGACATACGGGATTCGCTCTTCCGTAGAAACCGGGAGGGGCTCCGTTTCGGCCGGGCCGAACTGCGCATCGAGCACAACGACATAACGGACAACACCTACGGGATCAGGCATACGAGGCTTGAAGGGCCGGTAACGATAACCCGCAACAGGATCAGCGGGAACGAGGTGGGGATATTCTTCGTGCCTTCCAACCAGAACATCGTGGACTTCTCGCCGCAGAGGTACCGGGTTGACCCGCAGCTGGAGATGTTTCCCCTGGTCACACAGAACAACATCGAAAAGAACCGCAGGTATAACTGCCAGCTCGGCGAACGGCAGGGGTACGACGTTTCCTTCGGCGGAAACTGGTGGGGGACCGTGGCGGAGCCGGATATTTATGCTAAGCTGTATGACAAAAAGGTCGATGACTCTTTGGGTAACGTCAACGTGAGACCGTATCTTAAAGCCCCGGTGCGCGGCGCGGGGGCGAGGGGGAACTGATGAGACGGGCGAGAATATTTTCGCTGTTCCTGCTGATTTTTTTCATGGCGGCAAGCGTCTGGGGGGCGGAACGGAAGACGGGGTACCTTTCAGGGCGGCTTATGACCAAGAACGGCGGGCCTCTCGACGGCGGAATGGCGTTTCTGTTCAATCATGCCGCTGGGCCGCCACCTTCGCCGGAGAAATACTGGCGCGTCCCCGACGAGATAGTCCCCATCGGCAAAGACGGAAGATTCAAGGCCGAACTGATCGAAGGGACATACTACCTGGGGGCGATAAAGCGGCTTGCCGGCAAAGAGATCGGTCCGCCGCAGGAAGGGGACTTCTTCCTCATCAGCCGGGATGCAGCGGGCGAACCGCAGCAGTATCTCGTCGGCAAGGGGAAGGAGACGGACGTGGGCACCATTGCCGAAGCGACCCCCTTCAGGCGGTCGATGCTCAAGCTCGAAGGCGGGATCACGGCCATCGAAGGGACCATTGTAGGTCCGACCGGGAAGCCGGTTGAGGGGGCGCTGGTCTTTGCATTCCTGACACCCGCAATGGTGGGTAAACCAGTTTTTGTATCTGAGCGGACCGGCAGGGACGGGAAGTTCCTCCTCAGGGTGTTCGGCAGCGACCACTACTATCTGAAAACCAGGGACGTTTACGGCGGCGGACCGCCCAAGGTCGGGGCGGTTATCGGCAGCTACGGGGAGGATACGCCCATCCCGGTGGACGTGAAGGCTGGGGAGATCAAGAAGGGGATCGAGATCAAGGTGGTGAGGTTCACCGGCCAGGGGCCGAAGCAGAAATAGGGCGCCAAACCTTGATGTCTTCTCTCCCTATTCGGATGGTGCGTTCTTGCCGGCAGAAGGCATGGCGCAGATATATTCGCAAAAATCCACGGTGAGCTGCTGGGGGTTCCCTTTGCGGTAGATGAAGAGATGTTCCAGGTGAAGGATCGGATATATGTTGATGTGGGGGGAATGTAAGGCAACGCCTTCGTCTGTCGTACGGACGATTTCAACCGGCATGGTTACCGCCAGCGATGCCGCCCCATTGGAAAAACGGATCGAGACGACCGCATCGCCATGGGCGAGGGGCGATGCGGGAGCGCCCGTCTTTACGAACACCCCCCGGGTGCTCACGTTCAGGACTTCGCCGCTGATCGTTTCGCCGTTTTGGATGATGATCGCTTCGGCGCGGAAATCGATTCTCCGGTATCTTCTCTTGTCTATAGGGGGCATTATGTTCCCGCCAGTCGAAAAAAGATGATGTGGGAAAATGATTAAACATTATTTAATATAAAATTTCAATAAAAAAGCGCAGTTACTTGCAAATATATTCAGCCGCCGAAAAACTATCCCCCCCAGAGTGCCTCCCTAAGTCCCGATTTCCGCTCGATCCGCCGCCCGATCGCCCATTTCAGCAGCTCGTCCTGCATCCGGAGTTCCACCCCCTCCTTTGCCCTGGTGATGGCCGTGTAGATCAGTTCGCGGGTGAGAACGTCCGACTGCCGGTCCGGCAGGAGGAGTAGCACCCGGCCGAATTCCGAACCCTGGCTCTTGTGGACGGTCATGGCGTACGCGGTCTCGTGTTCGGGGAGCCTGAGCGGCAGGATCGAGCGCAGCGTCCCGTCGGCTGCCGGAAAGAATGCCCGCAGCTCGTTGCGTGCGGCCGGATCGGGGAGGATGATGCCGATGTCGCCGTTGAAGAGTTGCAGCGCATAGTCGTTCCTGGTCACCATGACCGGCTGCCCCGCATACCAGCGATGCCCATGGAGATCGATGAGCCCCTCCCGGCAGAGCACCCCCTCCACGAGCCGGTTGACGGCCTCTGTCCCGTACGGCCCCTGGCGCAGGGCGCAGAGGATGCGGAAACGGCCGAACAGCCCGTGCGCCTCTATCGCACTTTTGCCATGGAGATAAGGGGCGTAGCCGGTGCAGATGGCATTGGCCAGGGCTTCTCCGACCCTTTCCGCGGGGGGGGATACGTCGAGGACGATGTCGGAGAACGCCTCTTTCCTCAAAAGCGCCACCGCCGCCGCACCGTTTCCTTCGTTGACCAGGTTGGCGAGGGCGCCGATGCCGCTGTCGGCGGCAAAGCGGTAGCTCTTGCGCAGGATGATGACGGCGTCCTGAAGGCGGTGCGGCGCCTCCTCGGCACAAGGTTCTGCTGACAGCGCTGCGCCGGTCATCCGCTCGGCCAGGTCGCGGAAGGTGCGGGAAAAGCCGTGCATCGTGCCGGTATCGCCGATGTCGCCGAGCACTGCCCCTGCCTCCACGGAGGCGAGCTGGTCCCGGTCCCCCAGGAGGATGAGTCGGGCGTTTTCGGCCAGGGCATCGACCAGCTTCGCCATGAGGGGGAGCGACACCATGGACGCCTCATCGATGACGACCAGGTGGAAGGGGAGGGGGTTCTCACGATTGTGTCGGAAGACGCTCGAACCGGGGACAAAGCCGAGGAGCCGGTGAAGCGTAGATACATCGGCCGGGATCAGTTCCCGGACGGTTTCGCTGCATTCGATCCGCCCCCTCTCATGCAGGATCGACTCCCTGAGCCGTGCCGCCGCCTTGCCGGTCGGCGCGGCGAGCGCCATCCTGAACTTATCTCCCTTTGCCTGCTCAAGGAGGAGGGCGAGCACCTTGACCACGGTCGAGGTCTTTCCCGTGCCGGGGCCGCCTGAAATGACGGCGAAGCGCCGACTCACTGCCGCCAGCGCCGCGATCAGCTGCCAGTCGGTCTCGCCGCCTCCCTGTATGGGGAAGAGGCGCCGGACGCCGTCCCTGAGCAGCGCCTCGTCGACAGGGGCGGGCGTTTCCGCGCCCCGGCGAAGGAGAGACGCGGCCAGTTCCTGCTCATAGCGCCAGTAACGGTGGAGGTAGAGGCGGTTCGCCCCGTCGAGGACGAGGGGGGTGAAGTCGCCGGGGCGGCCCACCACCGGCCAGTTGCGCAGCTCTTCCCCCCACGCCGCCGGGTCGCCGATCCCATCCTCCCTGGCCGACGCTTCATCCACGGCGGAGCCGAGGTCGAGGCAGACATGACCGTTCCCCACCGCCTGGCTGACGAGGGCCGCGGCAAGCCACAGCCGGCGGTCGCCGGTCCCGGCCAGGCGGCAGATGAACGCGGCGAAGTGGCGGTCTATGTCAGTCAGATTCAGGCTGTCAACAGGCATGGTGTGCTGCCCTCGATAAAAAATGTTGCTCATCCTGCTGAATCAGTGCCTCCGTCAAATCCTCGATGACCCCGCGCGGCGGTCGGTCGAAGAAAATGCCGGACTGCGACCCGCCCTCCGCATCGACACCGCGCAGGAAGATGTAGTAGACACCGCCGAAATGGCGGTCGTAGTCGTACCCATCCACCCGCAGATGCAGGTAGCGACTGAATGCGACGGTGTAGAGGAGGTACTGGAGCGGATAGAGGTTACGTTCCATCTCCCGCCGGAGTTCCGCCTGGCCGTAATCCGCGGTCCGGTTCCCCAGGTGGTTCGATTTCCAGTCAACGATGTAGAAGCGCCCGCCCTCCTCGAAGACCATGTCCATGAACCCCCGCACCATCCCCTTGACCCTCGCGAAGGATAGGCGGGAGAAGAGCTCCGCCATGTCCAGCGGCAGCTCCATCCCTGTCCACCGCTCAGCGGCGCTTTTCAGCCGTTCCGGGCTGACGAAGGCGAGGGGGAAGAAGAACTCCAGTTCCGCGATCCGGCGTCCCATTGGGACCTCGGCCAGGGTAAAGCCTTCCTCCGGCGCCAACCGGGTATGGAGCACATCCATTACCATCCCGGAGACCGTTTCCCGCCATTCCGGAGGGAAGCCGTGCTTTTTCAGGAGCTCTGCGACGAGTGGGGGGGTGGCCTCGTCAGCAACGGTGAAATCCAGGGATTCGAAGATCTCGTGGAAAAAGATCCCGGCAGCCGCTCCCTTCGGGAAGGCGAAGATGCCGGTAGGCGGCGTTTCTGCAGGGGGACGTCCTGCCTCAGTGGCGAGGGGCGTTTCGTCCCGGTCTGGAAGCTCCGGTGCCTGGGCACGGTGGCCGGCCGCGGCTGTAAAGGAGGTGAAGCTCGTGACCCGCCAATCCTGTTCGACGGCGCCGTTAAAGGTGCGGCAGCCGAAGGCGTCCGGATTTGCCGCCGGGGGGGCATAGGAAGCGCCGCCCGCCTCGGGGAGGGGGAGGACGGCGATGCTGTTTCCGGCCGCACCGGCCAGGCGGGAGAGATCGGCGAGCATCTCCGCGTCGCCAAGCGCCACCTGCCCCTTGACCGCCGCCGCTTCAGGGTGGAGGAGGTAGTGCATGGCCGACTCCCCCGCATCCTTGAACGCCCCCCACGCCAGGTAGCAGCGGTGCCGGGCCCGGGTCAGGGCTACGTAGAGGAGGCGGAGGCTCTCTGCCAGGCTTTCTTGAACCGCCTGCCGCCGGTGCGCCTCCAGTTCCGGTGAGCCGATGTCCACCACCGTCGTGCGCTTTTCGTCGTGGAAGAGGGTCGCCGCCTCCCTGCCGCCGTATTCTGCCCAGCAGAAGGGGCAGAATACGATGGGGTATTCGAGCCCCTTGCTCTTGTGGATGGTCACGAGCTGCACCGCCTGGGCATCCGTTTCCAGGCGGATCTCGTGCTCCTCCCGTTTCGGTTCTTCGGCGATCCGCTCGGCAAGCCAGGCGATGGTTCCCTCCATACCCAGGTTCTCCGCGTCGGCGGCCCCGTGGACGGTCTCGAAGCAGTGGAGGATGTTGGTCAGCCGCCGCTCGCCGGCGGAGAGGGAAAGGATGCGGCGCCGCACCCGGCGGAGCTCAAGGAAGCGCATCGCCATGGCCATGCACCCCCCCGCGCCCCAGAGCTCGTGGTAGAGGCGGAACTCGGCCAGGACCCTCTCCCAGCAGCTCTCGTCCGCCATGAGGAGGGCCAGGTCGTCACCGGATACGCCGACCATGTCGGTGACGAGGGCGGACCTGAGGAGCCTTTCGTTGGCCGGTTCGGCGACGGCCCTGAGGAAACAGAGAATCTCCGCCGCTTCATCCGAGTCGAAGAGGTTTCCCGCGCTGCAAAGCACGCTGGGGAT
>DAIEGL010000089.1 GCA_027356255.1 Geobacter sp. | reverse complement strand
ATCGACCTCGTGGCCCTGCCGATCGGCACCCGGCTGGCAGTGGGCGATGCCGTCATCGAGGTGACCCAGATCGGCAAGGAGTGCCACAACCGCTGCGCCATCTATTACCAGGCGGGGGACTGCGTCATGCCGAAAGAGGGTATCTTCGCCAAGGTCATCAAGGGGGGGACCGTTTCGGCCGGCGCCCCCATCGTTCGTCTCACGTAGGATTGTTCGCTGTTGCATTTTTCCCCACCATTGCGCCGGCGGCGATTCCGCTTCCGCCCCTTTTTTGTCGTCCGGCCGCGATTTTCCCGCTCTCAGCACCATCCATTCCTGGAATGGGTAATATCTCCTCAGTGTGGATAAATACCGCATTGCCTGCCGAGTCTCGCCGTTGTCATCTGATCAAAACCCACCACGAAGACACGGAGAAGAACACCTTAAATACCAATTGGACGCAGAAAAGGAGGAATAAACGTATTTAAAGACCTTAAAAAGAGATTTTTGGGTTTGGTTTAATCCGCTTTTTCCTCCTTTCCCGCCTTTTCTGCGTCCCATCAGGTTTTGACTTTATGCTTCGCCTTTCTCTGCGGAAGTACGGTCGGCACCTGCGTTGCAGTAGTAAACAACGTGAGGAGAGAGATGCTGTCGTCTGAAGCTCTGAAAATACTGCGGAGGGAGGGGCTGCGTCCCCCCAGGACGCTTACCATGGCCATAACCGGGGCCTGCAACCTCGCCTGCCGTCATAGCTGGGTCGGGGCCGGGGGCGGCTCTGCCGCTGCCCATGTGCCGGAGCGGACGCTGCGCCGGCTGATCGAGGAGTTCGTCGCGCTCGACGGGGAGGGGGCCTTTGCGGGCGGGCAGCGCAAGGTGCCTTGTTCGCTCCCGCCGGGCTGGATCAGTATCGGCGGTTTTTGCACCGCTACGATACGGACCCCCGCTTCCGGGCGCTCTACGAAAAAATCGGCAATGTGGCGTCCCTGGAATGGCGCAAGGAAGATGCACCCCGTTCGGAATGCTGCACTTTTGTCGAGAACCCTTATCTCACACCGGACGGCAGGCTGTATCCATGTGTGCTGTGTCACGCCGACGACTACTCGGTTCCGGGGGGGCTGGGAAAGGATCTTGCCACTGCCTTCGCCAAGGGGGCCCCTCTCTGGTCATCCCTCTTGCAGACCAGCCTCGGAAGAACGGATAAAATAGCAGAGTGCCCGGGGTGCCCCGGCAAGCCCGTCTGTGCGGGAGGATGCATGGGGCGGGCGTGGGGGAGCCGCGGAGACTTTATGGCTGCCGAGGACCGGTGCGAACTGAGGCGGGATATCTATCGGCAGAGTTCCCCCGCATTCTGAGATTTTTCCTTAAATCCCCCCGTTTTTTCTCCTTCCTTTACCCTTTATCCCCGCTCGCCGTAGTGAAATTCCCCATTGTGGAAAATATCCATAGCCCTTCTGAGGCGCATTGCCTAAAAAAACGTTTCATAATTCCCCGACACGCCATCCAGAGGTTATTTACCTAATCACTGCTAAACCCCGATAAAAGCGCAAAAATAAACCAATGTTTCCATTGGCACCCAACTTGCTACCCTGGACAAAGAGGCCAGATTGAACCAAATGGCAATAGTAATCGGTTCTTTATGCATTTATGTAAAAAAAGCTAAAACGAGGTTATAAGGAGGTGGTAGGCAGGATCAAGGTTTCAGCCCGGTGGCCGTATCGTTTTTAAGCAGTAAATAAAAACCGCAAAAAAAGAGCAAACACCACAAAAGGAGGAAGTACACATGCCACATTTCAGAGATGTAAAGCGGACCCTCAGCCAGCAGAGAACTGAATACCCGATCAAGATGCAGCACGCATATCCTTCCGTAAATATCGGCTGGGGTGCACATACCATGGTCGGCAACGATGCCAAGGCCCTCGGTATGACCAACGCCCTGATCGTTACCACCGGTCTGCGCGGCACAGGCATCGTCGAGGCTATTCAGGGTGTTCTGAAGGCTGCCGGCGTTGCTTCCGAAGTTTTTGCCAAGGCCACTCCGAACCCGAAAGACCACGAAGTCATGGAAGGCGCCAAGGTTCTGGCCAGCGGCAAATTCGACGGCATCATCAGTCTCGGTGGCGGTAGCTCCCACGACTGCTGCAAAGCGATCAAGCTGGTTTACAGCCACGACGGCCAGGACGTGCGGACTTTCGAAGGTGCTTTCAAGGCCACCAAGAAGAACAAGATTCCTCACCTCGCCATAAACACCACCTCGGGTACCGGTTCGGAAGTTTCCTGCTTCTCGATCATCAACCACACCGAGAAGATGTACAAAATGGCTCTGTTCGATCCGAACTGCACGCCGAGCAAGTCTGTCAACGATCCCCTGATTCATCAGTGCATGACCCAGGAACTGGTCGCCTACACCGGTATGGACGCCCTGACCCACGCTGTCGAAGCCATCGCTTCCCGTCTCTGCGTGCAGTCCGCTTACGGCCCGGGCCTCTGGGCCATTACCGAAATCTTTGAAAACCTGCGTCAGTCCGCTGCCAACCGTAACAACGACCGTGCCGTCGAGCAGATGGTCTGGGCTGAAATGGCCGCTGCCTACAGCTTCAACAGCGCCGGTCTCGGTATCGTTCACTCCATGGCCCACGCCATGGGCGGTCTGTACGATGCGCCGCACGGCCTCTGCAACGCCATCGCCCTGGTCGATGTCTGCCGCTACAACCTGCCGGCTTGCCCCGAGCGCTTCAAGATGATGGCGAAAGCCGCCGGTATCGATACTGCCGGCCTGTCCGACTACAAAGCGGGCGAGAAGTTCATCGACCTTATCCAGGAGCTCAAGGACGAGCTGTTCATCACCCAGCGTTTCGCCGATCTCGGCCTGCAGGAAAAAGACCTCGACGGTCTCTCCAAGTTCGCTGCTGCCGACATCTGCTCCGAGGGCAATCCGAAAGACGTGGGCTTCCACGAAATGCGTGCCGTTTTCAAAGGCTGCATGTAATACCCCGCAGGACCAGGCAACAAAGTTACTCCTTCATTATGCCGCTGGACCCGGGGCGGGAATTTTCCCGTTCCGGTGCCCAGCGGCACTTTTTATCAACCGCCGGAATTTATTCACCACGGAGACACGGAGAAAGGCAAAAACAAGAAAAGCGATCTCACGCAAAGCCGCAAAGACGCAAAGAAATGCAGAACCTTAAAGTCGTTTATTGGGGAATGTGGTTTAGAACAAAAAAATATGTTTGATTTTCCTTTGCGCCTTTGCGGCTTTGCGTGAGCCAGGTTTTAATGTTTGGTATTCCTCCGTGCCTCCGTGGTGGGTTTTGAAGCAACCGCGAGGAACGTCATGATAACCGAAAAAGAGGTGAAGGAACTTCTCCGCTGCGGCGGCTACATCGCCGACGATGCCATAGCCACCGCCGTTTTTCTGGCGCTGCGGATGGAGAAGCCGATCCTCATCGAAGGCCCTCCCGGCGTCGGCAAGACCGGCCTGGCCAAGATACTCTCCCGGGTAATGGACTTTCCCCTGGTGCGGCTCCAGTGCTACGATGGGATCGACGAGGGGAAGGCGCTCTACGACTGGGAATACGGCAAGCAACTCCTCTATACCCAGCTCCTGCGCACCCAGCTGGACGGCTACCTCTCCGAGTCGACCGATCTGAAGGGTGCGGTTGAGCGCCTCTCGGCGGAGGAGAGCCTCTTCTTCTCCCGGAATTTTCTCGTGCAGCGGCCGATCCTGAGGAGTTTCCTCTCGGAAAAGCGCTCGCTTCTCCTCATCGACGAAATCGACCGCTCCGGCGACGAGTTCGAAGCGCTGCTCCTGGAGTGTCTGAGCGATTTCCAGGTGTCGGTGCCGGAGCTGGGCGTCATCGAGGCGCGCAACAAGCCGCTGACCATCCTCACCAGCAACGGCACCCGGATGATCTCCGACGCCCTGCGCCGCCGCTGTCTCTTCCTCCATATCGGCTATCCGGAATTCGACCGGGAGGTGGCCATCGTCCG
>DAIEGL010000264.1 GCA_027356255.1 Geobacter sp. | reverse complement strand
CTCTGGGCCGATGGTACTGCACGGGTAGCTGTGTGGGAGAGTAGGTCGCCGCCGGGATTTAATTAGAAAGCCCCACTTCTTGCTTTGAAGTGGGGCTTTTTTGCGCCTTCGCTTTGCTGTACGGTGACATTTACGCCTTCTGATCTATAATAATACATTAACGTAGTTTTCTTGCTGTTGCTTACTTGTACAGCAACCGATGGTAATGTGTTGACTGCCGGATCAACGAGCGAGACATGTCCCTGCTTTTATTGACCTTCCTTTTTGCGTACGGTTGCGTACACGCATACGCCTTTTTCAAGGCGAGGCAAGCTGTTGGCTTCGGTGCGGCGACTTCTGTCGTATTAGCGCTGTTTTTTCTCGCAATGACGCTGGCTCCCCTGATCGTGCGGATGGCTGAAAGAAACAAGCATGAGCATCTTGCCAGATTCCTGGCGTACTGCGGTTATGGCTGGATGGGGCTTCTATTCCTCTTTTTCTCCTCGGTGCTGGTCGTTGACCTTTACAACTTACTTCTCTATGCCATAGGGTATCTGTTTCACAAGGACCTTAGCTCTTTCGCCCTATCGCAAAAGTTTGCATTTTACCTGCCGTTGGGATGTGGACTCCTGTTTGCCGTCTACGGCTATTTCGAGGCACGCAATATCAGGACTGAGCGTTTGGTCGTTGTCACGCCGAAGATTCCAAAGGAAATCAGGAAGCTGACCATTGTTCAAATATCGGATGTGCATCTGGGGGTGATCGTACGCGGGGAACGGTTGACTAGAATCCTCAAAAAAGTACGTATGGCCGACCCGGATATTCTGGTTTCCACCGGGGATCTGGTGGACGGACAGATAAATGAACTGAAGGGGCTAGCCGAGCTCTTTATGACAGTTCACCCACGATACGGCAAATTCGCCGTGACCGGCAACCATGAGTTTTACGCAGGAATAACGCAGGCCCTTGAATTTACGGAGCGGGCAGGGTTCAGGGTCCTTCGGGGGGAACGCACAACTGTTGCCGGTTTGATCGATATTGCAGGTATCGATGACCCGGCACGCGGCACGGACGGCAGTGGGGACGAAAAAAACCTTCTGGCAAAACTCCCCCGTGACAGATTCAATCTCTTTCTAAAACACCGGCCTGTTGTGGAACAGGGGAGTGTCGGCCGCTTCGACCTGCAGCTTTCCGGCCATGTGCACAAGGGGCAGATTTTCCCCTTCAACCTTGTTACATATCTCTTCTATCCTGTCAAAAGCGGCTATTCATTGTTGCCGCGGGACTCTTCCCTCTACGTGAGCCGGGGCACCGGCACTTGGGGACCTCCCATTCGTTTTCTTGCTCCGCCTGAAGTCACCATAATCGACCTTGTTCCCGCATAAACCACTATCGTTAACCAGAATCGTCTCCCCGGTTGACGAGACGGGCATGTCTGTGCTACAAGTTCCAGCAATGATGCAAAATACTGCTTGAGGAGCTTTTGTGCGGACATTTGCCGAAGAACTTGCCGCCTTGCGGAGTGAGGGGCTTTTTCGCTCAATGCGGGTGGTGGAGGGGAGCCAATCGGGGAGGATTCTTCTCGATGGCCGGGAGGTACTCCTCTTCTGCTCCAATAACTATCTTGGGCTTGCGGATCATCCAAAACTCAAGAAAGCCGCGATCATGGCAGTGGAGAGTTCTGGGGTCGGGAGCGGCGCCTCGCGCCTGGTTTCCGGCACGATGGAACTCCATGAGGCGCTGGAAAACCGCATAGCCGCATTCAAGGGGACAGACGCCGCGCTGGTCTTCAATTCCGGCTACGCCGCCAATACCGGCATCGTCTCTGCCATCGTCGGCAGGGGGGATGTGATCTTTTCGGACCGGCTCAACCATGCAAGTATCGTAGACGGTGCCCTCCTTTCACGTGCACGCTTTGTCCGCTATCCCCATAACGATATGACAGCGTTGCGCCGCCTTTTGGAGGATACGGAGGTTGAAAATGGTCGGCGCCTCATCGTTACTGACGGGGTGTTCAGCATGGACGGCGATCTGGCGAAGCTCCCGGAACTGGCTGCCCTGAAGAGGGAATTCGGTGCACTCCTTATGGTTGACGATGCCCACGGCATGGGCGTATTGGGTGAAACGGGAAGGGGCTGTGCCGAACTGTGCGGAATCATGGCTGATGTGGATATCCAGATGGGGACCCTCGGCAAAGCCATGGGCTCTTTCGGTGCCTATGCAGCTGCCTCGGGAGAGATAATCGACTACCTGGTCAACCGGGCGCGCAGTTTCATATTTTCCACCTCCCTCCCTCCCGCGGTTCTGGCCGCATCAATGGCGGCATTGGATATGGTGGATTCCCCCGATGGAGCGGAGCTAAGGGCTTCATTAGCGAGAAATACCTTGCTCTTCAAGTCAGGGCTTCAGGCTGCCGGTTTCGACACTATGGGAAGCGAGACTCAGATCGTTCCTGTTTATGTCGGCGGTGCGGAGCAGACCATGGAGTTTTCCCGGCTCCTGTTGGCGGAGGGGGTTTTTGTCCAGGGGATAAGGCCGCCGACCGTCCCCGCCGGGAGCTGCCGGCTGCGCTGCACCCTCATGGCGAACCAGAGCGAGGACGATGTGGTGCAGGCGGTTGCAGCGATAATCTCTGTCGGAAAGAGGCTCAGGATAATTGAATAGCCGGGATGTGAACAATGCCGTTTATTGAGACCGCCGATGGGGTGGCGATCCACTACGAAGATGAAGGGGAAGGGCGGCCGCTGGTCTTTGTCCACGGCTGGGCCATGTCGGCACGCGTGTGGCGTTTCCAGAAAGAGCTGGATGCTTCCCGCCGGCTTATTGCCATGGACCTGCGCGGCCACGGACAGTCCGGTGCGCCGACGGACGGATACGCCATGGTTGATTTTGCCGGCGACCTTGTCTCCCTCTTTACCACCCTCGATCTGACCGACGCCGTTCTGGTCGGCTGGTCCATGGGGGCTCAGGTGGTTTTGCAGGCGTTCTCCCTTCTCCGCTCCCGACTTGCCGGTCTTGTGCTTGTGTCCGGAACGCCAAAATTCAGCGCTGCCGGGGATTATCCCTTCGGGCTGCCGCTGGTGGATGTGAAGGGAATGGGGCTCCGCCTCAGGCGGGATTACCAGAAGACAATGGGGGATTTCTTCCGCGGGATGTTCGCCGATGGGGAGCCGGATCGGGAGCAGTACCAGCGGATCGTGCACGAGATCGTCATGGGGGGGCGCTCACCCGGGGCGGAAGCGGCAAGGCGGTCGCTCCAGACCCTGGCGGATGCCGACCTGCGTCCGCAGCTTGGCTTGGTAGACCGTCCGGTGTTGCTCGTTCACGGCAGCAGGGACGCCATCTGTCTGCCCGCCGCCTCGCAGTATATGGCGGAACGGCTTCCCATGGCTCGTCTCCGGATTATCGAAGGGAGCGGCCATGCGCCGTTCATGGTGCGGCCAGCCGAATTCAACGATATTCTGCTGGATTTTTTGCGGAGCGTATATGGTCGGGATTGAGCGGCAGAAGGTAAAGGCCTCTTTTCATCGTCAGGCGGGGGATTACGACAGGCATGCCCAGGTGCAGAAACGGGTCGTCGCCCGCCTCCTCGAACAGGTACGGTCGCAACCACTTGAGCCTCAGCGGGTGCTTGACGTGGGCGCAGGTACGGGGATGCTTTTGGCCGGCCTGCAAGCTGTATACCCCCGGGCGGTGACCATCGGGGCGGACCTTGCTTTCGGCATGTGCCGGACGGCGCTGGCCAATTTGGGGGAAAGCTGCCGGGCGCAATTCGTAACAGCCGATGCCGAGGTGCTCCCTTTCGCCGCCGGTGCATTCGACCTTATAACGTCCACATCGACCTTCCAATGGCTCTCCTGTCTGGACCAGGCCTTCGATGAGGCGTGGCGAGTGCTGGCACCGGGTGGCCTTTTCTGCTTCGCCCTCTTCGGCGAACGCACCCTCTTCGAACTGAAGGACTCCCATCGCCAGGCGCTGAGCCATGCCGCCCGGGACGGGGAAGACCGGACCCACCGATTCTTTACCGCGGCTGATGTCGCTGCCGTCCTGGAACGCGCCGGTTTCATACACTGCCGGACAACTGCCGAGCTTGAAGTGGAGTATCACGACGATGTACCGGCGTTACTCCGCTCGCTGAAGCGGATCGGCGCAGGGAATGCCGCGCCTTCTCCGCCGAGCGGCCTTGCCGGGCGGAGGGTCATGATGGAAATGATGGACGTTTACCGGAGAAAGTACGGACACGCTGCCGGGATACCCGCCACCTACGAGGTGGTGTACGGCGCAGGGAGAAAGCGAGGGTGAGTCGGTTCCCGCGTTAATCTGTTGACATTGCACCTGCCGCCGGTGTATTAGAAGGTACTTTTCAGCAATACGTCGAGGAAGGATTGGCAAAGAGATGATAAAGATCGATTTTGAAAAGATGGTGGGGCTGGTCCCGGCGGTCATCCAGGACTTTGAGACCGGCGAGGTACTGATGGTGGCCTTCATGGATGAGAAGACCCTGAACCTGACACTGGAGACGGGAAAGACCTGGTTCTTCAGCCGTACCCGCAACAAGTACTGGATGAAGGGCGAGGAGTCGGGTAACACCCAGGAGGTGAAAGAGGTCCTTACCGACTGCGATGCGGACACGGTGGTGATCAAGGTCAAGCAGAACGGCCCGGCCGCCTGCCATACGGGCAACAGGAGCTGTTTTTACGTGAGATGGGAAAACGGGGAATGGGTGGAACATTCGAACCCGCTTTTCGATCCGAACGAGGTCTACAAAAAATCCTAACATCCGCCACAGAGGCCTGAGGCATCACATAGAAGACTTTGATAAAAGCCTTTCTCTGGGCCTCTGCGGCAAATATCGCGAGGTTTTTCATGTCAAATCTGCTCAAATTCGGCATCCCCAAGGGGAGTCTGGAAGAAGCCACCGTGCAGCTGTTCGCCAAGGCGGGGTGGAAGATATCCATCTCGTCGCGCAGCTATTTCCCCGGCGTGGACGACCCGGAGCTCAACTGCAAGCTTATCCGCCCGCAGGAAATGGGGAAATACGTGGAGCGTGGCACGATAGACGTGGGTATTGCCGGACGCGACTGGGTGCGGGAAAACGACTCGGACGTGGTGGAAGTCTGTGAAATGGTTTACTCCAAGGTCTCCCGGCGTCCGGTACGATGGGTGCTGGTGGTGGCACAGGACTCGAAGGTGCAGGCGCCAGAAGACCTGGCCGGGGCCACCATCTCCACTGAGCTGGTCGGTTTTACCAAACGCTACTTTGCCGAAAGGAACATCCCCGTGAACGTGGAGTTCTCCTGGGGTGCCACAGAGGCGAAGGTTGTGGACGGTCTCTGCGACGCCATCGTCGAGGTGACTGAGACCGGCTCAACCATCCGTGCCAACAATCTCCGCATCGTCTGCGACCTGATGGAATCGGTGCCGGTCATGGTGGCCAACAGGGCTTCGTGGGAAGAGCCGTGGAAACGGGCGAAGATCCAGCAGATCGCCACGCTGCTACAGTCGGCCCTCAAGGCGGAAGGGATGGTGGGGCTCAAGATGAACGCGCCGAACAACATCATGGATGCCATTACCCAGATACTCCCCAGTCTGAACAACCCAACCGTCTCCCACCTGTACAACTCCGATTGGGTCTCCATCGAGAGCATCCTCCCGGAGAAGGAGGTCCGTTCCATAGTCCCGAAGCTCCTGAAAATGGGGGCGGAAGGGATCGTGGAGTACCCGCTGAACAAGATCATTTAGCTCGCCGCTAATGATGCATCACAAAAAAGGCCACCTTTGAGCGGGGTGGCCTTTTTCATTGGTCGGTGCAGGTAAGGAGCCGGCGGAGACTCGTCCGTTTCGGTCGAGACCGAGCTGCGGACCTGCACCGGTTTCCTGCCATTCGTGTTCAGACTCTGCGTTGCTGTTTGTTGACTGTGGCTGCGGCGGTCGGGTACCCGCTCGCCGCTCGGTACTCTCCCTCCACTCCCGAGCCTCCGCCGACTCCTCGGCTTTTCCGGAAGCTGGATTTTATGCCCTCGTCAACTGCCGGTACTTGATCCGGTGCGGCTGGTCCGCTGCGGTGCCGAGCCGGGCGTGCCGGTCCTCTTCGTATTCCGAATAGTTTCCCTCGAACCATACCACCTTGCTCTCCCCTTCGAAGGCGAGGATGTGGGTGGCGATGCGGTCGAGAAACCAGCGGTCGTGGCTGATGACGACGGCGCAACCGGCGAAGTTCTCCAGCGCCTCTTCCAGCGCCCGCATGGTGTTCACGTCCAGGTCGTTGGTAGGTTCGTCCAGGAGGATGACGTTTCCCCCCTCCTTGAGCATCTTTGCCAGGTGCACCCGGTTCCGCTCGCCGCCGGAGAGGAGTCCCACCTTCTTCTGCTGGTCTGCGCCGGAAAAGTTAAATCGGCTTACATATGCGCGGGAGTTGACCGTCTGTTTGCCGAGCTGGATGGTGTCCTGACCGTCCGATATCGCCTCCCAGATGGTCTGTTCCGGGTTGAGGGAGTCGCGGCTCTGGTCCACGTAGGCGAGCTTCACGGTTTCCCCGATGCGGATGCTGCCGCTGTCCGGCTCCTCCTGCCCGGTGATCATCCTGAACAGGGTAGTCTTGCCTGCGCCGTTAGGGCCGATGATCCCCACGATCCCTCCCGGCGGGAGGCGGAAGCTCATCCCATCTACCAGGAGCCGGTCGCCGTAGGCCTTGCTTACGCTGTCTGCTTCGACGACTATGTTGCCCAGCCTCGGCCCGGGCGGGATGTAGATCTCCAGATCCTTGGCGTGCCTTTCGCTCTCCTGGGTGAGAAGCTGCTCATAGGAGCTGATGCGTGCCCTCCCCTTGGCGTGGCGCCCCTTGGGGGACATCTTGATCCATTCCAGCTCGCGCTGGAGGGTCTTCTGCCGTTCGCTCTCCGCCTTCTCCTCCTGGGCGAGTCGCTGCTGCTTCTGCTCCAGCCACGACGAGTAGTTGCCCTGCCACGGAATCCCCTGGCCCCGGTCCAGTTCCAGGATCCATCCAGCCACGTTGTCCAGGAAGTAGCGGTCGTGGGTTACGGCGATTACCGTCCCGGCGTAGCGTTGCAGATGGTGCTCCAGCCAGGCCACCGACTCGGCGTCCAGGTGGTTGGTGGGCTCGTCGAGCAGCAGGATGTCCGGTTTCTGCAGGAGCAGGCGGCAGAGGGCGACGCGCCGCTTCTCTCCACCGGAGAGGACCGCGACCTTCGTGTCGCCCGAGGGGCAGCGGAGGGCGTCCATGGCCATTTCCAACCGCGCATCCAGGTCCCAGGCGTCCAGATGGTCGAGCTTTTCCTGCACCTCGGCCTGCCGGTCGCAGAGTTTGGTCATCTCGTCATCGGACATGGGCTCGGCGAACCGGGCGTTGATCTCGTTGAATTCGTTGACTAGGTCAACGGTTTCCTGTACCCCCTCCTCGACGATCTCCCGCACGGTTTTCGCCTCGTCCAGCTTCGGTTCCTGCTCGAGAAAGCCGACCGTGTAACCGGCGGACAGGACGGCCTTGCCGTTGAAATCCTTGTCCACCCCGGCAAGGATGCGGAGCAGGGAGCTCTTCCCTGATCCGTTCAGACCGAGGACGCCGATCTTGGCGCCGTAGAAATAGGAGAGGTAGATGTCTTTGAGTACCGGTTTCTTGTCGTAAAACTTGCTCACCCCGATCATGGAGTAGATGACTTTGTTCGGTTCGATTGCCATATGCCTGTTCTGTGACCTCCTGAATGATTGTGGCCATATTTTTACACGCGCGTCCGGTTATGTGTCAACATCTCTTTGCCTGTACATCGCATATTTATACCGGTTCTCCAGCCCCGTTTTTCCTTGACTTAACGCGATGAAATACGCTAATTTGTCGGTTTGTGAAACCGACCAGATGGGCGTTTTGAGAAAGGTGCAAATGTGGCGATGGAAGAGTTGAGTGAATTGTTGTTGCAGAGAAGACGAAAGGTTGATGCCATGTGGGAGGCGGGGGTTAACCCTTACCCCAATGACTTTAAGCCGCAGCATACTTCGGCTGATCTGTTTGCCGCCTATGGCGATGTACAGGATATCGAGGATCCGCAGAGTTATGCCGTTGCCGGGAGGATAATCGCCCGCCGCTCTTTCGGCAAGGCGGCTTTTGTTCAGGTGCAGGACCGCAAGGGGCGCCTCCAGCTCTACGTGAAAAAGGACGCCGTCGGTGAAGAGGCGTTCGGCCGGTTCGAGTCCTACGACATCGGCGATATCGTAGGCGCCGTCGGCTATCCGTTCCGCACCAAGACCGGGGAGCTTTCCCTCCACGTGCTGGAGATCAGGCTCCTGACAAAATCCCTCCTCCCTCTGCCCGAGAAGTTTCACGGCCTGACCGATGTGGAGACCCGCTACCGGCAGCGTTACGTGGATCTCATCGTCAACCCCGAGGTGCGCGAGGTCTTTTTCAAACGTTCGCGGATCGTCAGCCTGATCCGCGAATTCATGGTGAAGAACGACTTCCTCGAAGTGGAAACGCCGATGATGCAGCAGATCCCAGGCGGCGCCACCGCACGCCCTTTCGTCACCCATCACAACGCGCTCGACATGGAGCTCTTCCTCCGCATCGCGCCGGAGCTCTACCTGAAAAGGCTGGTGGTTGGGGGGCTGGACCGGGTTTTCGAGATCAACCGCAACTTCCGCAACGAGGGGATTTCCGTCCGCCACAACCCCGAGTTCACCATGATGGAGTTTTACCAGGCCTACGCCACCTTCGAAGACCTGATGAACTTTACGGAAGAGCTCCTCTGTCATGTGACGCAGAATGTGCTCGGCACGCTCGATTTCGAATACCAGGGGATGCCGATCAGCTTCCAGCGCCCATGGAAGCGGTTCACCGTAAAGGAGGCGATCCTGGAGTACGGGGAGATCGATGCCAAATCGCTCGAAGACCGGGACATGGCCTATGCCTACGCAAAACGGCTCGGCCTCGACCTCCCCGAGGACGTCGGCTACGGCAAGCTGATTACCGAAATATTCGAGGAGGTCGCGGAAACCAAGCTGATCCAGCCGACGTTCATTACCGCCTATCCGACCGAAGTATCGCCCCTGTCCCGCAAAAACGACCATGACCCGGAGATAGTTGATCGTTTCGAGTTCTTCTGCGCCGGCCGGGAAATGGCCAACGCCTTTTCCGAGCTCAACGATCCCGTTGACCAGAAGGAACGCTTCCTCGCCCAGGTCGCGGCCAAGGCGAAGGGGGACGAAGAAGCCCACTACATGGATGAGGATTACATCCGTGCCCTCGAATACGGCCTCCCCCCCACCGCCGGTGAGGGGATCGGCATAGACCGGCTGGTGATGCTCCTTACCGATGCGCCTTCAATCCGTGACGTCATACTCTTCCCGCAGTTGCGGAAAGAAATAAAGTAATGACGGATTCGTTCTCATAAAGGATGTACGCATAATGCCGTTCGAACTCCTAATCGGTCTCCGCTATCTCAAGGCGAAGCGCAAATCGACTTTCATTTCGCTCATCACCCTCATTTCCGTCGCCGGCGTGGCGCTGGGGGTAATGGCCCTCATCATTGTCCTGGCAGTGATGACTGGTTTCGAGGAGGACCTGAAGGATAAGATCCTCGGTACCAATGCCCATATCGTGGTGCTGAAGAGCAGCGACGGGATCGCGGATTACCGGCGCCTCATGGATCGGCTGATGGGGTTCAAGGGGGTTGTTGCTGCAACACCGTTTATTTACAGCCAGGTGATGCTTACTACAGGCAAGAATGTTTCGGGGGTGGTCCTTCGTGGCATAGACACCCACTCCGATGCACAGGTGACCAATCTGCACAAGGCTGTCGTTGAAGGGAAACTGTCGGACCTGGACCGTCCGGCGCCGTTGCCGCTCTCCGGCAGCGAAGCGCCCGCTCCCGGCGTGGTAATAGGCAAGGAGCTGGCAAAAAATCTGAACCTGTTCCTCGGCGACACGGTCAACGTTGTTTCTCCCATGGGAAACATCACGCCACTGGGGATGATGCCGAAGATGAAGCGGTTCCGGGTCGTGGGGATTTTCAACACCGGTATGTACGAGTACGACTCTACCCTGGCCTACGTGGGGCTTGATGAAGCCCAGTCTTTCCTGGGGATGGGGAAGGACGTCACCGGAATTCAGCTGAAGGTAGAGGACGTTTACAAGACCGGTGAGATTTCCCGCAGGATCAACCGGGAAATCGGCTATCCGTATTTTGCCCGGGACTGGATGCAGATGAACAAGAACATCCTCTTTGCGTTGAAGACGGAAAAAATGGTGATGTTCATCATCCTGACCCTCATAGTCCTGGTGGCGGCCTTCGGCATAGCTTCCACCCTGTTCATGGTGGTGATGGAAAAGACCCGGGACATCGCCATCCTTAAGTCCATGGGGGCCACCAGCAGGAGCATCATGCGCATCTTCGTGTTCGAGGGTGTCATCATCGGTGTGCTCGGCACGGTGATCGGTGTGTTGAGCGGCCTTATCGTGGCGCTGAACCTGGAGCCGATCGTCAATACCGTCCAGCGGTTGACCGGCTTCCAGTTGTTCAGCAAGGACATTTACTATCTGGACCATTTCCCCTCGATGGTGATCCCCTCGGATGTGATCCTCATTTCCGTCACGGCCGTCCTGATCTCCTTTGCAGCAACCCTTTACCCGTCGTGGCAGGCGTCACGGATGGCTCCCGCGGAGGCGCTCCGCTATGAGTAACCTCTTGGAGGTCCGCGATCTCTACAAGTCGTACGGCACTGGAGCGGCAAAGGTGGAGGTGTTGCGCGGGATCAACCTCGATGTGGCTGCCGGCGAAACCATAGCCCTGGTTGGTGCCTCCGGCGCCGGCAAAAGCACCCTGCTCCATGTGCTGGGCACCATCGATACCCCCACATCGGGTAAGGTGCTGTTCGGCGGAGAAGACATCTTCAGGCTGGGAGGAGCTGCTCTGGCTGCGTTCCGGAACCGTTCCATCGGCTTCGTCTTCCAGTTTCATCATTTGCTGCCCGAGTTTTCCGCATTGGAAAACGCCATGATGCCCCTTCTGATCGGCGGGATGAAGCGGCGCGATGCCGAACCGATAGCGGAAGAGCTGTTGCGTGATGTGGGGTTGTCGCACCGCCTGACCCACAAGCCGGGCGAGCTTTCCGGCGGAGAGCAGCAGCGGGTCGCCATTGCCCGTTCCCTGGTGCGTGCGCCGAAACTCCTCCTGGCGGATGAGCCGACCGGCAACCTGGACATGAAGACCAGCGACGAGGTCCATGATCTGTTGAACGATATCCACCGTAAAAAAGGGTTGACGCTCATAATCGTCACCCATAACGAGAAGCTGGCCGACCGGATGGGGAAGACCATCCGCCTGGTGGACGGGAAAATCAGTTAGAATCGGTCGGCAGTCGGCAGTCTGCGGAGCAACCATCGGCCGCCGACCAGCAAGCATCGACCGCCTTAATGGGGGACATTTGTTCCAGGTAATCAACAGAATAATTTTTATCGTAACGCTTATTGCCTTTTTCTGCGGCAGCGCCCTTGCCGAGGGGGAGAAGATTTCCCAGGTTCTCGTAAAGGGGAACCGGAGGATCGAATCCGCTGCGATCATGAACAGCGTAAAGGAAAAGGAAGGTGACCCCCTCATTGCCGAAAAGGTGGACGAGGATGTTCGCGCCATATACAAGCTCGGCTATTTCCAGGACGTGAAAGCGAACATGGAAAAAGACGAGAAGGGTGTGGTCCTTACCTATACTGTGGTGGAAAAGCCGGTTGTCCGCGAGGTCAAAATCGACGGCAACAAGGAGCTTTCCCTGGACAAGATCAAGGAAGCCATCGAAATCAAGCCGAACACCATATTCTCCCCCAAGGAACTGACCAAGAGCATCAAAAAGGTCAAGAAGCTTTACGCCGACGAGGGATATTACCTGGCAGAGGTGAACGGGACCGTAGAGAAACGTTCCGAAACCGAGGTCAGGGTCCTCTTCAAGATCAAGGAGGGGAACAAGGTCCTTATCAAGACCATCCAGTTTGAAGGGAACCGGGCGTTTTCCGCCAGGCAGCTGAAGAAGGTGATGGAGACCTCGGAACGGTGGATGTTCTCCTGGCTCACGGGCGCAGGGACCTACAAGGAAGACGTGCTGAAAAACGATGTGAACCTCATCGCCGACCTCTATTTCAACAAAGGCTACATCAACGTCAAGGTGGGAGAGCCAACGGTCGGGGTACTGGAGGACAAGAGCGGGCTGATCGTCATCATCGGCATAACGGAGGGGGACCAGTTCCGGACCGGCACCCTCGGTTTCAAGGGGGACCTGCTGGAAAGCGCCGAGGTGCTCGGCAAAAAGATAAAACTGAAAACGGGCGAGGTATTCAGTCGCAGCACACTGCGCGGCGACGTCTTCACCCTGACAGACCTCTATGCGGACAAGGGGTATGCATTCGCCAACATCACCCCGCTTTCGAAGGTGGACCCAGAGCATAAGACCATCGACATCACCTTTGATATGGAAAAAGGCGAAAAGGTCTATATCGACCGGATAAACATCGGTGGGAACACCAAGACCCGGGACAAGGTGGTGCGCCGCGAACTGAAGCTCGCTGAAGGGGATCTGTACAGCTCCACCGCCCTTAAGCGGAGCAAGCAGAACCTGATGAATCTAGGTTACTTTGAGGAGGCGAATCTCGCCACCGTCAAGGGGAGCGCCGACAACAAGCTGGACCTGAACGTCGAGGTAAAGGAGAAGCCGACCGGGACTTTCAGTATCGGCGCCGGCTACAGTTCCCTCGACGGCATCATCGGCCAGGGATCGATCCAGCAGGCAAACTTCCTCGGCCTCGGCCTCAAGGCGACCGCTGCCGCCTCAATAGGCGGGAAGACGCAGACATATAACCTGGGGCTGACCGACCCCTATTTTCTCGACAGCAAATGGACGATGGGCGGCGACGTATATCGTTCTGAGCGCGAGTACCTGGACTTTACCCGCCGTGTTACCGGCGCTGACATCAAGGCCGGTTACCCCCTGAACGACAACCTCAGCACCTTCTGGATCTACAAGTTCGAGAAGAAGGAGATCTTCAACGAATCCCAGGCGCTGCTCGACAGCATCAGAAACGGTGTGGTGACGACCGAAACATCGGGCACCACCAGCGCCATAAGCGCCAGCATAACGAGAAACACGACCGACTATCGACTCGACCCGTCGAGCGGCATGATGAACACCTTGTCCGCTGAATTCGCCGGCATCGGCGGCAGCAACAGGTATGCGCGTTACATCAACGAAAACGCCATCTTTTTTCCCGTCGGCCTGGGGACGGTCCTTTCTCTGCGCGGTACCTTCGGCTACATCCAGAACGTTGGAAAGGACGTGCCAATCGATGAGAAATTCTATCTGGGTGGGATCAACACATTGCGCGGCTACAGCGGCAGGACCGTCAGCCCGTCCATCGTCCCCGCTCCCGTTCCCACCGGCGTGACCGGCATCGCCGCTGCCGCAAACAGGGTATTTATCGGCGGCGACTCGGAAGTGGTGTTCAATGCCGAATACCAGTTCCCGCTTTTGAAGGACGTGGGTGTGAAAGGTGTGGTGTTCTTTGATGCCGGCAACGCCTATAGCGGCACACGGGACATTTTCACCAAGTACCAGATGAGCTACGGCGGCGGCATCCGCTGGTTCTCGCCGATCGGTCCGTTGCGCCTCGAATACGGCATCCCCATAAATCCCCGTGACGGCATCGACAAGGCCAGCGGCAGGTTTGAATTTTCAATCGGAAGCTTTTTCTAACTCATGTAAAGGAGAATCAGATGAAAAAGATTATCGTTGCATTGGCCTTATCCCTGTCCCTGGTCGCTTTCGCATCCGCCGCTTTTGCAGCCGATGCGGTGAAGCTTGGATCCGTGGATGTCCAGAAGGTGCTGCTCCTTTCCAATGCAGGGAAAGATGCCAAGGAACAGCTTGCCCAGAAGGCCAACAAGTATGAAACCGAAAAGAACGCCAAGGAAGAGGAACTGAAAAAGCTGAAGGCGGAGCTCGAAAAACAGAGCGTGCTTCTTTCCGAGGCGGCCCGTAACGCCAAGGAGAAGGATTACCAACAGCGGCTTAAGGAGTATCAGCGCTTTCTCAAGGATGCCCAGGATGATCTCCAGGCGAAAAACGACGAGCTGACCAACCGGATCGTCGATGAGATCGTCAAGGTGACCCAGGATTACGGCCGTAAAAACGGCTACACCGCCGTATTCGTCAGGAACGAGACCATGATCTATCTGGACGAGAAGGCGGACCTGACCGACGAGATACTGAAACTGTTCAACGAAAGCAGGAAGAAATAGAAAAGCATTGAGATACGACAAGGTGACAACGTGGAAAAAACTCTAAAAGAGCTGGCAGAGTACCTGGGGGGGCGCGTAATCGGCGACGATGGCGCCCTCGTTCGCGGCCTCGGCACACTCGACGATGCAGGGGAAGGGCAGATCACTTTCCTGGCGAACCCCAAGTATGCGCAAAAGGTCGCCACAACCAGGGCGACGGCGGTCATCCTCCCGCCGGGCACCGAAGGGCACGGGAGGAATGTTGTCGAGGTCGCCAACCCATACCTCGCCTTCGCCAAGCTCCTCACCCTGTTCTATCTTGCGCCTGCCAAGCCCCGCGGGGTGATGGAGGGGGCGATTGTCGGCAAGGACGTGGCGATGGGGGCGGATGTGACCGTCTATCCGGGCGTCTTCATTGCCGACGGGGTCAGGCTCGGGAATCGCGTGACCATCCACCCGGGCGTCGTTCTCTATCCCGGCGTGATACTGGGCGATGATGTCACTCTCCACGCCAATGTGAGCGTTCGCGAACGGTGCCGGATAGGCAACCGGGTGACGGTGCACAACGGCACGGTGATCGGGTGCGACGGTTTCGGCTACGCACCGGACGGCAAGGAATGGTACAAGATCCCCCAGATCGGCATCGTGGTGATTGAGGACGATGTGGAAATCGGCTCCAATACGGTCATCGACCGGGCCGCACTGGAGGTGACGCTGATCCGGCGCGGCACCAAGATCGACAACCTGGTGCAGATCGCCCACAACTGCGTCATCGGCGAAAACGGCATGATCTGCTCCCAGGTGGGGATTTCCGGCAGCACCAAGGTGGGTAACCACGTGACCATGGGGGGGCAGGTCGGGGTGGCGGGCCACATACTGGTCGGCGACAACGTCATGGTCGGGGCGAAATCGGGCGTCCCAGGTAATATTCCCTCCAACCAGATTGTCAGCGGCATCCCCGCCATTCCCCATCGCGAATGGCTTAAGTCTTCCGGGGTCTTCCCCCGACTCCCCGAATATCGCAGGACTCTGGGGGAGCTGGTAAAAAGGGTGGCGGAGCTGGAAAAGATCCTGGCCGACAAATGCGAAAAATGATTCGCCCCCTTCCTGTAATGCCATAATATGTTCAAGGAGTTATTGTTATGATGGACATCAATGAAATAATGAAAATATTGCCTCACCGCTTCCCCTTCCTCATGGTGGACAGGATTGTAGAACTGGAGCACGGGAAACGGTGTGTCGGACTCAAGAACGTCAGCATCAACGAACCCTTTTTTCAGGGGCATTTTCCCGGCCATCCGGTGATGCCCGGTGTCCTCATCGTCGAAGCGATGGCGCAAGTTGCGGGGATCATGGCTTACCTCGCGTCGGACGACGAGACCCGCAAGAAGGTCAGCTATTTCATGGCCATAGACAACGCCAAATTCAGGAAGCCGGTGTTCCCTGGCGATCAGTTGCGCATCGAGGTGGAAACCATCTTCAATCGCCGTGGCATCTGGAGCGTGGCGGGCAAGGCTTACGTGGATGGCGTTCTCGCCACCGAAGCGGAGTTGAAGGCAACCTTCGCCGAAAAAGCGAAATAAGGGGCGGAGATGACTATGATACATGCAACTGCAGTGGTACACCCGGGAGCGGAGCTGGACAGCGACGTTGAAATCGGCCCTTACGCGATCATCGGCGAGCACGTAAAGATCGGCCGCGGCACCAGGGTCGGAGCGCATACGGTCATCGACGGCTGGACAACCATCGGCGAAGAGAATCAGATCTTTCACCTGGCTTCGGTCGGTGCAGTCCCACAGGACCTGAAGTACAGGGGTGAAGAGACCTACCTGAAGATCGGGGACAGGAACATCATCCGCGAGTTTGCCACCCTCCACCTGGGGACGGTGACCGGGGACGGTGAGACCACCGTCGGCAGTGGCAACCTGTTCATGGCCTATTCCCACGTGGCCCATGACTGCCACATCGGCAACGGCGTCGTCATGGCCAACGCCGCAACCCTGGCGGGTCATGTGCGGGTCGAGGACTTCGCCATCCTCGGCGGCCTGTCGGCGATCCACCAGTTCACCAGGATCGGCGCCCACGCCATGATCGGCGGCGGCACCCTGGTTGGCATGGACATACCGCCTTATACCATCAGCACCGGTGACCGGCGTGATGCACGTCTGCGCGGACTGAACCTCGTCGGCCTGAAGCGGCACAACTTCAGTGACGAGGTGATCGCTTCCCTGAAGAAGGCCTACAAGATCCTCGTCCTTTCCGATCTGAAACTGAAGGATGCCCTGGAGCGGATCAGGAGCGAGGTCCCCGCATCGCCGGAGATCGAGCATTTTACGACCTTCATCGAGACGGCGCAGAGGGGCATCTGCCGCTGATCTGGTCCGTGCAGAGCGGTGATTGGACTATTCAACAATGCGAAGGCGGCGACTGAAATCGCCGCCTTCGCGGATTTTTAAGGGAAGTATCGGGTTGACTGAATCGGGAAGGAAAATAATGATCGTCGCGGGGGAGGCCTCCGGCGACATGTACGGCGCCATGCTCGCCCGGGAGATCCGCGGACTGGACCGGGAGATCGCCTTCACCGGCATGGGAGGGCCCGGCATGCGCGCCGCTGGTGTGGAGACGATCATCGACGCCAATGACATGGCCGTGGTCGGCCTCGTCGAGGTCGTTGCCAATTTCCGGGTTATTGCCGGCGCGTTCAATACCCTCAAACGGATCATCAGGACGGAGCCGCCGAACCTCCTCATCCTCATCGACTACCCCGACTTCAATCTGCGGCTGGCGGCCGTTGCCAAGGCCTGCGGCGTAAAGGTGCTCTATTACATAAGCCCGCAGGTATGGGCCTGGCGGGCGGGCCGGGTGAAGAAGATTGCCCGGATCGTGGACCACATGGCGGTGCTCTTCCCCTTCGAAGTCCCTTACTATGAAAGGGAGCGGGTGCCGGTCACCTTCGTCGGCCATCCCCTCCTGGACATGGTCCGGCCCACCATGAACCGCGACGCGGCCGTGTCGTTCTTCGGCCTCGCCCCCGGGAAAAGGACCGTCGGGCTTTTTCCCGGGAGCCGCCGGAGCGAGATCAAGAGTCTCTTCCCCGTCATCCTGGAGTCTGCGAAACTGCTGCATAGCCGTTTTCCCGACCTGCAGTTCATCCTTCCCCTCGCTTCGAGCCTGGAGCGCGCGGACATCGCACCGGAACTGGATCGGTCCGGCCTGCGGGTGGTCGTGGCGCAGGGGCGGAACTACGACGTCATGCAGGTCTGCGATGCGATCATCACCGTTTCC
>DAIEGL010000257.1 GCA_027356255.1 Geobacter sp. | reverse complement strand
CGCCGACTTCATAGACAAGATTTACGGCAAGGTGCAGAATTCCCACTTCAAGCGCCGCCTGCCGGTGATCGCCAAGGTATCCACCCGGACCATCGACCGGGACTTCCGCTATTCCCGCGACTGGGGGAAATGAAACAGGATAGAGGCGCGAGGTTCGAGGAGCGAGAACATCGAGACCCGTTCCTCGATCCCCGTTCCTTGTCTTCCACAGGAAACAGAAATGTCAGAACCGGCCGGAACCCTGTACATAGTCGCCACCCCCATCGGCAACCTGGAAGACATCACCTTCCGGGCGGTGCGCATCCTGAAAGAGGCCGATCTGATCGCTGCCGAGGATACCCGCCATTCGCGCAAGCTCCTTACCCACTTCGGCATCTCCAAGCCGCTTACCTCCTACTTCGACCACAACAAGATTCTGAAGGGGAAGTATATCCTGGACCAGCTCGGGGAAGGGAGGACTGTGGCGCTCATCACCGATGCCGGCACCCCCTGCATCTCCGATCCGGGTTACCAGCTGGTGCGCGATGCCGTTGCCGCCGGTTTCTCCGTCGTGGCCGTGCCCGGGGCGTCCGCAGCCATAACCGCCCTTTCCGCATCGGGGCTGCCGACCGATGCCTTCGCCTTCGAGGGGTTTCTCCCCAGCCGCCAGGCGAAGCGGCGGGAAAGGCTCGCCTCGCTCAAGGACGAGCGCCGGGTCATGATCTTCTATGAGTCGCCCAACCGCCTTCACGTAGCCCTGGTCGACATGCGCGACATCCTCGGCGAACGGGAAGTGGTGGTTGCGAGGGAGCTGACCAAGATCTACGAGGAATTCATCAGGGGGGACGTATCCGCGGTAATCGACCAGGTCGGGGAGCGGCGGATCAAGGGGGAAGTGGTTGTCCTGGTTGCTCCCGGTGTGGAGGAAAAGGACGCCTACCTCCCCCTTGCCGAAATGCTGGGGAGTTATCTGGAGGGGGAGGGGATGTCGCTGAAGGATGCCGTGAAACGTGCGGCCGTTGAGACCGGCCTTCCCCGCAGCGAGGTCTACGCGGAAGCCCTGAAACTGCGGGAGCGGGAGTAGCGGCAAAAGTCCTGCTGGAAACGGCAGCTGGCCATGACCAACTGCCGGCTCACGTTATCGCTCGCAGCGGAATTTCCGCGTGAAAACAGTTTCTCCGTCCTCCCCGGCAATGCCGTGGTCTCCGTTGGCAGACGCATGGAGGAGGAGCTTGAACACGGTCTCCACCTCATTTTCTGCGCCGATGACCGAGGCTATCTCTTCCGCCGTGAAACCCTTCCCTCCGTTTTCCCTCAGATACGACAACGTCTCCCCTTGCAGCTTGAGCACCACCCCGGCCGCCTTTTTCCCCGCTTCGACCCCCGGCTGGTGGTAGGCGTTGACGTTGACGAGGCAGGCGTAGAGGCCGACGGCCCGCTCGTAAAGGGCGATCAGGGCGCCGATGGTACGGGCGTCGAGCCGGTCCACGGTGATGGTCAGGGATTCCCTGCTGTTTTCGAACAAAGCCTGCCGCGTCCCCTGGAAAAAGCCGCTCAGGTAGTCGCCGCTGGTGGCACCCTCCTCCACCTCCATGGATTTTCCTTCCCGGTCCTTCAGCACCTCGATGAAGGTGACGAAGAAGTTGTTTACCCCTTCCCGCAACTGCTGCACATAGGCGTGCTGGTCGGTTGAGCCTTTGTTGCCGTAGACCGCGATCCCCTGGTTGACGAGGTTGCCGTTCAGGTCCCGTTCTTTGCCGAGGGATTCCATGACGAGCTGCTGTAGGTAGCGGGAAAAGAGGAGGAGACGGTCCTTGTAGGGGAGGAGCACCATGTCCTTGGCGCCGCTACCGGCGGTTGCGTGGTGCCACATGAGCGCCAGGAGCGCCGCCGGGTTGGCGCGGGTCTCCCTGCTGCGGGTGATTCCGTCGCAGAGTCGCGCCCCTTCCAGAAGCGCATCGATGTCGATTCCCTGGAGCGCCGCCGGGAGGAGTCCCACCGCAGACATCACCGAGGTCCGGCCTCCGACCCAGTCCCACATGGGAAAGCGGGCCAGCCACCCTTCCTCTGCGGCGGTCCGGTCCAGTTCGCTCCCATTGCCGGTCACCGCCACCGCGTGCCTTGCGAATGCGAGCCCCGCCGCTTGATAAGCCCGTCTCGCCTCCAGCATGCCGTTTCTTGTCTCCTTGGTGCCGCCGCTCTTGGAAATGACGATGGTCAGGGTCTCCCCAAGCCCGGCGCCGATTTCCCCGAGCACCCGGTCCATGCCGTCCGGGTCGGTGTTGTCGAAGAAGTGCACTCGCATCCGGTCAGATGACGAGCCGAGGGCATCGGCCACAAACTGCGGGCCCAGGGCCGAGCCGCCGATCCCCACCGCCAGCATCCTGGTGAAACGCCTGCCGCCCGGGGCGGACACCGTGCCGTCGTGGACGGCGACGGCAAATTCCTTCACCCCCCTGAACGTGAACTCTATCTCCGCCGCAAGCTCCGCCGTTGGGGCCAGGCCGGGCTCACGCAACCAGTAGTGCCCGACCATCCTCCCTTCGTCCGGGTTGGCCATCCCGCCCCCCTCAAGCAGGGCCATGTCGTCAAAGGCCTTCTGCATCCGCTGTTCCATCTCATTGAAAAAACCGTCGGGAAAGCCCATCCGGCTGATATCGAGCATGAGGCCGATGGCGGGGTTGACGTTCAGATGATTCTTATACCGTTCCCAGAGCTGCAGTTTGTCCATTTTTCTCCCTCCGTCTGAATGAGATGGTTGAAATCATTAGTCCGGCTTACGCCAGCGCCCCGGTGCAGCTTGACCCTTCGCCAGCGGTGCAGCAGTAGCAGTGCTGGGCCAGGAACAGTTCGTTGCCTGTTCTGGCCGTCTTTTCCAGGTCGTCGATCATCAGGATGCCGCCGTCCTCGCCCGTGATCGGGAGGCCTACGGCCTGGTTGAAATCGCAGTTGTAGAGAAACCCCTTCCAATCGACGCTCACCAGGGTACGGCACATGATGTTCCGGGCTGCGTCCGGGTTGAAGCTTGTGGCGAGCAGGTTCAGGTAACGCTCATAGGCCCCCTTCATCTCCAGATACTCCCTGAAGCGGCCGATGGGGGCGTTGGTGATGGCGTAGAGATGGTTGAATGTGACGCCGTGGCGTTCGAGCAGTTCGGTCTTGTAGGCGGCCTCCAGCTCCTTCTGGGAACCGGGGATATAGTCCCCGCCGGGGTTGTAGACCAGGTTCAGTTCGTGCGTCCTGCCGTAGCCGATGGCGTTCAGCTTCTTCAGCGCGGCAATGGATTTTGCGTGCACCCCTTTTCCCCGCTGTCGGTCCACGTTTTCCTCCAGGTAGCAGGGGAGGGAGGCGGTGATGACCAGCCCGTGATCCCGGTAAAACTCCGGCAACCACCCCATCTCCGGCTCCTCCATGATGGTCAGATTGCTCCTCACTATGCGTCGTGGGGACAGCCCGTCCGTCGCCTCGATGAGAAAGCGGAAATGGGGGTTCAGCTCGGGACAGCCGCCGGTTATGTCCAGGGTGATGCCGCTTTGCCGGGAAAGGAAGCCGATGACCTTTGCCATCACTTCCTGGGCCATGACCTCCTTACCTTTTGGGGAGGCGTTCACATGGCAGTGGTGGCAGCTCAGGTTGCAGAGATTGCCGAGGTTGAGCTGCAGGGTCTGCAGTGAGTCGAATCTGATGAAAACCGGATTGATTTGCTGTAAGCGTTCTTTGAATGCTGCGACCATGTTGACTCCGTGAGTGGTTAATTGGAACTGGGGACAGGGTACTGGTTCTATAGCCGACCCCCGGTCCCCGGTCCCCGTTTCCGGGTTTTCAGCTTCTGGTAAAGCACCGGCACCAGGGCAAAGAGCCCCAGCAGGGCGAGGGAGCCGAGCACCCTGGGGGAGGCGATTTCGCCCATGCTGTTTATGGTTGCCAGGCTCGCGCCGGCGTTGCAGTAAACGAAACCGCCTGGGATGATGCCCAGCATGGTGCCGATGAAAAAGGTCCGCAAAGGGATGTTTGTCAGTCCTGCCCCCAGGTTGATGAGGAAGAAGGGGAAGACCGG
>DAIEGL010000242.1 GCA_027356255.1 Geobacter sp. | reverse complement strand
TTGCCTTGGACCCCTACCGGCAGAACCGGGAGACCGGCAGCTTCATCCTCATCGACCGGTTCACCAACGCCACCGTGGCGGCAGGCATGGTGATCTCCGTTGCGCCCCTGGAATCGCAGAAGACGCAACCGACGGAACTGGACGCCAGTTCCTCAGACGCAGGCGGCCTCCTCCCCCGGTGCTTCATCCTGACCGAATTTTCCGTGAGCGGTACGGAACCGGGCGTGGCCGAGCTGACCAGAGAACGCCGCCCGATCGAATTCGAGGTATCGGAGAGTTTTCTCGACTATCTCGGCAAGGGAAACAGGGTTCTCTTCAGGCTCCGGGATGTGGGGCAGCTGGAACCGGTGGCCCGGATGGCCTATGAGCACAACCTCAACTTCGAGTTCGGCCGGGACCGGGACCGGGTCAACGTGATCCTCTACCAGGATCAGCAGAGTGCCGTTGCGCTTCCCGCGCAGGTACACGGCGGGGGGCTGTAGCGGAGCGACTTTCGCCGGACTTTTTTCGAAGCGCTGGGAGTTGATGCAGGAAAGGAAAAGGGGCAACCGGAATCGGCTGCCCCTTTTTATTGGGATTTAATCGGCAATAAATACACCACGGCTTGGCTAAGCTGCGTCTTTGAAAGTATGGTAAGGCTGTATCAGCACTTCTGCAGGTATGCCGAGCCCGTTATGAAGATTTCGGATCATCTCCATAGTTAGCGGGCGTTTTCGATTAAGTACCTCAGATACACGGGCGCGGCTGCCGATATACGGTTCGAGATCACGGCGTGTCAGCCCCCGGCTTTCCATGTGGTACAAAATTGCCTCAATCGGATCAGGCATGGGGGTATTATAGTGCCTTTCTTCATAGGCTTCGACAAGGGTTGTCAACACCTCTAGCCGGTCTCCTTCCGGTGTGTCGGGAGCCGCGTCGAACAGAAGTTCAATCTCTTTGAGTGTTGCTTCATAATCGACTTCGTTTTTTATAGGTTTGATTTCCATCTGATTTCTCCGTTCAGATTGTTGTTGCATCAATCCTGTCATACTCCCGATGAGTGCCTACGAAGCGGATATACAGTATGCCATGAGCGTACTGAATCGCCACGACAAGTCGGTAGTCGTTTCCCTTGATGTTGAATATGACTCGGTTGTTGGCTAAAAAGCTGGCATTGCGGTAAATATTCTTGATGTCTGCCGGAGAACGCCATTCCGCGTGCTTCGCATCGTCATGCCATGCCTGTAACGGTTGCCGTGCGTCTGGATGCTGATCCCAGAATTCTTTAAGGGTCTTACGGGATATGATGCGCATGGAGAAATTATATCCTGCTCCCGTTGTGGGAGCAAGTGTTATTTTGCTTGAAGTGGAACGCCGAAATTACGGCCGCCGGAAACCCCCGGGTTACCACCAATGGCTGAAGAGCCTAAGGGGTCACCTTGACACGAGACAAACTGCTTTAACTCACTTGCTTTTACTGAGATGTCCTGTGTCAATGGTTGACCCCTTTGTCCCCGTTATGAATTGTCCCCGGAACTCTCATGCTGAAATGAAATGTTAGCGCCTTCCTTCAACTTGCCAACTTGGAAGACTGACCCCATTGCCCCACTTTGCCCCACCAAAGCGCATTTTCCGGCACGCACCCCCTGCATCCTTGGAATTTTGCGCCATCGGTGGTAGACTGCTGAAAATTCCCGGTCCAGCGGCCGGGGAGGACCTTTCCACGGGACGGATCGCCATGGCGCACAAGTTTCCTGAATACGAACCTTTCTTCCATAAAGGGCTGCGGATCGAGATAGGCATTCCACAGGCCGACGGTGATGTCTTCCGCGACTGGGCCATTGTCAAGGAGTATCGGGAAGATACCATCCTCATCCAGCTGTCCCGCGATTATCTGCCGATGAATGTCCGGGTCAATGTCAGCACGATCCTGGACGCCAATGTCTGGATGAAGCAGGATGTGTACACCTGTGCCTGTATAGTCACGGAAAAGCAGGGCGAGCGGGTACTGTGCATACGGCTTTTCGGGCAGCTGATGCCCAAGGAGAGGCGGCATTTTTTCAGGTTCGAGGCGAACTTCCGCTTTCGTTTCACAGAACCGGACCAACGCGTTCGGGAAGAGATTGAAGCGGAGTGGAAGAAGCGGCGCGATCTGGAATACATGAAGTTCGGCGGCTACGACGAGATAGTGATCGCCGCAAGGCAGGCGGAGTTCCAGACTTCGCAGGAAGAGCTTGCCTGGCACGAAAGCATCGACAACCCTGCCGTGTTGAGCGGAGGTGGAATCGGCTTCAAACTCGACAAAAAGCTGCTACCGGAAACCCTCCTCCACATGGAGCTGCATCTGCCGCTCTCCCCGCCGCGGGTCGTCCATGCCGTAGCAGAGGTCGTCTATGCCTTTGAACTGCGCAGGCAGATGGGAAGCGGGGCGGCCTATAGAACGGGATTGCACTTCATTTGGTTGGAAGAGCGCGACCGGGACCAGATTTTCAGATACATATCCATGCTGCAACTGCATCGATTGCGGGAGATAAGCGAGAACCGGCCGTTCAAATATCCTTATGACGGCATGCCGGCGGTGAGGAGGGGGCTCGACGGGAAAACGGTGTTGCGCAGGGCGCTTTATACGGTGCTCTTCCTCGTGCTGTTGTTTTATGTCGGCAGGTTCCTCATAGATTACCGGGACAGGGGAAATCCCAATGAGATAAAGACGATCTACGAAAAGGCGATCAAGCAGTACCGGAAGGAGCGTTGACGGTAATAAATCAAAGTTGAAAAACCGTTTCACGCGTGCTGTTGCTGTGAAGGTTTTCTGGTTGGTTCCGGCTTTGCCGGCTTATGATGATTTGAATTTGCTTTCGGTGCCGCTTCTGAGGCGCCGGATGTTTTCCCGGTGCTTGTAGATGACGAGAGCTGCTATTGCCAGAGACATGGCGATGAGCAGCTTTTTCGGTTCCAGGAGGGCGACGACGAGGGGCATGGCTGCTGCCGCGGTGATGGAGGCGAGGGATACATAGCGCCATCTTACGAGGACGAGGATGAAGACCCCCAGGGCGACGAGGACCGACAGGGGGGAGACGCCCAGAAAGACGCCGAGAGCCGTGGCCACCCCTTTCCCCCCCTTGAAGCCGAGGAAAATAGTGTAGATGTGGCCGAGAAAGGCGGCAAGTCCTGTTGCGGCGATCCAGGCTTCGGGAAGCCCGAGCTGCTTTGCGATCAGGACCGGGATGAGCCCCTTGAGGCAGTCGCCGATGAGGGTCATGATCCCGACCTTGCGCCCCAGGGTGCGGTAGACGTTGGTGGCGCCGATGTTCCCGCTGCCGGTTTCCCGGATGTTGACCCCCGCCGCCTTTGCCAGCAGAAGGCCGGTGGGTATTGATCCCAACAGATAAGCGCTCACAAGGAGCGTTATTTCTATAGCCACGAAAGACCTCGTTGTCGGTTAATGAAAAACACTCCGGATAATACACCAATTAAGGTTGCCGTGCAAGGGGGGTGGATTAATGGTCGGCGGAACTGGGATCAGGGATCGGGGATCAGGGATCAGGGATCAGGGATCAGGGATCAGGGATCAGGGATCAGGGCGCGGGAGTTTTCTGTCCGCGCTCCGCAGTACGGTCAGCGCCATGACGAGCAGGACTGTGTCCCGCAGCAGGGCTTGCCAGACCGGCGCCTTGGCTGCGGCCTGCTTGAAGCAGCCGCAGTCGATGTCTAGTCCGCGGACCATGGCGGCGGCAAGTGCGACGATGAAAGCGATGTTGAGGAGAGCGACCATGCCGGCCGCTGCCCTCAACCGCCAGCCGATGATGAGGAGTACGCCGCAGCATATCTCCAGCCAGGGGAGGATGGCTGCTGCCAGGTAGGCGGCGAAATAGGGGAGGAGCTTGTAGGCGGCGATGTTCCCTGCAAAGGCGACCGGGTCGTTGACCTTGAGCGCCCCGGCATAGACGAAGACCGCCGCCAGGGCTACGCGCAGAATGCTTAACAGGTGCTTCCCGGCAAGGTTCACAGCTTACCTCCCTCCACCGGGTAACCGGCATCCCGCCATTCGGGGTAACCGCCCAGGTACACATAAACCCGTTGGTAGCCCGCCTTCAGAAGGCTTTTTCCCAGCTCCATGCTGTCATGGCAGTCAAAGCCGTTGCAGTAGACAATGACGGTCGCAGCCGGCTTGACCCGGGCGCTGAACGGAGCCAGTCCCGCCCCCGTATCTCCCCGCGGCAGCGACAACGCACCCTTGATATGTCCGGCTGAGTAGGTCTCACTGTCCCGTGCATCGACAAAGGTCGCTTCCTTGCGGTCGTAGAGCTCCTTGACCTGCATCAGTCCAAGGGGGAGTGGTGTTGCCCCCTGCGGCGACACGGGGGCCGGTTCTTCCCTTGCCTGCACGGCCCTGCCCGACCATGCGTCGGCGAGGAGCTTGTGGTTCCAGCCGATCCCCGCGGCTGCGGCCGTAAGGAGGATCATGGCCATCTCGATGAGGATGTGCGGTTTTTTGTTGGCGCGCATCTTCAGACGCCCCGTTCCGAGACGGCCAGACGCACACCGATGCCGATGAAGGTGACCCCGGCGGCGGTATTCAGGCGCCGACTCACGGCCGGCCGGGTTCTGAGCCAGTTTCCCAATGTCCCCGAGCATAGGGCGATCATGCCGAAAATGACGAGTGTCTCCACCATGAACACGCCGCCGAGCACGAGCATCTGGAGTTCGGGGTGGCCTGCATCGCGATTTACAAACTGCGGCAGGAAAGAGAGGAAAAAAAGCGAGACCTTGGGGTTGAGCAGATTGGCGACGACGCTCTGGCCGTAAATCCGGCGCAATGCAACGGCGTTGCCTGCCGGCTCACTGGAAAGGAGCGGCTCCCGCTGCCGCAGGGTCCTGTATCCCAGGTACAGGAGGTAGGCGGCTCCGGCGAACTTGATGAGGCTGAAGAGGAGTTCGGAAGAACGGATCACCGCCGCCAGGCCGAAGACGGCCAGCATGGTGTGGCCGACGAGCCCGGAGGTAAAGCCGAGTGCCGCTGCCAGGGCTGCGGCCCGACCCTGAGCGATTCCCCGTGTGAGGACGTAGATGTTGTCCGGTCCCGGGGCAATGGTCAGGAGGACGGAGGCCAGCATGAAAAGGTAAAGATTGTACATGCGGGTCACCTCTCTGGTCGGTGGTGAAATGATACCACCAAAGCCTATTTCACCAGATCACGCAGAGTTTTCAAATTCACCTTGTCCATCTCGTCATTGTCCCCCTTGGGGGTTTCCAGGATTTTCGGGATTTTGACGAAGCGCGGGTCGTTCATGATGAAGCGGAATGGGGCCAGTCCCATCGCTCCCAGGCCGATGTGCTCGTGACGGTCCACACGGCAGTTGAGTCCCTTTTTTGAGTCATTGATGTGGAAGCATTGCAGCCGGTCGATGCCGATGATCCGGTCGAACTCTTCCCAGACTGCTTTGTAGCCCGTTTCGCTGGTGATGTCGTAGCCGGCGGCAAAGGTGTGGCAGGTGTCGTAGCAGATGCCGAAGCGGCCGGGATGGCTTGAGCCGTCTATGATCGCCCGCAGGTGCTCGAAGGTGTAGCCGACGTTGGTCCCTTGGCCGGCGGTGGTTTCCAGGAGGATCATGCCGGTGTAGGCTGGGGTATTTTCGAAGAGATGGTCGAAGGCCTCGACGATCCTCTTGAGCCCTGTTTCTTCGCCGTCACCATTGTGGGCGCCCGGGTGCATGACGATCTTGCCGATGCCGAGGCGGGCGCAGCGCTCCATCTCTTCCCGAAATCCGACCAGGCTCTTCTCCCGCACCTCGCCCGGGGCTGCGGCCAGGTTGATGAGGTAGATGTCGTGGCTGATGATCTCGTGGAGCCCGGTTTCAGCCCATTTCCCCTTGAAGAGGGCGACATCCGGGTCCGAGACCGCCTTGCCGCGCCACTGGTTGGAGTTCTGGGTGAAAACCTGGATCACGCCGCAGCCCGCCTCCACCCCCCGTTCGGGGGCGTTGTGCAGGCCGCCGGCAATGGACATGTGCGCGCCTAGGTAATCCATAACCTGTCCTTTCATAACCAACGGTTCACTTACCCCCCTCACCCTAGCCCTCTCCTTTAGGCCCGCAATTTGGGTCCACAAGGGGCAAGGGGACTTTAACCGCTCACCTCCCTTGATGGGAGGGGTTGGGGGAGGGTGCCATGTTTGAGTCAAGTTAAGAGTTTTCAGTGTTTCTTCGCGTCCTTTGCGGTTCAATGATTGTATTTTCAGCTGTTTCAATGTGTTTTCTGCAGTGAAATTGCTTTTCTGATCGACTCGATCCGCCTGGCGTATTCTGTGGAGGTGAGGATAACCTCGTCGTGGGGCTCGGACCAGATGGGGCGGGGCCAGAGCGGGTCGGCGGCGAAGCGCGGCACCAGGTGCCAGTGCATGTGCGGCACCATGTTGCCGAGGAGCTCGTAGTTTATTTTAGCCGGCTGAAAGAGCTTGTAAAGGGTGGCGGCCACGGCGGAAACCTCTTCCATGACGGCGCTTCTCACCTCCCGCTCCAGGTGGAACAGTTCCGTCACGTGGTTTTTGGCAAAGACGAAGGTATAGCCGGGAAAGAACTGGTCGCGGTTGAGCATGACCAGACAGTGCTCCAGTTCGGCAATCCGCAAATCTGGTTCGTCGTTCCACTTGCTGCACATGGGGCAATTTTGCATGGGGGCACTTGTTTGTGGCGCTGCTTTCTGCGCCCGTTAAAGGAAAACGGGTAGGGCAAGCCCTACCCCTACGGTATTAAATCTCGATCTCTCCGCTGAACACCTCGACCGCCGGGCCGGTCATGTAGAGGAAGCCGTCTTCGGCCCATTCCAGCTCCAGGTCGCCGCCAGAGAGGTGGTTCAGGATCCGCTTCTCGGTCAGGCAGTTGAGCGCTCCGGCCACGCAGACTGCGCTGGCGCCGGTACCGCAGGCAAGGGTCTCTCCTGCGCCCCGTTCCCAGGTGCGCTGGCGCACTTCGGTGCGGGAGATGATCTGTACGAATTCCACGTTGGTGCGGCGCGGAAATATCTCGTGGTTCTCGATGATGGGGCCGTATTTTTCCACCTGGAAGTTCTCCACGTCGTCGACGAAGATCACGCAGTGGGGGTTGCCCATGGATACGCAGGTGATCCGGAAGGTGGTGTGGAGGACGTTGAGCGGCTCGCTGACCACCCTTGCGCCCGCCTCCCCGGTCATGGGGATTTCGCCGCGGGTGAGGCGGGGCTTGCCCATGTTGACGCGGACCTTTTCCACCTTGTTTGCCTCGTTGGTGAAGAGCTGGAGGGTCAGGATGCCGGCGCCGGTCTCGGCGGAGATCTCCTTCTTGCCGACAATGCCGTGGTCGTAGGCGTATTTTGCCACGCAACGGATGCCGTTGCCGCACATCTCCGATTCGGAGCCGTCGGAGTTGAACATGCGCATCCGCACGTCCGCCTTGTCGGAGGGCATGATGAGGATCAGCCCGTCCGAGCCGATGCCGAAGTTGCGGTTGGATACCCTGATCGCCACTTCGGCCGGGTTGTCCACCCGCTCGGCAAAGCAGTTCACGTAAACATAGTCGTTGCCGGCGCCATGCATCTTGGTGAATTTCATATGGATACCCCTTTTCGTCCCCGTTTGTTGTAAGTTCATGTTAATAGCAAAAACACGACCATGCAACAAGCAAAAAGCAGAGTTGCCTGACCCTGTCATACTGTAGTACTATCAATCAACGAAAATGTTGGAGGATTTGATGGAGATAAAAAATAAAATGTGGATGAACGGCAATCTTGAATGGTTTGCCTATATAGGTGAAGACGAGGTACTGCTCGGCAGCCGCGAGGTTCCTTACCCCCTTGAAGAAGGGGACAAGTGGACCAACCGGTTCGGGGACATCTTTCAGGTGGTGGATGGGGAGATCATGCTCCTGGGGCGAACGGCGCCGCCGGAGAGGCACTGGTAGCCGCTGCATGCAAGGATTGCGTCCGGGGTGCGGGGTGATAAACTTAGATTGAACCAATGCAATGAGGGGGGACGAGGTATCTCGATCGACATATTACGGAGGTGTTGATATGCGAAAGATACTCTTTCTGTTCACTCTGGTGTTCGCAATGGCCTTGCTGGCCGTGATGCTGAAGTCTCCCCGCGCCGAACAGGTCGAGCACCACGGATATTTGGTCAATGCCGTGGGGCGCACCACGGACTGCCTCGCCTGTCATGACGGGACGGCGGCGAAATCCGTTTCCAACTGCATCGGTGTCAACTGTCTCATGAGTGATTCTCACCCCGTCGACAAACCATACCCCCCGCCGGGAAAAGAGGAGGGGTACGCGCCGGTCGACCAGGTGACAGCAACGCAGATAAAGCTTGATGAGGGGAATATCACCTGCATTTCCTGTCATGACCTGAAAAATCCTGCACCGCAGCATCCTGCCGTCAACAACGACGGAAGCAGGCTCTGTCTCACCTGCCACCTGAAATAGCTTCTTTTGTTTCTGCCGGGAGTTCTTTTCCTATCCTGCAGCCCCAAGTTCAGCGGGCTTGCTCTGGGCACACCCTTGTCCGTCCCTTGATTTCCCCGCCATTCGAAGCGAATCTAACCGCAAAGGCAGCGTAAAAAGGCTTTGTTGGAAACTATAGTTTTGATGTGGAGAATTATGCCGATTGTCTTTTAATTTCTTGACGAAATAAGTAGAGGATTGTATATTTTTGTTAATTCAAAATTGGGGTGTAATTTATGAGGCTTTCTACTAAAAGCCGTTACGGTCTGCGGGCACTTTTTGATATCGCGTACAATTCCGGGACCCTTCCGGCCCAGATCCAGGACATTTCCCGGCGCCAGGAGATTTCTCCGCGTTACCTGGAGCAGATCTTCCAGGCCCTGAAGAGAAAGGGGATACTGAAAAGCAAACGCGGCCCCCAGGGCGGATACTGCCTCGCCAGAAGCCCCGAGGAGATAACCGTCAAGGACATTATCCAGGCGACCGAAGGGGACACGATGCTGGTGGATTGCGCCGGCAGCAAGAAAAAGAAGGGTGAATGCCTCTTTGACGGTAGTTGCGTCACCCAGACCGTCTGGGAGGAGGCGAACGTGAAGCTGAACGAACTGTTTGCCTCCATAACCCTGAAAACCCTCTGCGAGAGGGGACAGTCCATGGGGATCAAGAGGGAGCAGGACCACCGGTTCATGTATTTCATATAACAGTTTGAATGGACGATTGTCGAAAAGGAGATTTGAGATGCCGATAGTGAGAAGTGAGGATGTCATTGCCCAGATTGGGAACACGCCCCTGGTAAGGCTTTCCCGCTTTGAGGGGAAGGGCTCGGCGGCCATCTGGGGCAAGGTGGAGGCTTTCAACCCCGGAGGTAGCATCAAGGACCGTATCTGCCTCTCCATGATCGAGGCTGCGGAAAAAGACGGCTGCCTGAAGCCGGGTGCCACCGTCATCGAACCAACGAGCGGCAATACCGGCATCGGCCTTTCCATGGTCTGCGCGGTCAAGGGGTATAAGCTCATCCTCACCATGCCGGATACCATGACCATCGAACGGCGGCGCCTTCTGTCCGCCTACGGCGCGGAACTGGTTCTGACGCCGGGTGCCCAGGGGATGCGCGGCGCCGTGCTGAAGGCAGAAGAGCTGGCGGCGGCCCATGGTTACCTCCTGCCCCAGCAGTTCAAGAACCCTGCAAACCCCGAGATCCACCGGCAGACCACCGGGCCGGAGATCATCAAGGGTATGGATGGGCTCACCATCGACGGCTTTGTGGCCGGAGTCGGCACCGGCGGCACCATCACCGGGGTCGGCGACGTCCTGAAGAAGCATAATCCCGGTGTGCACATCGCGGCGATAGAGCCTGCTGACTCTGCCATCCTGTCGGGTGGAGAACCCGGACCGCACAAGATTCAGGGGATCGGCGCCGGTTTCATCCCGGATGTACTGAACACGAAGATCTACGACGAAATCATCCGGGTCGCCAATGACGCCGCCTATGCAGCCACCAAAAGGCTCGCCATGGAAGCGGGGCTTCTGGTGGGAATCTCCTCCGGCGCATCGCTGGTCGGCGGGATCCAGGTGGCTAAAAAACTCGGGAAGGGGAAGAACGTCGTCGTTATTCTGCCGGACACCGGGGAGAGGTATCTTTCCACCGGGGTGTTCGACTGAAGACTTCGATCCGAACGCGACCGGTACTGATATATAACAAGGCCCGTCTTACCCGACGGGCCTTGTTTCATGAAAAATCGGGAGAATTATGAACCTGTACGAAAAATTAGAGAAACTGAAAGGCATTCTTTCCGGGATGGACTCCGTGCTGATCGCCTTCTCCGGCGGGGTGGACTCCACCTTTCTCCTCAAGGTCGCCCATGACGTACTGGGAGACATGGCCTGCGCCATTACCGCCACTTCTCCCACCTATCCCGAGTCGGAGTTTCGGCAGGCTGTCTCTCTGGCCCGGGAGATCGGCGCCCGGCAGATCGTGATGGAATCGAACGAGTTGGAAATCCCCGGATTTGCCGAAAATCCCAGGGACCGTTGCTATCACTGCAAGAAAGAGCTCTTCCAGCTCTGCGTTGAAAAGGCTGCGGCGGAAGGGTACGCCTGCATTGCCGACGGCAGCAATACCGACGACCTGGGCGATTACCGGCCGGGGCGGAGGGCCGTTGGGGAACTGAACGTACGAAGCCCCTTGCTGGAGGCAGGGTTTTCCAAGGAGGATATCCGCTGCCTGAGTCGCGAACTCGGCCTCCCCACCTGGGACAAGCAGCCGTATGCGTGCCTCGCCAGCCGTTTTCCCTACGGCGTGGAGATAACCCCGGCGCGTCTGGCCATGGTCGAGGCGTGCGAGGAGTTTCTCAAGGAAAAAGGCTTTGCGGTCTACCGGGTGAGATTCCACAACGAAACCGCCCGGATCGAGCTGGCGGAAAAAGACCTGGCGCGCTTTCTGGAAGCGGAAATGCGCCATTCCGTGGCGGAGTTTTTCAAGCAAGCCGGTTTTACCTATGTGGCGCTGGATCTGGAGGGATACCGGACAGGAAGCATGAACGAAGTTGGAGAGGAGCGAGGATCGAGGCAATAGGTTCGAGGAGAACCTAGACCTCGCATCCCCGATATCCTCGATCCTTTCACCTTTTGCCTATTTCACCTCCACTTTGATCTGCTTCGGCTTGTCTTCCTCTTTCTTCGGCAGGACAATGGTCAGCACCCCCCTGTCGCATGCGGCCTCGATCTTTTCCTGGTCGATGGTCTGGGGGAGGGTGAAGCTGCGCTGAAAGGTGCCGAAGTAGCGTTCCACCCGGTGGTAGTTCTCCTTTTTCACCTCCAGGTTCTGCTTTCTCTCGCCGCGCAGTGTCAGGGTATTGTTCTCGATTTTTACCTCGATATCCTTCTGGTCGATGTCCGGCACTTCCGCCTTGA
>DAIEGL010000078.1 GCA_027356255.1 Geobacter sp. | reverse complement strand
AAGACCCTGCATCTCGGCATCGACAATTATTTCCGCGCTTCCGGAGTAGCCAAGTCGGCTCCCTCTCCGTCTTCCACCAGGGACGCAAACGTAATGGACATCGGCCTCACCGCGGGGATACTTCCCTTCGAGAAACTTCAGGCGGAAGTCGGCGTCGATTACATGACCATTGCCAACGACCCGAACGACAACCACCCGATTATGGGCAATTTCAAGATCGGCACCCCCGAAGATTCTCTTTTCAAATTGTCTCCGGCACTCGCCGTCGGCATGTACAACATCGGACCTTCCCAGCCGGCAGGCAACGCACCCTTCGTGCTCTCCGGCCAGAACATTGTCTATGCCCTGGCTGCCAAGACCGTACCCGCAATCGGCTCCATCCCCTCCCTGGGGAGGATTTCCGCCGGCTACTACCGTGGCGGCAAGAAGGCCCTGGCATCCGAAACCTCCACTTCCAAGCCGCAGAATGACGGTGTTCTCCTCTCCTGGGACAGGACCATGAGCGAGATTTCCGACAAACTCTGGGTGGCCGTTGACTACATGGGGGGCCACAATGTGGACAGCGCCGTGAACTTCGGCGTTTCCTGGGCCTTTGCCAAGAATGTCTCCGTGATCTTCGGCTACGACGTTTACAAGGAAAAAGCTTTGGCCGGCAACAACACCTTTACCACCCAGCTGGACATCAATTTCCCCTAGGTCTCCTTCAATGTTATTGGGGGAGTGCGCTCCCCCGTTTTTTTGAGCAAGGACTTTTGGAAAATATAACTGCAAGTGGATAACCGTAATAAACTGGAAGGGTCAACGGGGCCCCTTTCGAGCCTAATAAGAAAGGGAGAGTAATAATGGATAAAAGATTGTGCTTCAGTGACAAACTTGCTCGTCTCCGTGAGAGGGGCCACGACCCAGAATGGCGGCGCTATGGATATCTCATGGCGGCCGGTAAGGTGCTCGGCATTGCGCTCGTGTTCGGGGTCATGGTTCTCGCCTCGAACATCTTCGGCACGGATGTCATGGCCGCGGACCCGGTGGTAAAGCCCAACGACATCATCAACCCTATCAACACGCTGTGGACTCTGCTTGCAGCATTCCTCGTCTTTGGGATGCAGGTCGGCTTCACCATGCTTGAGGCCGGCTTCTGCCGTGGCCGCGAGACGGTCAACGTCCTGATGGAATGCGTCGTTGACACCGCCCTGTGCGGACTGCTCTTCTACGCCTGGGGCTTTGCCTTCATGTTCGGATCGGGAACGCCTTGGATCGGGACAAAGTATTTCTTCTTGCAGGGCATCCCGGCAACCTATGAATCCTCAGGGGTTGCGTTCCTGGCCTTCTGGCTCTTCCAGTTCGCGTTTGCCGACACCTGCTCCACTATTACCTCGGGTGCCATGATCGGCCGTACAGGCTTTGTCGGAGACCTGGTCTACAGCTTCTTCGTTTCCGGGTTCATCTACCCGATCATCGGTCACTGGGCATGGGGGCCTGACGGTTTCCTCGCGTCCATGGGCAGCAAAGGGAACTTCCTCCCTGAACTCGGCATGTCATTCCACGACTTTGCAGGCTCCACTGTCGTCCACACCATCGGCGGTTTTGTCGCCCTCGCCGGCGCCATCGCCCTTGGACCCCGACTTGGCCGCAAGTTCAAGCGCGACGGCGGTGCACCCATGTTGCCCCACGACCTGGTTATGGCCACCGTCGGCGGATTGATCCTCTGGTTTGGCTGGTACGGGTTCAACCCCGGCAGCACGCTCTCGATTATGGATTTCGAGGGGGCCGGCCGCGTTGCAACCAACACTACCCTGGCAGCCTGCGCCGCTGCGCTGACAGCCATGTTCTACGGCTATCCGAAGACTAAAAAATGGGACGTAAGCTTTACGGTGAACGGCTTCCTGGCAGGGCTCGTGGCGATCACCTGCCCATGCTACTGGGTATCCCCGGCTGGCTCGATAGCAATAGGCGCCGTCGCAGGTGTGCTCGTGGTTGTCGGTGTCGATATACTGGAATGGCTGAGGATCGATGACCCGATCGGTGCGGTCCCTGTCCACGGTCTGAACGGCATATGGGGAACTATCTCACTCGGTTTTTTCGCTTGCGGCAAGTACGGGGTGACCGGCCCATTTGCGGCTGATAACAGCACCCCACTCACCGGCCTCTTTTACGGCGGGGGGACGACGGTCCTTGCGGCCCAGGCCATCGGGAGTTTCATTATTACAGCGGCGACGTTCGGTGTAGGCTTGGTACTCATGTACGGCGTGAAGGCGATGGGGCTGCTACGCGTCTCTGCCAAGGCAGAGTTGGGGGGCATCGATCTCTACGAGCACGGCATCGGGGCTTATCCCGAATACGTCCTCAAGCAATCCGCAATGCCGATTCCGCAGGACGATGAAGATTAAAGGCTCAAAGGACCGCCGCCTGCATCATTGGCGGCGGTCTAACCAGACCACCTGAAATGTGATGCAGTTTTTTTAAGCACCATGATGAAATCTAAGGCTGGTATTCGAGAAAAGATCAGTAGCTTTTGTTCAACTGGTTGAAATGACAGACTAAATGTTCTGGCATACTCTATGCCTAATAGAGCCTAAAGAAGAAAAAAACCAAAAATACTGGAGGCAAGCAATGAAGCTTATAGAAGCCATCATCAAACCATTTAAACTGGACGAAGTGAAGGATGCACTCAACGAGATCGGCATCGAGGGGATCACGGTCAGCGAGGTAAAGGGTTTCGGTCGGCAGAAGGGGCATACCGAGCTCTACCGTGGTGCCGAATACGTCGTGGACTTCATCCCCAAGGTGAAGATCGAGATCGCCATTGCAGACGAACTGGTCGCCAAGGTCGTTGAAACCATCGAAAACACCGCCAAAACCGGCCGCATCGGTGACGGCAAGATCTTCATCCTCCCCCTGGATGAAGCAGTGAGGATCAGGACCGGCGAGAAGGGGGACGAAGCCGTTTAATCTAATTTGCTAGAGCTGCATTCAAGAAATAAACACAATTAATGTCAATGGAGGATTTAAAGATGATACAAAGAGGTATCGAGTTCATCTTGGCCAAGAAAGCCGCATTGTCAGCGGCACCCGCTTTTGCCGGCAAGCCTGCCGCTGTCGTTCCAGGTCTGCCGTCGTTCAAACTGTCACTCGTTGCACTTTTCCTTGCTTTTACCTTTTTGCTCCCGGCTGTTGCCGTCAAGGCTGAAGAAGCCAAGGCACCGGCATCGGCCCCCGCAGCAACCTCTGCCACGGCTCCGGCACCGGCAGTTGCCGCCCCAGCCGCAGCACCTGCGGCCGCCGCACCGAAAAACGTCGATCCGGTCCTGAACACCGGAGACACCGCCTGGATGCTGGTCTCCTCGGCCCTCGTCCTCCTCATGATTCCCGGACTGGCCTTCTTCTACGGCGGCATGGTCCGGCAGAAGAACGTCCTCTCCACCATCATGCATTCCTTTGTGGCCATGGGGATTGTCGGCGTGCAGTGGGCTATCATCGGCTACTCCCTCGCCTTCGGACCCGACGCCTTCATGGGGCTGATCGGCAACACCAGCAAGGCATTATTGAACGGCCTGATCACCTTCAAGGACGGCAACCCTGTCTTTGCCCTGTTCCAGAACGTTCCCACCGAGCCGGGCTCGATTCCCGAGTACGTCTTCGCCATGTACCAGGCGATGTTCGCCATGATTACCGTTGCCCTCATCTCCGGCGCCCTGGCAGAGAGGATCAAGTTCTCCGCCTACTGCATCTTTGTCCTCCTCTGGACCACCCTGGTCTACGATCCCCTGGCCCACTGGGTCTGGATGACCGACGGCTGGCTCTTCAAGAAGGGTGCCCTCGACTTTGCAGGCGGAACGGTCGTTCACCTCTCCTCCGGTATCTCGGCACTGGCGGCCCTCATCTTCCTGGGCAAACGCCACGGGTTCCCCCAGGAGCGGATGGCCCCCCACAGCCTTCCCCTGACCCTGCTCGGCGTGGGGCTTCTCTGGTTCGGCTGGTTCGGCTTTAACGCCGGCTCCGCCATCGTCGGCGTCAACTGCTCCGATGCCGCAGGCGGCCTGGCGGGTCTCGCCTTCGCCACCACCACTATCGCCCCCGCAGCCGCCGGTCTTTCCTGGATGATCGCCGAATGGATCCATGCGGGCAAGCCCTCGGCCTTAGGCTTCGGTTCCGGCGTCGTTGCCGGTCTCGTCGTCATCACCCCGGCCGCCGGTTTCGTCCAGCCGGGCGCTGCCATCATCCTGGGTCTCATTGCCGGCGTCGTCTGCTACGGCGGCGTTCTCATGAAGGCCAAGTTCAAGTACGACGACTCCCTCGACGCCTTCGGGGTCCACGGTCTCGGCGGCACCACCGGCGCCCTCCTGACCGGCGTCTTCGCCACGGTCGGCGCCACAGGGCTTATGTCAGGCAACGTGAAGCAGTTCGTGACCCAAGTGATCGCGGTCGTCGCAGCGGGTGCCTACGCCTTCATCGTCACCCTCGTCATCGCCTTCGTCCTCGACAAGGTCATCGGCCTCAGGGTGGAGAAGGAGGACGAGATCATCGGTCTCGACCAGACCCAGCATTCGGAAAGCGCCTACAACTGAGCGCTCAACCCATAGCCGTTGGAAAAAGCCGCCCGACATTCGGGCGGCTTTTTTGTTTATCGGGAATTCCGGGGAAAGGCCGCCTGCCGCGACTTCGTCCGTTCGTTCGGTCACCGAAGCTGCGGACCTTGCAACCTCTCTCAAAGTAATCGACTGAAAATCCGTTTACAGACGAAGGTGCTTCTTTCAATCTCTGGTGGGTGTCCGCTCGCCGCTTCGGCTCTGTCACTCACTCCCGAAGCCACGGCAGTCGTCCCCGAAAATGTCGTAAGAACCTTTTTTCCCGTCTGCATCATCCGCGGGCAATTTATGCGTATTTTTTCGGCAAATCCGACGGAGGAAATCCCGTGTCAATCTCCAACCCCCGGTATTTGGCGGGGCGATGCTCTTGGCATGACTTATGCCATCTTAAATCTGGATTGAAAGGTAACAGGACCTTTCCCGCCTGGAGATATATGGACAATCCGCTCGCAAAAT
>DAIEGL010000077.1 GCA_027356255.1 Geobacter sp. | reverse complement strand
GGTACCGCGACTGATTGAGCGCTTTATTGAGACACTACCAAGAGCTTTCAGGGAGCGATTGCTACTTTTGGCTCCAGAATGCAGTTAAATTCCAGCTTTATTGAGCAGTTACGGCTAAATCAGCAAGTGCGAAAGTTGAGTCATTTATCAAGATGTTGCCGAAAATCATCTCAAACAGCTTTAGTGAGTATCTAACATCATCAACGCTTTTTGTACGCCACCGTTGCTTACTGGTAAGGTTGTCGAGATATTCGTCGGCCACTTGCCGAAACTTAATCCCTTCAGTTACGATGGCCATATTAGCTGGCTCGTTACTCCGGAAGACACCTCGGGCAAGTGAGTGCTTTATATCGTCGGAGACGCCTCCTCGCTCCAGGATGTCAAAAGTAGTGATTAACTCGGCGCGAAGAGCTTCAATCCGTTTTCTGATTACTTTGGGGACAGGTGTTTTGGTCGGGTCGTTATCAACAATCTTGATTTTTGTATGCAACGAGCGGAGAACTTCGGAGGAAACTTTTGAAGAGTCTGATGATACAAACCATTTACGGATGCGGTAGGGGATTTTTATACGAAAGTAGATTGTCTGATTAATCAGGCGGTAGTTCTGAAGGTCAGACAGAAAAAAGCCCATTTCAAACTCCGCATCAGGTGGTGTGTAACCTGGTGTGTAAGTCTCAAATGGGCTTTCTTTCTCTGCCATAATATGCTGAATTTATTTAATAATATCCTACATGGGTGGAGTGCAGGGACTTGAACCCCGGACACTACGGATATGAGCCGTATGCTCTAACCAGCTGAGCTACACCGCCAAGGTGTGTGGTGACATAAAAAGCCTCCCTGGCAAACCAAAGAGGCAGTATTTGTATTTAGTTTGTTGAAAAGGAGGCGTATCCGCCTTCTTCCTGTGCGCTCACCTCAGGGTCCTCAGTATATAAAGCATCGATCTTAGATTGTCAAGAAAAAAACCGAACTAGGTGCGACGTTGCGGTTCCCCGCTAAACAGGGCACTAATACGGGAAAGCCCGTCCCTGGACGAGGTTGTTTCCGAGGATTTCCTGCAACGCGGCTCCCAGCTCCTTGCAGTTGTATGGCTTGCTGATGGCCCCGCAGAATCCGAATTGGTCGTGATGGGCCATAACTGGGTCGATTGAATATCCGCTGGAAACGATCACCCTGGCTGCCGGGTCTAACACGAGGAGCCTGGCCACGGCTTCTTTCCCGCCCATCCCACCGGGTACCGTCAGGTCCATTATGACGCCCGCAAACGATGCCCCTGCAGCCATCGCCTGACGGTACAGTTCCAGGGCCTCCATTCCGTCGCCGCAGACAGTCGGCTCATAACCGAGCACCTTGAGTGCGATTTTCATCGTGTCGCGGATCATCTCCTCGTCATCCATGAACAGGATTCTGCTTTTATGCGCCCGCTCGGAGGCGATCTTCCGCCTCCCCGTCAGAAGGACATCACGATCCAGCTGCATCAAGGCGTCGGATGTGCCGGGGCCGCACAGCCTCGGCATGTCCCACCTCGACAACTCCGGCATGCCGCCTTGCCGGTTCACGGCGCCGACGCAAGCAAAATCTGGAGTTACAGGTCTTTCCAGTTGTCTCACATGCATCAAGCACCCTCCCTTCAGACGATCAACCGACGGCTCAAGCGGCCATTATTAATCCTCTATTGATTATCAAAAATGTTACGAATATGATATTACATATCGACACCTGTCGAACATACTTTAATGAGCCACGGAATTCGGGCGAATTTCCAGTTCCATGGGGCATCGGGAGCATAGATGAACGGACTTCGAGACACGTCAAACAACGCCGGAAAGGGAACTGTTTTGGTCATGGATGATGACGAGGATGTCTGCATCCTGGTCGATTATGCACTGAGGCAAGCGGGCTTCCAAGTGGAGTGCACGCCGGACGGCCCGGCAGCGATAGACCTCTACCGAAAAAGTATGGAAACGGGACAGCCGTACATCGCCGTCATCCTCGACCTGAACATACCGGGCAAAATCGGCGGCAAAGAAGTGATCGGCACCCTCCGCGAACTCGACCCGGCGATAAAGGCCTTTGTCTCAAGCGGCCACCCCGACGACCCGTGCATGGTCAATTTCAAGGAGTACGGCTTTTGCGGCGCCATCCCCAAACCCATCATGTACGACGATATCCTCGAATTGTTTATGCACGTGATCAAACCGTAATAACGCGCACACCGCCGGGCAGGTTGCTTCCCCCCATTCTGCCCGCCATCCCTCCATATCTGGTTGTTCCCCAATTCGCCCCTATTCCCGAAGAGCTGATGCATTGAATCCAAGGCACGTGCTCGTATCGGTGCTTTAAATAGCGGGTCAATTACCGTTATATCGCGACAGAATCACCAGCCAACAACGTGAATTCATATAGTTACAGAAGCGTTATTATTGGAGCGAATATTGTAATAATTTGTTAATTTAAATTAATACTATGCAATATTTAAATGAGCGTTCCGCTTTCTGGGAGGGCATGACTTCCAGCCAGGCTTGTAATTATTGAATGTCAGCGGGGATGCCGCCATGAAATGGCTGTTCGTTTTGTTATTGATGCTCAATGCGATGCTTGACATGCCGTCAACTGCCGATGCAATGGACAGCCCCCATGCGACGTCGCTGTCCGCTGTCGGCGGCGGCTATGTCTTCGACGGTAAAGACAAGTTGAAAAACATGCACGGATACGGTTTTAAATTCAGCTACGACATTATCGGCAAGGACGTGTCGGACAGCCTTGCCATTGAAGCCGGTTTCAACATTGTCCCCACCCGCTCCCAAAGTGACGATTCCAGCGCAAATTCCTACCTGTTTCGCCTTGATGCACTCTATCGGCCGGTCGCCGACAACAAGACCCCGGCGGGACGGAGGGAAAACCGGGGCGCGGTTGCCTTTGCCTATCTCGGGAAAACGGCGAAGGGAAAAAAGACTCCTGTCACAGGTAACAACATCTTACCCAAGGCAGGAACGGACCAATGAACGACAGGGGTTTCCGGACAGGAGTGATATCGGCGGCCATTCTCGTATTGACGCTTTCTTCCGAGATGCACGCATCCTGGGGTATCGAACGTGAAGAACTGGGGCAGGTTCTGAAAATCATGCCTCCCAACGGGCCGGCTGAGGAGTACGGCAATGTGGTCATGCGCAGGAGCAGCAAAAAGTCTGGAATGCCGCCTGTCGTGTTCCCCCATTGGAGCCATCGCAGCCGATACGCATGCCGTGTCTGCCATGCCGAGATGGAGTTTGCCATGCGCTCGGGCGGAAGCGGGATTACCAGGGAAAAATATCTGGCCGGAAAATTCTGCGGCGCCTGCCATAACGGAACGATCGCGTTCGACGTAAAAGACGGACAATCGAGGCAGTGCTACCGTTGTCACATTATAGACATGACCGCGCTGAGCAATCGGTTCCGAAACTTTGCCGCCGGTCTGCCGGCCACGTCGTTCGGCAACAGAATCGACTGGGGAGCGGCTCTGGCCGAAGGCCTGATTGCTCCGCAGAAAACATTGTCAGGAGGGACATCATTGATCAAAGCACCGGAAACCTTACAGAAGCCGCTCGATCTCGGGACAAGCGCCCCCCGCAGCTCCGTCTCCTTTTCCCACCGGGAGCACCTCGCAGAAATGGACTGCAGCATCTGCCACCCCGACATCTTCAATATCAAGAAGAAAGGGACCAGGCTGTTTTCAATGGAAATAAACGTTTACGGACAGTTTTGCGGCGTTTGCCACATGAGGGTCGCTTTCCCCATGAACGATTGCCGCAGATGCCATCGCGGCATGGGCAACGTCAGTTCCGGGTTCTGACGAAAGCGGAAACGACAAGGCCCGCCTCAAGAGGGCCTATCAGCTCTCTTAAGGCGGGCCTGCAGGATCTGATGGATTGATTTTGCTACTTGATCAAATAGGAAACCAGCTCCATGTCACCGTTCTTGACCAGACCAACCCCTGCTGCATACCAGCTGTAGGCGGGTGAAGATGCTACGGAATCGACAATGTTAGCTTCCTGTATCTTAATGGCGTTGAAAGAGCCGGCAGCAACCTGTACCGTCTCCGTACCGACTACTGTTAGCGTAGCTGTTTTGGCGACCGGGGTTCCACCACCGTCTATTCCGACCTGAAGCGTATAATTGGACGTTTCAACATTACCAACCGTGGTATTGGATGGAAATACAAGGAGCCCGACAGAGCTGACATCATATTTGGAAGTGAAATCCACCATGTCTGCGTTGATAACGCCGCTTACTGTTTCGAGAGTTAAGACTATTGAGTTGTTGGCTATGGTATAAGTGCTGTATTTGGGCGGTTCACCGCCCACATTGGTTTTGACTCTGCCATCACTCGTTACCTCTTTAGTGACAACAACCTGGTCTGACTTTCGATAGGTCCAGGTACTACCTGCCGTAAGCGGAAAGTAACTGCCCTTCTCTCCGGCAGCAACAATGTTGTTACCGCTGGTATTACCGTTATTGCCGCCAGTGCTGTCGTTCGCACTATCGCCGGTAATGCTGGGTGTGTTGCCGCCCCCCCCGCTACCGCAGGCAGAAATAATGAGGGTGAGCAAGACCAATACGACCAATTTTGTGCGCATGATTTCCTCCTGACCAATCTATTTGATTATATATTTTTTATTAAGCAATACTTAGACCAAGGGGGTTACAGACACGGCACCGCCCACTCAACCAAGTCATTTAATCCGTCATATTAAATGGTTACATATTGTTTGAGGCGTGGTTTATCCGCACCGGCCAGGTAAACCGCTACGCCATATAGCCAAACAACAAATGATCTTGCTTACCGGAGGGAAAATGGAAAAACGGATATTGACGGTATTTGCCATGTTAATGATGTCAGGTTGCGGGGACTTCGAGTGGTTTCCAGAAAATGCTCCATCTGCGACCATTACTGCATCAACACCAGCCACAGCCACCGACACCTCGACCTTCACAAATCAATGCGGGGTGCAGACAGGTTCCACCATAACCTCCAATGCCATCACGGTGTCGGGGATCACCGGTCTGGCGGCAATATCTGTTTCCAACAACAATGACAGTCGGTACTCCATCAATGACGGACCTTTTACCAGCTCGGCGGGCATTGTCAGCAGCGGACAATCGGTCAAGGTTCGCCACACCTCGGCAACCGAAGCCGGCACGGGAAACTCCATCGTCACCACCACCCTGACCATCGGCACGGAAAACTTCACCTTCAAGACCGACACCAACCCCTGTTCGAGCGGAACAAACACTTTCTGACCGATCATCGACCCCCTTTTTTAAATTTATTCTGCTGTAAAATCCCATCTACATAAAAAACCCCGCCTCTTTCGAGGCGGGGCATGATGAAACATCACAGAGCAATGCTGAACACGTTATCTTGCGGTGTACATCCCACCGGAAGATTTCGTGAGATACCCTTTGAGCTGGTTGATGCTGGTCGGATTTCCATCCGGAGCAGCAGTCCGCGCCGTTGAGTAGCTAGTGAAGTTGAGGATCTGGTTCACGTCAGCATTGGCAGCCGGTCTGAAGACCGTGCCGTTCTGCAGGTACTGGACCGAGTCGAAGATCAACGCCCGCGTGAAGGCACGGTTGTGAACGTGGGCGCCCTTCTCAGCCTTGAGGAGCTTGTAGTTCATTGCAGCGCCCATGTTCTGCGCTCCAGTGCCTACAGCAGGACCAACGCCGCCACCAAAAGTCCAGTTCTTGAGCGCGCCACCGACCGTATTCTGGAAGTAGGGGTAGGCTTCGGTGTAGACCATGTTGTTCTGCCTCAGGGTCCAGTCGAAGAAGTCCATGGCCCTGTCGTAGACCTTTTTCTCGCCTTCTATGAGCTCTTCAATCGGCTCACTGGTATGGCAGCCATAGCAACCGCCAAGTGTGGTGGTGTTGGTGCCGTTGGTGGATTTCGCCGTTTCCGCAGCCCCGAAGGTATGGGTGTTTGCAGGACCCATGTGACAAGAGACACACTGTCCCTTGTTACCGGAATCAACAATCCTGCCGGGATATCTGTCGCTCTTGGCGGTGGAGTAGTTGCCCATGCCAAGCTTGCCATGGGACCAGTTTGCATTCCTTCCCACCTGGACAGTGCCATCAGCTTTAACGGCGCCGTATGTTTGATACCGCAGCTTGCCGGTGTTGGATGTGTACCACTGGAAGCCGCCCTTGCCGTAGAACACAGCTGCTGCGCCGAGGTAGTGGGGGTTCTTGAAGCTGGCGTTGGTGAAGTCGGCTACGCCGTTGGCCAGGGACGTTCCGTTTTCGCGGCTGGCGTGGCAGGTTATACAGATGTTGGACTCACCGACATCTTCGTACTGTACGTAGTTGACACTGGCAGTTGGTGCAGCGCCGTAATCACCACCGTACACCGCATTGTAACCGCCGGCAATGGTCCGGACGCTGGTCTTCCAGGCAGTGCTGCTGTGGCAGGCGTCGCAGCCCAGCACCTGTTTCGTGGTATCGCCGGCACCGAAGGGAGCGCTGACACCGGCGGCGAAGTTGTTGGATACGCCCTTCACGAAGCCGGCTGTGGTGTGACAGACAACGCAGCCACCGGACCTGGTTTTGAAGTCGTAATCGGTCCAGGCAAGCCCGTTGATGTCACCATGTGCTGATTCGGCATAGTTCTGCAGGATGCTTGCCGTAGACATTGAAGAATACAATGCTTTATCGGCTCTGACTGCACTGTAATTAGGCGAATCGGTACCATGACCGTAGCCATGGCAGTAGTTGCACTGCGTACCGGGTGTTACGAACTGTGCCTGGGTAAAGGTCTGACCAGGTACCAGAGCAGCGGTGGTGTTGAAGTGCGGCGCCTGCTCGACGCCTGGAACGGCTTCACCAGAAAGGGTACTTCCGGTACCGAAGTGACAGCCCATGCAGCCGGGGTTGTTCAACTGGGCTACGGCCTGGGTGGCTGTCTGCGTGGTGATGACCGTCGGGTTGTAGTACTGCGACGTCGGAGTATTGGCCATGGCCAGAACCGTGTTGGCCGAGGAGTTGTTCATGACGTTGTCGTCAAGCCAGTCGATGGAGTCGAAGATGAGTCGCCTGGAGTATGCCGGGTTGTGGACGTAGGCGGCCGTGTCGGCGGTTTTGAATAGGTACCAGTTGAACCAGGCACCGGTGTTTTTCTCTGCTACGGCGTTGTCTTTGGTGCCAAGGCTCATATCAAAGGGTTTACGCTCAGGGAGAACGTTAACGCCATCCAGCGTAATCCCTTTTTTGACGAGCAGGTTGCCAAGGGCCGCCACTGCCGCGTTGAACGCATCCTTCTTCGTCTGGATGTCCTGGTAGGTGAAGGCAGTCGGGTGGCAATTGACACAGAGAGTGCTGGCGATGCCGTTTAGCTGACCGGTAGTCGCATCTGCCGTTACCGCTTCCAGAGCATGCGTTTTGGGCGAGGTCATGTGGCAACCGGCGCAGTTACCCGAAGTAACGCCGGTGTTGTTATAGCCTGTCCCTGTTCCATTGTTGCCGATGCGGATGTGACGCATGCGGTCCTGGTAACCCTGTGCCGAAGCGAACTCATACCCGCCCTTGCCGTCAACGATTGCGGCCGGCTGTGCTGCATGCGGATACATGTTAGTTCCCACGGAGTACTGCTTGAAGGCCCCCTGTGCAAACAGGGCCTTGATGCCCGCACCGATAGCGCGCTGGCTGTGGCAGGGGATACAGATGTTGGAGTTCTTGTTGTCGGTGAATTCAAGAGTTGCGACCATTTTTGCCGGTGCTATCGCCACGGTGCTGTAACCATAGAAAGACTTGACCTTGGCGTAACCTGCCGGCAGAGGCCGAACCGCCCCTTTAAAGCTTGTGTGGCAGCCGCTGCAGACAAGCGGTGCACTGGCTTTATCCAGGGTCTTGGCGACAGGATCAAGATAGACCTTGTCGATGTTGCTGAAGCCGGAATCCCAGTACTGCGCAAACCCGCGGGCTGAGTGACAGCGGATGCAGTTGGTCTTCTGGGGTGAAGCCTGGTAGTTGACGCCGTCGGTCCCCTGGCCGTTCCAGTTGTGGCTGGAGTCACTCTTCCACGGCACTGCGGTCACGCTGCCGTGGCCGCCTTCGGCCCAGCCTGCATTCGGGCTGTTGTTGTGGTAATGGCAGTCGGCGCAGGTGGCGCCGCCGGCAGTGATGTAGGAGGCCGTCGGGAAATACCCGTTAGCATCGGCGGCGCCGGTCTGGAAGTGCGGTGCTTTGCCGCTCTGGTCAACATTGTAGATGCCGTACGGCGAGCCGGGAGTATGGCAGGTCTGGCAGCCGGTTGCGGCGACCGGGGTAAGGGATGAATAAGCACCGAAGGTAGCCTCGGTCGAATGGGGGTTGTGACAGGCCAGACAAGCGTCCTTGGCCATCCCGTCGGCTTTTGCGTATTCACCCGTGAAGTGTGTGGATTTCTCGAAAGCCTTTACAGACCAGCCATGGTTACCGCCCGCATGGCAGGTGTAGCAGGTGGATTGGGCATTCGCTGCAAGCCCGTGCTCGTCGTGGCAGGCAATACATGCATTCCCGCCGGGACGTGAGAATACCGTACCGGCCGTCGTGTAGCTGCCCAGCGTGTCGGTATACGTAACGTAGGTAATGGCCTTGCCGTCCGCAACATAAGCTGCGGGGGCGGGTACGGGACCCATGCCGGGCCTGAAGTGGCACCGGTATGCGCATGTCACCGTGCTGCCGTTTTCTGTCGTGGTGTAACTGTCGTTGGCATTGAGAACACCGTCGACAGTGCTGCCGTCAGACGTCACTTTTCCGCCGGCAACGGCCGTGTTGAGCTGGTTCGCGAATTCCGCTCCATACTCGAAATTGTTCTGCCAGTGCTTGCTGGCGAAGAATTCGTTGGGCACCTTGCCATGCCTGCTCCCGCTGTGACACTCAAGACAGGTAGTCTCATACGTGGCCTTGAGCTGATGCGGGTCATGACAGGCAAGACAGGCGTCTTTGCCGGGACGGTTCACCGCCATGCTGTCTTTCGCATTGGGGTTCGGTCCCAGGTTCGGCTTGAAGTGGCATCTCGTGGCGCAGGTTGTGAGCGTACCATTTTCAGCGGTCGCCCAGCTTTCATTGGCATTAAGCTGGCCTTCAACCTCGCCACCGGTAAACTCGGAACCGGACTCCAAGTGGTTGTTCCAGTGGGTACTGGCTTCGAACTTGGTCTTCAAGTCGGTATGGCAGGTAGCACAGGCTGCACTGGTGGTGTACTTCCAGGTTTCCGGGCGGTGCTTGCTTGCCCGTGCCGAAGAAGGACGGGTGAATACGCCGTTGGTATAATCCGCGGTGGTGCTGTAGCCGTAGCCCACGTTGCCGGTGTGGCATGAACGGCACTGCCCTTCTTCGAATGTGGCAGCGGCCGAACCAGTGAAGTGCTTGCTCGCATAGGTATTGGCCGTTTCGGTATGGCACTGGCCGCAACCATCCGTAAACGTGGAAGCGGGGTTATGCATGTTGCTGCTGTGGCAGGACGAGCAGTTGCCGCCATTGGCAGTTGCAAAATGGGACGACTTGGACAGGTCTCTCGTCCAGATGTTCGTAGTGGTATGGCAGGCCGAGTTCAGGCAGTAATAATTGCCGGTGGCGTCTGCGTATGTATATTTACCTGAGCTGTCCTTGAAGGTTGTGCTGTTGACGGTCTTCGAGGTCACAGAACCAGGATGGGCGGTGGTTTCAGCACCTTCATGGCAACCGGTACAGGTAAGTGCATCCTTGTGAATGGATGCGCTGTAACTGGCCAGTAACTGCGTGCCTGCCGTAGTTCCGGAGTGACAACCGGAACACTGGTTGGAGGCTGCCGCTGCTGAATCGAACGCGTTGATCTTGACGGTATCGCTGGCGGAGTTGCCCGCACTGTCGGTCGCAGTCAGCCTGAGCACGTACATCCCCGCCACATCGGGAGTAAAGGTGGCGCTTGCCGAGGCGGAGTTGGTCACCCCCGCGGTTGTGCCTGCGGGCCCTGACGCGACCGACCAGGCATAGGAGGTGATGGTTCCGGCCGGCGATGTGGCGCTGCCCTTCAAGGCTGCCCCCTTCCCGGTGATGACGCTCTCCTCCATCCCTGCCTCTACGGAGATGCTCTTGAATACCGCCGTGATGGTGTGGTCGGCAGTAACGCTGGCAATTGTGTAGTTCATGCCGGCCGGGTCAGTAATTGCGACGTCCGCTCCGTTGTCCTTCAGCTGGAGGATCGTGTTGCCGGTGTTGGGCTTGATGGTGAACGTCTTGGACTTGCCGTACGCAACCGCCGTGGCGGTGGTGCTGGTGATCGCTCCACCGCTTGACTGAACGGCCGTCACCTGGAAGGTCTGCACAGCAAAGTAGGCGGTGAGCGTCTGCATCGTAGACCTGTACGGCACGTCTACCGAAGTTAGCTTTCCCTGGTCCACGTTGTTCAGGAGCACCTTCAAAACGGCATTCCCGGCAACAGGGGTGATGCGGAAGGTCTTGACCGTGTTGGTAGTAAAGTTGGCGTATCCGCTCGGGGAGACGCTACCCATGGCCGGTTGGGCGGATGTCGCCTTGACCGTCCACGTTGTTGCTGCATTGACGATTGCCGGCAAGGCAAGCGACAATGTCAGCAGATAAGTGAGTCTTCTTAACATAGGGATCTCCTTGCATATTGATGTGATGATAAAAATGCAATTAAAGCAAACCGGAGAGACTTCCCGTTCCATTACTTGTCGTGACAGGTGAGGCACAGTTGCGAGCCGTTCTGGGGGGCGTAGACGAAGTAGTTCATGCCGGAATCCTTGGTAGTTCCGGATGCGTCAGTGACCGTGCTCGCCACGTTGTCCTTGTTGTGCACGTCATGGCAGCTGGCACAGGTCATGGTCGTACCCAGGTGCAGTACGTCCTTGATTGCAACGCCGGCCACATTGCCCATAAACGTAGCGGTTTCCTCTCTGATCCCCTGTTTCAGTTTTCCGCCTGCGTTCTTGTCCGCGGTTTTGGCGTCTATATAATTGAACCCGATCGGGTGGTCGCTGATCAGGCTGTCGTTTGCCCCGACGGCGCCATGTTCGGAATCTTTCTGGGAGAAGATGTCGCCGGTAAGCTGTGCCGCAGTGGTACTGGTTTCGCTTGCGTTGGTGTAATGGGTATCAATGGCAACGACACCGTCATGGCAGCTCATGCAGAGCCGGGATGGTCCGATCAGGGGGTCACCGATGCTGGCTTGCAGCGAGTCGCTCGCATAGGGGGCATAGTTTTTCTTGGTCAGTTCGTGCGACCAGAGGGGGAGGTAGTCGGCATTGTTTGCTGCCGGGTCGTAGGCGTGGTGGGGCGTGTGGCAGAATGCGCAGACGCGCTCCTGTGAGTCGGCCTGTACGGTAAGGCCGTCGGTGTTCTGCTTGGCATAAGCGTTGATGTCGTGTCTCGACCCGGTAATACCTCCACCAGGGGCGGTCCATGCCAGAGCAGTTGCCGTTCCGGCAGCTACGACGGCGGCGATAGTAAATGCGGCTAGAAAGTTCTTCTTCATGTCGTGATCTCCTTTTCAAAGCATTTGAAATGAATTTCTGTGTTCCGGTTTCCGACTTCGTTTGACATTCCCACTTGCTACGTTTCGCGTTACCCATTCCTGTGATGCTTTCATTACCTAAGGAGAAACGTTCGACCACCTCCTTTCGCTCCAAGAGTCCTTTTGAGTGGCGGTTCGGCGCCGATTGTGCCGGAGCAAATGTTACTCAAAAGTAACATTTCGGTGATATGACGTATCCGGCCTGCAGGCAGCCGCACAGGCTCTTCATCGCCTGCGCCCTTTTGACCTCTGCCTTATTCCATGGGCGTAAACGGCCAGGGGAAGAAGCCTTTTATGTTTTGCGAGGACCTCCTCCAGCGACGCTGCATCGTTGATGATGATGTCGTTTGTCCCCAGGGCTGTTTCCGCGCTGTGCCGACCGTTCGGGCAGCTGTAAACCATTATGGGGTAATCATTTCCGTTGATATGTATGAACGATTTGTGCACCAATATTCTATTTGTCATGACGCCTCCACCCTGCCGGTTCCCGGCGACAGGCATTATTGTCACCTTCAAGGGGGCTGTCCGGCTCATACGAACTTAGAAGACAGTAGAGCAGCATTAATGCCAAATAATTAATAGATACTTAAATTAATACCAAGGGAGGTGTGGCGCGGTAAATCCGCCGGAATGATACGCAGAAAGAAAAGATGCGTTTCCAAGAGGGATGTTATAGAGCAAGGAGGGGCGAGATTTCAGGCTTCCCTGATCCGCTTCAGGCGTTCCCACAGGACCTTGCGGGAGAGGCCGAGAATGCTTGCAGACCGGCTTTTGTGGCCGCCGACGCTATGGAGGACTTTTTCTATGTACTTGTTCTCGAAATCTGCAACCGCTTCCTTCAGGGGCTTGCCGACGGCAAACGATTCGAAAAGCGTGGCGACCGGGTCGGGATTCTGCAACGAAACCGACAGATGGCGCGGTTTGATGATCTCTCCGGGATGGAGAATCGATATGTGTTCGACAATGTTCTGCAGCTCCCTGACATTTCCCGGGAAGCCATAGTTACAGAGTGTTTCCAGTGCCTCCGGAGAAAAATGTGGCTTCGGGCAGGGGTGTTTTTCCTGGAAGCGCCGCTGGAAATAGGCGATCAGAAGGGGTATATCCTCCCGCCTTTCCCGTAACGGCGGTATGGTTATCGGCACAACGTTTATGCGGAAGAACAGGTCTTCGCGAAACTCATGCGTGCCGGCCAGCGACTTCAGGTCCTTGTTGGTAGCGGCTACAAGGCGGAAATCCACGTCGTACTCCCTGCTGCCGCCGACCTTGTATATGGTTTTCTCCCCCAGCGCCCGCAGGAATTTCCCCTGAAGGGAAAGGGGCAATTCCGCGATTTCATCAAGATACAGGGTCCCTTTGTCCGAAGCCTCCAGGTATCCGCCGCGGCTTCGGTCCGCGCCTGTGTAAGCCCCGCGTTCAACGCCGAAGAGCTCGCTTTCGAACAGGGTCTCCGGTATGGCTGCACAATTCACCTTGATGCAGGGATTCTTGCCCCGCCGGCTCTTTGCATGGATGATCTCCGCCAGCAAATCCTTGCCGGTGCCGCTCTCCCCCAGCAGCAGCACAGTGGCATCCGTGGCAGCCACAACCGCAGCAGTCTGCAGGATATCCTTCATGACCGGACTGCGGGTAATGCATGCGCCGCACATCCCGTCCCCCCTGCCGAGGGAATCGATCTCCTCTTCCACCGCCCTGAATTCCGTCACGCTGTGCAGCTTCTGGAACAGGGCCTCCATGGTGAACGGCTTGGTCAAGAAATCGAAGGCCCCCATCTTCATGGCCTTTACCGCCTTCTCTATCGTCCCGTTGCCGGTCATGACCAGGGCACGGCAATGGGGAATCTTGTTGAGGACCTCCCCCATGATATCCAGTCCATCGGCATCCGGCAGGCAGAGATCTTCCAGCAGCAGGTCAAAACTCTCTTCGGTCAGCGCCTGCAAGGCATCGGCGCCGCTTTGCGCCAGTCTTGCCTGGTAGCCGGCGCTTTCCAGCGACCGTTTGAGAGGCATGCCCAAAAGGGGCTCGTCATCCACTATGAGTATCTTGAACCTGGTCATTACGACCCTCCCCGTTGATGGGTATCATGACGGTAAAGACGGTTTCTCCGCGGCGGCTGTCGAGCAGGATGGTGCCGCGATGCATATCCACGATGGTTTTGCATATTGCCAGCCCGATCCCGCTCCCCTTGCCGGCCGGCTTGGTGGTGTAGAAAATCTCGAAGATTTTTTCCCGCGCCTCGTCCGGCACCCCTTCTCCCCGGTCCTTGACTGAAAAACAGTAATTGTCGCCACGCAGGAAGGTCGAAAACTCGATGGTCCCCCGGGTAGGGGACGCATCCGCCGCGTTTATCAGCATGTCCAGGACGACCTGATGGAGTTTGCTTTTGTCCATCGGGAGAACCACGGGGGGGTTGCACATGTCCGCGGTTTTCAGCGAAATGGAATGTTTTCTCAGCGCCATTGCGGCAAAGGAGGACGCTTCATGAAAAAAATGGTCGCTCCGCACCGGCTGCAAAGAGAGATTCCCGGCATGGCTGAAGTCCGACAGCTGTTTGACGATGTTCTGTATCCTGAAAAACCCCTCTTTCAGCGTGTCGATGTCGGCCTCCGTCTTTTCCGTGGCGATCTGCTCAAGGTTGTAAAGGCAGCTCGAAATAGCGGCCAGCGGGTTGTTCACTTCATGGGCAACCCCGGCGACGAGTTTGCCGGTCAATGCGAGCTTTTCGTTCTGCACCATCGAAAGGACGGCGCGCCGACGCTCGGTCTCGCTCTGCTTCAATCGATCGATCATGGCGCTGAAACTCCTTTGCAAAAGGCCGATTTCATCGCGTCTTTGTCCCGGAAGCGAGGCCTCCAGCGTTTCGTGCGTAACGTCGGACATGACCCGGGAAAGTTGCGCCAGTGGGCGCGTCATCGTCACGCCGATGATGTAGAAGATAGTCGTACCGCCCAGAAAGATGAGAGAGGAAAAGCCCAAAATCGTCCGCTTCATCGAGTCGAGCCTTGATTGCAGCGGCGCGAGGGAAAATCCGACACGGATCGTCCCCCAGCTTTTCCCGTAGATATTGAGCGGCATAGCCATGTGGAGAACGGCATCTTCCCCCGCCGCGCCGTAAACCTTCGTGCTCAGATACTTATTTCCTGCAAGCGCCGCCAGGGTGAATGGGTCATTGTACACCTTGCCGGACTCCAACGGACTGTTGTGGACAATGACCTTTCCGCGCTGGTCGGTTATAAAGGCATAAACCGTCCTGTATTCCCGGTTCTCTACGATTTCTTCGAGAAGGTTGTAGAGAAAATCGCGCGCTTCGTTCGCTCCCAGTTCTTCATTGATGATGGCGTTGATTATGGGAACCTTTATGGATGTCAGCAGCAACCTGCCTTCACTTTCGAGCTTACCGGTCAGATTTCGCTCTTCCACATGCAGGAACCATCGCCCCCCCGTAAAAGACGAGATCGCCACGATAACCGCAGCAGCCACTACGAATTTTGTCTTCAGGCTGAAAACGAGTCTTGTTTTCATCAATGACAGCCTTTGCCGCAACTGGAGGGAATGGTCTTGAACATCCGCGCCACCTGCCGGTAGTCCGATACGTTGGCCGTGGTGAAGCCGTATCTGAGCGTGTCGTCCCAGTTGCGCATGATTTTCTTATGGGCGGGATTGGTCCTGTCCAGCGCGAGAAGGGCGTCTGAAACGGCCTTGACGAGCTGCCTCGGCGCGTCTTTCCTCACCACGATGGGGGCCGTCGGTATGGGATCGGAATACGCCAACACGCGCAGACCCTCTTTTCGGTACTTTTCCGCCGTCAGGTCGTTGACCGCGCCGGCGTCGTACTCTCCCCTCAAAACAGCCCTGGCCACCGCATCATGATTCCTGAGATTGGCAACCGACCCCAGTTCCCGCAGGTATATCCTCTTGCTCAACAGCAGATAGCGCGGGAAAAAGTTCCCGGAGGTGGAATGGATGTTGCCCAGCGCCAGGCTCTTGCCTTTAAGGTCCTGCAAGGAACTGAGCGGGGAATTGCGCGGAACGACGATCGCGCTCCGGTAGGAAGGACGACCGTCCTCCCTCAGCGGCATGAGAATGGGGACTGCGCCGAAGCGCAGCCGCGCCTCCACAAAGGCGATGTCGCCGAGGAGACCGATCTGGGTCGAGCCGTATTTGAGATATCGCAGGGCTTCCAGGTAGTCGCGGCCGATCTTCAGTTCAAAACGATACGGGGTGTGTTGCGTCAGGTAGTCCATGAGCGGCTGGTAACGTTTGTACATGCTGATGGGATTGTAGCGGAGATTGACGCCGAAACGGACCACCGGTTTCTCCGTTGTCCCGGAGCGTGCCGCATTGGGCGGCGCAACGAGGAGCATAAGAACTATCAGTAAGAACGACAGCGTCCTTTTCATCTCAAAACTCCCTTGTGACGTTGTCCCACGCTAATAACTCCTCGGATTCGTGGCATGGCAACTGACGGAGCAGCTTCCCGCGCTGTAGACAGCGGCAGCCCCCGCATAGCGCGTATCAAAGTTGATCAGGTGGGGGTTCGTCGCAACGCCGTGGGGGTCGTGGCAGGCGGAGCAAGGCGCTTCCTTCCCCGGATGGTCAAGCACATGTGCCTTGTGCAGTGCAACGGATGGAGCATTTGGCGGTCTCATGGGGTTCAGCAGGTAGTCCTGGTCGTGGCAGCTGAAACAGAGGGGATAGGTTTTGTCGGACGAAGGATATGTCTCGCTGTTTTTTCCCGTCAGCATGTGGGGCTCGTCCGCCCCCATGGGGCTGTGACAATTGCAGCAGTAGATCCTGGTCATGGTTGTCCGGTATTGCAGCAGGAGGCTTCTTCCGGCCCCCTGGCGGCTCCCGATTACCGGATGATAGGACATGTTGCCCGCGGCAAAGCGGAGGCTTTCGTCCAGCTCATCGGTCTGCCGCACAGGACGGTCGATGAATTTCTTGAAGATGGCGTTCGTATACGCGTGGCACTTGAAACAGACCTGGTACTCTGCTGTGGCCGGGGTCACTTCGGTTTTGCCGGATTCGTCAACGCCCCTCACCCCCCTCAGGGCGCCGTTTATTTCCGGCGGGGTCGCAGCGGGCAAAAGCGCCGGATTGGGTGATCCGAGCGGGACGCCCTGGTAGCCGGCCTGGTGGGGGTTATGACAGTCCACGCATTCCACATGCTTGACCTTGGCCGGCAGAGGCTCGTTCTCCACGTGCCCGCCCCCCACTGCCACCGGCACGCTGTGGGTATAAGGCTTTTTGAACAGCGACAGGATGTCGCCGTCGGAGTTTGAGCCGTTATGGCAGGTGCCGCTGCCATCGCGGTGAAAGCAGTTCTCGCTCGGGACGGCGCTCTTCAGCAGGTGTACCGCCCCCGGGGCGCTGTGCGGGAAATGGCAGTTGATGCACCCCGATTTCGAGACGTTGGCGCCGTTGACGGCATCCCTCGTCCCCCCCGTCTGGTGGGTGCTGTCGGGGAGGTCCCATCCCGCCTTCCTGTGGCAGGCGATGCAGAGCGGCGTGCCGGAATTTTCCCGGGGGATGTTGTTTATGACGGTGAAATTGTCGTTCACGTTGTTGTGCGGATCATGGCAGGAGGTGCATTCGAGGTAGAGCCCATCCGAAAGCCGGATCCCCTTTGCCGCCAACAGCTGCGGATTTTCCAGCTCGGCGCCCGGCTCATAGGCATAGGGGAAGGAGATGGGATGGTCGTCAGACAGGTCCCACCCCAGGTTGGTCTTTTTGGCGGGATCGGTATCGGCGGTATCTGTCACCATCTTCGGCATGCCGCCATCCAGATTGTAGGTGCCGGTCAGGGCGCCAAGGGCCACGGTCCCGTCATGACAGCTCAGGCATAGCCGCGACGCCCCCTTCGGTTGGCCGGGCTTTGCCTTGAGGGTTGTCGATCCGTACGGGATGTAGGCGGTTATGGTCGAGAGCTGGCGGCTCCACAACGGGCCCTCCGCGTTGGCATGATGGGGCGCATGGCAGAAGATGCAGATCCTTTCCTCCTTTGTCGATTGGTACATGGGTGTGTGCCCCTTGTCCGGCGCCCCTTTCCCGCCGGCGGAGAGATTGTGCGGCGTATCGGCAACGTTGGCGCCCCGGTTCGATGCGTGGGCAGGCCCCACGGCCGGCAAGGCGGAGATGGACAAGAGCAGAAGTGCAAAGAGCGTATTTGCCTGCCTGTTCATTTCCCGCCCCCTCCCGCCACAACATCATCCACCTTCAGATATCTGAACACCTGGACCCGCTGGTTATAGGTGTCCGCAACATAGATGTAGTCCTTCCCGTCTATGTAAATCCCCGAGGGCATCCAGAATTGCCCCTCTTCCCCGCCATTGCTTCCGAAATCCAGGAGAACCCGCCCTGTTCCGTCGAAAATCTGCACCGCATCGAAAAGGGCGTCGCAGACATAGACGTGCCCTTCGCTGTCAACGGCAACCCCCTTTGGCTTGGCAAAGCTCCCGGAGGAATCGCCGGCCCGGCCGAACATATCCAAGAGCTGCCCGTCCGGAGAAAACCTCTGGATTCTGAAATTCAACGCATCCGTCACCAGGAGATTCCCCCGGGCATCCACGAACAGGTCGGTCGGATAATTGAACTGACCGGGCGCATCGCCTCTCGCACCTATCCGCATCCGCTCCATTCCGTCGAGACTGAAGACGACAACCTGGTGCGCCGCCGTATCGGCCACATAGATCAGCCTGTTGCGCCGGTTGTAGGCTATTCCCGTCGGCCGCCCCAGCTTGAACGGCACGAAGGTGGAGAGCTCCTTCCGGACGAGGCTGTAACGGTAAATGATGCCCGCCGAAGAATCGGTTATGTAGACATTCTCCCCTTCATCCTCCGTAATGGCGATCGGGGTTTGGAAAACGGCCTTGTCCTCTTTCCCGATGAGGGAATATGACCCGTTTTTCATGTCCATGACGTGGACGACCGAAGCCCCCACGTCAACGACGAAGAGCCGCTCTTTCCCGTCGCAGAAAACACCGTACGGCTTGACTATGCGGGTCTTGTCCTCTCCGAAGACGAGTTCCACGACCCGTTGCCAGAACCCTTTGGTGATCCCAACGTCCCGATAATCGCTGATCTCCTTCACCCACTGTATCCTCGGCTCCATGGGGAGAGGCGGCCATTGCGGTTCATGCACCGCAGTCCTCCGCCCGGCGGATGGGGACGCACAGGACGCTGCCAGCAGGCATGCCAGAAGAAGGGAGATGAGCTTCATGCTCTTTGCGAGGTCGGATGTTCCCAGTTGCAGCCTCCTTTTTGATCTGAAAAGACGCTTTGCAAGATCAAAAAAACCTGGTCAATTCCAGCCGCACCTGCTCGTCGCGGGTCGAATTGCCCCCCTGGTCCTGCCAGTTCATCTGCGACAGAAACGTGATGATCGCATTCCTGAAGACCACCTGCACATTGAGACCGACGGTAACGAGATCCCTTTTGAGAGGCCCGCCCCGCGAGCCGGCATAGTCGGTCTTCAGTTTCATATCCGCCAGACCGAACAGGACCTTGCGGTAAAGCATGCCGAGTTTCACCAGGTTTTCCGAATAGGCTGAGGAAGCCGCTCCGGCAGTAGGATTTTCCTCGTACATGGTATAGGTGTCTTTCATGTAAAGGGAGAGGAGGCCGCGGGCAAATTCCCGGTCATGACTGGCAAACCCTTCCACGGTCTGGTGCTTGTCATCCCTCGAAACGTAATCCAGGTACTGGACGCCAAATGAAACATTCTCCAGCTTCGCATCGAAACCCAGACGGTAAGAGTGCTGCGAACCGAGACGCAGGACATCGTCACTGCCGGAGATGAGATCCTGGGTCGTGTTGTCGATGCCCCCGAACACCCTGTAGCGCCCGTCGAGGAAAGAGACATAACCGCCGATGCTGCGGGAATACGTCGCATACTTGATCGACGGATTCACCAGGTACCTGTAGGTGACCAACAGGTTGTCTCCATCGTTTATCGTGGGGCTGCCGAGGAATATGAGCCTCGTTTGCGTGCCGACCAGTTCCACCCAATAATCGATACCCAGCGTATAGCGGATCGAGCTTTTGGAAGGATCCGCGCTGCGGACAACGATGCTGTCCGTCACCACGTTCCGGTTGATCAGGACATTCTGCTCAAAATACCTGGCGGTGAGCGGCTCATCCACAACCAGTGCCGTGTCGCTGTCCCTTTTGCTGTCTATGACATCCACCCGCTGCGAAAAATTCAGTGCAAGGTTGCTTCTGTTCGGCAATCTCTTCTTGTAGCCGATGACTAACGAACCGCCGATATCGCTCTCACTGCCGTCGTTTATCTCGTTATCCCTTATCTGGAAAGTCAGGCGGGTTGTCAGGCTTTGAAACAGCCTGTGCTGCAGCCATGCGCCGCCGGCATTGGAAACCTCCCGCTGGTCCATGCTCCGGTTATGGGTATTCTCATACTCAAGCCCCGCGTCCAGAGACCTGCCCAGTGCCACGTTGAAGTTTTCCACCACGACCGAATACCTGTTGTCGATCACCCCCGTAGACTCATGCAGCTTGTAGGAAGAGTTGAGCTCCTTGTTTCGGCCGTCCCAATACAGGCGGTTGCGGATCGAGTATTCACTCCCCGTGGAACGTGACGAATCAGCGCCCCCTATCAGGGCGCTCCTGTTCTCGCTGTGAAAGATGGAGGCATCGGTCTGGCTCAGGTCCATGATCCTGTTCGACATGCCCAACGAGATGTTCTCGGTGTCCTGGGTTCTGTCCTGGTACTGACCGCTGGTTTTACTGTTTATGACCGAATAGTTGGCTTTCACGGGGAGATACCTGTTCTTCAGGAAGATGCCCACCCCGTTGCTGTCGGTAATAAGATCATACCCCCCGGAAAATTCCCGCTGGACGTGGTTTCGTGACGAATTCGAGAAAAAGCTGACCGGATAAGGCTTGCGGTCCAGCAGAATGCCGTCGATGCTGTACTGGAAATTAAAACCGGAACCGGTTCCGGGCGATGTCCCGCTGGCGGAGAACATCTCCTGGTTGAGACTGAAGTCGGTGCTCAAATGCCCCTTGAGTAAACGATGGGAATATATGCCATAGGGAATATCGAAGTGGTACTTCTCTTCAAAACGATGCTCGGTCAGGGAAAAATCCCGGCCATTGGTATAGGAGGCGCGTTTTCCGTTGTAGTCATAAATGAGCCCCACAGATTGTTGCAGTTCACCAAGCAGGATAAGCCCCCTTTGTTGAGACATTGCTTCGTTCGGCATTGTCAGAATGAGCATGATGCCGGTATGCAGTAAGATTTTTTTCAGCCGCATCCGACCATCCCGTCATTTCATGAAATACGATGCGCTCCCGTAGTGCGGGTCGTGACAGTCGGAACAACTTATCTGCCGTTCCGACACCTTGTCGTGCAATGCGATCGACAGCCTTTTTTCACGGTGGCAAACCGAACAGATCTGGTTTTTGTCGGCCTTGAGCAATGAAGCGTACCTGGAGGTATGGGGTTCGTGACAAGCCAGGCACTCCCCCACCGCGACAGGGCCGTGCACATAAGAGCCCTTGATGAACTCCTTGTGGCACTGGAAGCAGAGTTCGATCTTGGCAGTAACAAGCCCCCCCTCCTTGGTCTTGTCGTGGCAATCGTCACACCTCTTCTCCTCGTAAGGCTGGTGCCTCGATGATTGACTGCCACCGCTTTCCCCCGCCTGGTCCTTGGCAGGCAAGTCTTTTCCCCCCGACGCCTTGCTATTTTCATGATAATCCCGGCAAAATTCTTCAGGCGGTTGGTAGCTCGGAACGCCATCGAAAATGGTCGACAATATCTCGTGCCTGCTGACGGCGCTGCACCCCCCTGTTACGACGAGACATACCAGCAGACAGGCCATCAAACCTGCCGCGCATCTCCCTCGATCTGCCGGGTGCTTGCCGTTTCTCACTTTCTGCTCCTTGTGCTCATTTCTTCTCTTGTCCGGCTACAGACTCGTTTTGCCGCTCCTTTGTCCGCTCATCTCCATCCTGCACACCGTTCGCCCCATCCTGGGTGCCCCGCTGCTGCCCGAGGCCGTAAACGGCCACCTTGTTGGGTCCGTACTGATTGATTACGAAGATCACGCTTTCCAGTTGAAAGGATGGGTCGGCGAGTTTCTGGAAATAATCGAGGTTGTCTTTACTGACGGCCACGCCGGACGGCAGATTCATGGTCCCATCCGGTGCTGATCCGGGATCGCCGAAAAACATCAAAAGGCGCCCCTTTTCGTTGAAGATCTGTACATTCTGGTGCGCGGAATCGGCCACATATATGCGGCCGGAATCGTCAACCGCAATCCCCTTGGGCCTGCCGAACTGTCCGAAGCCGTCGCCCAGCTTGCCGAACGACAGGAGAAGATGCCCGTCCCGGTCGAATTTCATCACCTTGCCGGTCATGGTATTGGTCACATAGATGAATCCCTTGCCGTCCACGGCAAAATTCGTCGGCAACGCCAGACCTTCTGACTTCTCGCTTCCCTTGCCGATCTGCTCAAGGAGCTTTCCGGTTTTGCCGTCGAGCACCTTGACCTCGGAATGGGCGATATCGACCACATACAGATACTTGCCGTCCACCGCCACGTCGGTCGGTTTCATGTCCAGGTCCTTGCCGAATGCGTTTTTAAAATTCCCGGCTGCGTCGTATACCAGGATCTCTTTCCGCTCGATGTCTGCAATGTACATGGTCCCATCGCCATCGACCGCTATGTTTATCGGCTTCCTCAGCTTGCCGACGCTGAAATTCCCCTTCAGGTATTCGAAGGTTTTCCGGGAAGGATCAATTATTGAAACCGTAGCGCCCCCCACATCGCAGATGTAGATCTTGCCGTTGCGGGTTGTAACACCGTACGGTTTCTTTATGGGCTTGACCGCATCATCGTCCTTGTCATTCAGGACAAAAAGGGAAAAGCTGCTCTTTTTCCCTTCGATATCCTGGGAGTCGGAAATTTTCATGAGATATTGCACACGGGGAGGGTTCGGCGCGGGGGGGAAGAAGACCGGACCCGTCGGGCCGTTGGAGCCGGCACAGCCGGAGAGGAGGGAAGCGAGCAATGGAAAGACGAGGAGGAACCGGAGTTTCCCCCTGAAGGGCGAAGTGCTGGAAACGACTGTCAACATGTGTCCTCCAAGAAAAGTTGCCGATAAAGGTATGCCGTAAGGGCTTATTCTGGTTTTTTCGTCATTTCCGGGGAGTCTGCCGTGGCTTCGGGAGTGAGTGACAGAGCCGGAGCGGCGAGCGGACACCCGCCCGAGATCGAAGGAAGCACCTTCGTCAGTAAACTAATATTTCGGGTGATTACACTAAGAAACGCTGCAAGGTCCGCAGCTGCGGCGACCGAACGAAGCCACGGCAGACGGCCTTCCCCCGGACTGACCTTATTTCTTGTCATCCAGGGTGTAATCGACCGGGTTTTCCCGGTCGTAACTGAATTTGCGGTGGCAGCCCGGTGCGCAGCTTCCGCCTCCGGAAGTGATTTCAAAACGGCTGGGGATCTTCCAGTCGCCGAATGGCGGACCTTCCTTGCCGACCAGTTTCCGGCCGTCAGCGGCATGCGGCTCATGGCAGGCACGGCAGGTACGCCCCTTGCGCTTGTTGACCACATGGACGTAGTGGAGATTTTCTTTGCCGTTGCGGAAACGGGTATACATGGTCGTTTCCTGGAAACGGAGCAGGTTTTTGTCGTGGCAGGAGAGGCAGAAGTCATACGCCCCCTCCCGGAAAGGCGCATAAAAGTCAGCCGGATAAGGTCCCTTCAGAATGTTTGCGAATTCGGACCCATGGGGGTCATGGCATTTCCCGCATTCCCCTTTTATGATCGGCTCGTGCAGTTCCTTCTTTCCCTCCAGCTCTTTTTTGATGTTGCTCAGCGGGGGCTTGCCGAAATTGTCGCTCCCGTGACAACCGAGACAGACTCCCTGTTCGTCGGTCGGCAACAATCCTTTGACCTTCGAGAAGTGCGGGGAATGGCAATTTCCGCAACTTCTCTCCTCCTGGAGCGGCTTGTGCCGGTTTTTTACATCCTTCAGCTTCTTCCCCACCGCATCGTGGCATTCAATGCACAGGTCGGGCATCTTCTTTGCGAGCAGATGGGGGACGGTTGAGCCGTGGGGCGTGTGACAGGATGTGCAGGGGTCATCCTTTACCGGTGGATGGACTATCGGTGCTGCTGCCATTGCCTTGGCAAAGTCTTCGTGGCATTTCAGGCACATATCCCGAACATTCCCCACCAGGAGCGATTTTTCCGAGGATTCATGGGGGTTGTGGCACTTGGTGCATGACCCGGCGGCAACTGGACCGTGCATGAAGTTTGCCTTGAACGGGGCGCTGTCATGGCACCCCAGACAAAGCGCTGACTGGTCCTCATCCACATCCAGGAGAAAAGGCCCCGTGGCGCCATGCGGCTTGTGGCAGGAGAGGCAGTTTCCATCCTTTACCGGGCCATGGACGACCTTCTTCTGCCCCATTGCCGGATGACACTGTTCGCAGAGCTTTGCTCCGGCTGCGGTCAGCTCGAAGCTCTTTCCCCCTCCGAAAATAGGGTGCGTAGATGCACGCCGCACGTGGCAGGAGAGACATTCTTCATCTTTTACCGGCTGATGGAGGTTTTTAAGGTCGGCTATCGCTTTGTGACAGGCGGCGGTAAAGCATGAGCCTGCGACGGCGGGTGATGCAACGGCAAGCACAATATACAAAGAAATTAACATTCTGAAAGAATCGCGTCTCATTTCATTTTCCTTGCCTTGCGCGTTTTCACTTAGTTATCGTTAATTATGTTAATTTAATCAAAGCAAGATAAATACCAAGACAGGCAGGATATCCTGCATCAAACCTCTGACCGGGATAAGCGGCCTTAATCATTGGAATTGCGCGATGAAAACACGGGAAGATGAACCTACTTGGCGTCCCACCGTTTTTGTATCGATTTCAGCAGAAACAGGAGGAATACAGCATGTACTGCATCGCCAAGTACCCGACATAAGATCGGTTTCCGACTCGAAACGGCCGTTTCAGCCGGGAAAGCGGAAAAGCAGTCATTTGGCTAAATTCGGTTATTACACTTTAATAACTACAGCGAAACAAGGGAGAGGTTTGAAGAAAAAAGGGAGAGCAACCGGCGGCTCCTCTCCGTGTGATGAGATCGTAGTGAGGTAGGTGGGGATGGGGTGAGCGATAGGGGGTGCTTAACTGGCGGCGTGGCGTCATGTTAAGCTGAAAGGAACCCGTCGGCCAAGAGGCCGAGCTGTAAGCAGAGAAATGAAGTGGCGCAGGACACCGTCAACCGGCGATGCCGGGTTTACTGCCTGACTCCCTGTCCGGCAAACCTCGTGCCTTTGATGTCCATCCCTTTCCTGATAGCCCCGGTCGTCACACTGGCGGCTGCAGGCGCTCCAGTGCCGTAATGCCCCATGATGGCGCCGGTTTCCGGCGTTCCGCCGCCATAGACATTCCGTATCTTCAGATAATAGTCGCCACCTTCGCTGACGCGCAGGAGGTATTTTCCGTCAGCCCCGGTTTTGTCGGAGATGAACAGCGGCCGCCCTTCCATCTCCGGCGACAGATAGGCCAATACCAGTGCACCCGCAACAGGTTTACCCTCGGGATCAGTTATCGTCCCTTCCAGGGCCGTGATGCCGTCCGCTGTTTTCAGTGACGCCCTTTTGAAAGGAGATGCCTCGGTTATGGTTCCAACGTCCGTCTTCTCCCCATTCTTTACGGTATAGAGTCTCGGCGCCCCATTCGCATCGCGGCTTAAATAGTAGAAGTCTCCATCCAGCGGCGGCCCGGGTTCGTTCTCCTTGGTTCGTTTTATCGCCGCCAGATAGTAATTGCCCGCCTCGACTTCGGCAGAAAATCCTCCCTCCTTATCTATGTCGGCTTTTATGTCGGAGACCCGCCAGTATCTTTCGTGGGCGGGGGGAGGGCCTGACGCCTCGTTAAACAGGAGAACCAGCCCACCGGCCATCGCACCGTTCTTCGGGGTTATCCAACTTCCGGTTATCTGCCCGGTCGTTGTCCCCTCCTCTGCCCGGGCGATAACGGCCAAAAGCAGCACTGACAACGATATGATTAAATAAACGGTCCTTTTCATTTCATTCATCTCCCCTCGTCAACCGGTCACTTCCCGCACACAGGGCACCCCTGCATGGATAGCGGCTTCTCCAGCCTGCATCCGGCAAGCAGGGCCTCGTCCCTGAATATCTCCCGGGTGGGGCCATCGGCCTTGACCGCCCCCTCGTTGAGGATGATCGTCCTCTCGCACAGTTCGAGCACCATGTCCAGGTCGTGGCTGGTGAATATCTTGGTGTGGTGGAAGTCCTTGAGCAGTCCCATCAGCTGCCGGCGTGCGAACGGGTCGAGCCCGTTGGTCGGCTCATCCATGACGAGGATGTCCGGGGACATGGAAAGAACCGTGGCAATGGCCACCCGTTTCTTCTCGCCCCCGGAAAGGTGATACGGAGCCTTTTCCTGCAGATGCCCCGCCCCCACTCGCTGGAGCGCGTCCCTTACCCGCGCCTCCACATCCGGGCCGGGCATCCCCAGATTCATGGGACCGAAAGCGACATCGTCATAGACCGTCGGCATGAAGAGCTGATCGTCCGGGTCCTGGAAGACCATCCCCACGGTGCGCCGGATGTCCGGCAGGGTCGCCTTGCTCATGGGGAAATCGCCGATGCGGATCTCACCGGAGGTCGGGGCCAGATAGCCGTTCAAATGGAGCAGGAGGGTCGATTTTCCCGCGCCGTTGGCGCCGATGATTGCCACGGATTCGCCATGGGTGATCCTGAAGGATATGTCCCGCAGGGCGGGCGTGCCGTCGGGGTAGACGTGGCGAAGATTCTTTACCTCAACAATATGGTGGCTCATCGGGATATTCCTGTGACAAGCGCGCCCAGAAGCCGGGGAGCGTTCTGGAGCCGCAAGGTGATGAAAAGTGCTGACCAGCCGAGGAAATAGACGAGTTCCCTCCCGCCGAAGCGGAATTCCCGGCGTGTGTGGAACTCGCCGGTGAACCCTCGCGCCAGCATGGCCATATGAATGCGCTCTGCCCGCAGCCAGGTTCTGAGCAGGAGATTCCCGAGGAGGGAGCCGTAGGCTTTCATCCCCAGACCCCTGTTGCCGTACGAGCGGAGGGCCCGCGCCCTCGACACCCGCCCCCCCTCCTCGGTCAAGACGAAGATGTAGCGGTAAAGGAAAAGGAGCTGCACGGCAAACGCCTGCGGCATCCCCAGCCGTTCCAATGCCCGGCAGATGGCGGGAAAGCCGGTTACGGCCAAAAGAATGATGGCGGCCCCGACGGTGAGGGCGGCCCGGACCACGATCGAAGCGCAGGATATCCAGCCGCCGGTTACGGCCAGTGGACCTAGTTGCACAAGCACCTCCCGGTCGAAAACCGGGTTGAATATGGCGACTATCAGGGCAAAGGGGCAGAGAAGCGCGACTTTCCTGGCGATGTAGCCGGCCGGCAGATTGCCGAGCCCGATGATTACCGCCGGAAAGATGAAAAAGGGAACCATGGCGGTCAGCTCGTATCTTCCGAAGGAAACCACGGTCACGATGAAGACGAGGGTCACCAGAACCTTTGCCCGCGGGTCGAGGCGATGGATCGCCGAATCGCCCGTTGCCAGGCTGTCCAAGCGTTTGAAATCCAGCAGTACCCCATCAATGGATAGCATAAACTCTCGCAAAACGGGGGAGAGTCAACGACCCTCCCCCTTGTTTCTGGTAATTCGGCGACAGATCCGGCATCCGGCCCATCAGACCGCCTTGTTCCGCTTTTTCAGGATAAAGCCGCTGATGAAGGCGAGCGCCAGGGTCAGCAGCGTTCCTACGATACCGGCCATACTGGTGCCGAGGTCGTCCTCCGCTTCATTTTTCTTCTCCGGGGCAGGGTCCCCCACCCTATCCTTCGGCTCAGCGGGCTTTTTAAACGAATAATCGGGGAGGAAGGCGGATTTTTCCTGTATGGCCGCCAATGCGCCGTGAACACCCTGCCGTGGTCCTGCCAGCTCCTCATTCCCCGTGACCTTGGCAATGGCCCATTCAAGACCGTCCGGGTTTTTCGAGGCAAAGAGGGAAATGCCTCCGCCGGTGAGGATGGCTACGGCCAGGAAGGCAAGCAGCACGTTGCGCAGCGGATGGTTGTCGATGGGACGCGCGGCAAGAGCGCCCTGCAGGATCTCGGGGCGGGCCTTGTAGACGAAAGAAACCACCGCAACGGTCACAACCCCCTCCACAATCCCGATCGCCAGATGGATCGGCTGCATGAGAATTGCAAAGGTGGCGAACGGCAGTGCGGAAATGCCGGAGAAAAAAGTCTCCAGAACGACGCCGAAAGGCCCCAATTGCAACCCGACAACGGCGGCAATGAGGGTCGCTGTCGTCAGACGCATTCGGCTCGGGTTATTGCCCAGTAATTTCTTGTAGACGAACGGATAAGCGACGAAAGCGGGGAAAAAACCCATGTTGAATATATTGCAGCCGAGGGCCAGAAGACCGCCATCGGCAAAGAAAAGCGCCTGGACAACAAGGACTGACGCGATGGTGAGGAACGCCGCATGGGGACCGAGCAGGATCGCCAGCAGGAGACCGCCACCCAAATGGCCGCTGGAGCCGGTTGCCGGAATCGTGAAGTTGATCATCTGAGCGGCAAAGAGGAATGCGCCGAGCACCCCCATGAGCGGTACCTTGCGGTCATCCAGCTCCGAACGGACCTTTGCGGAACAATAGGCAATGGTGCCGGCCGAAGCCGCCCACATGGTCCCGCCAACTGCCGGGGAAAGAAGCGCGTCCGCCATATGCATGGTTACAGCCTCCGCATTGATCGTTACAAGGGGGTGGTGTCACATTTTTTGATTTAGTAACACAGAAATAGTTATAAGAGTTGGCAGCGTATGTCAATACATTTTTTCGGCCATCTATCAGTTCGTGCTGCGTTCTGACATGAATATAAAAAAGGAAGATGTACGGAAAGGAGAGCAGCCATTGATCACCATGGAAAAACTGTCGAAATATATTGGCAGATCAGGTATGTTTAATCATGTCACATCTTCATCTGTGGAGCTGAGTCGGGAAATTTGATGAAATCTATCAGCAATGGAACGCTTAAAATCGCGCTGGCAGTGGCTCTGATCACATTGATAGTGTATCTGCAGGCACTCACCTGCGGTTTCGTCCTTTGGGACGATCCTGACTACATCCTCTATAACACCGCCATCAGACACTTGGACTGGAATCTTCTCGTTGCCGCATTCACCAAACCGACGGTCAGCTTCTGGATGCCGCTCACCAGCATTTCCTTTGCGATTGATTACCGTTTCTGGGGGCTGGAACCGATAGGGTACCACCTTACGAACATCCTGCTTCATGCCATAAACTCCTTCCTTGTTGTCCTCATCGCAGATAGGCTCTTCTGGAAAAGATTGGAAGAGTATGCACCATCGGAGCACCAACACCTCCGCCCGGGAATGCTGCTCCTGGCAGGGCTCCTGTTCGGCATCCATCCCCTGCGGGTGGAGTCGGTTGCCTGGGTGACAGAACGCAAGGATGTCCTGAACGGGCTTTTCTCATTGGGCGCCATACTGTGCTATCTCCGTTACGCCCAGGTAAAAGAGGGAGTTGAGAAAGGAAACGCAACCCGTGCGTACCTTTTTTCCCTGGTACTTTTCATCCTGTCGTTAATGGCAAAGTCGGTAAGCGTCGTCCTCCCGGCAATGCTGCTCGTAGCAGACTGGTATCCTTTGGGAAGGATGCGGAAGGGAAAACTCCTTCGGATCATGGCAGAAAAAGTGCCGTATCTGATCATCGCGGCAGCAATGACCTTCGTCACCATCATCATGGCCGACGATATAATGGTTCCGGGCAGCGAGCTTTCCTATGGCTTAAGGGGCATCATTGCCGGCAACGGTCTGTTCGAATATGGCAGATTATTATTGTGGCCGGTGGGAATTCTCCCTTTTTATGTGCTTCCAAAGACGATACCTTATGTCTTTGCTGTAAAAACCGCCGCTGCTGCCGTCTTCTCCTGCTATTGTATTTATCTCGGGAGAAAGCGACATTGGGTCCTCGCGACTTGGCTGGCCTTCGTTCTCCCATTATTGCCGGTGTTGGGCTTCACGCAAAACGGAGAACAAGCCTTTGCGGCCCGGTTCACCTATCTTCCCGCAGTGTTCCCGAGCATCGTTGCAGCAGCCGCGATAACCATGGCGTTTACTAAAGCGAGAAGAACGACCAACCGTTACGTCCCATACCTAGTCGTTGTCCCACTGGCGTTCTTGCTCCTGTTTTATGCAGGAACGACCTTGCGACTCATAAATGTATGGAAGAATACGGGAACCCTCTGGTCGCGCGTAATAGATGGTCAGCCCATAGGAAGAGCGTATAAGGACCGTGGGGCGTATTACCTGACGACCGGGAACTACCCTGCGGCGATTTATGATTTGACAACCGCAATCGACATTGCCACAAATGCGGGGCTGCTCGACATCTACAACGTTTATGCCTTGCGGGGGGACGCTTTATCGCATGCAGGGCGCTATGAAGAAGCGGTAAACGATTTTAATGTCGCCATCGCCATGTCCCCCCGCCCGGTCTATTTTTATCATCGCGGGCTTGCGTTAAAGGCATGGGGGAGACTGAAAGAAGCAAACAACGACTTCGAGCGCGCAGGAAACGAGAGGGGGGCGATTGACTGGTGATATGTAAAGTTCGGCAAGACTATTGCGGAAACCGATAGATGTATATGGAATATCCGGCCCGATCCCTGACTTTGTAGGTAGCCAGCCAATCTACCCTCGGTCCGTACTTTGGGACCAATAACTTGCATCCCACGAGCAAATGAGAGCTTATGGCGTACGTACCCGGAAGTGGGGCGAGCATTTCGCCCTCCGACATCATGAACGGCTCGGCATCAACACCGTATGCCCGCGGATCGGCTGTGCCAAAGTATGCAAGGCGCACTTTTCCGGCCTCCGGATGTTGCCGTTGCCAGCGTGCGAGATAAGGGAGATCCTGGCCCCAATCGATGTTACTGTCGTCAAGTAGCTGGGGACCGTTGAGTGGACCGCCAAACATCGCGCTGAAATAGGAAAGATGGTGTGGGTAAATCCGTATCGTTTCGACACCTGTCCATAAAATAAGAACGGTAACCAGGGCAGTGTAAGGTAGCCGCATGGGAATGCGGCTCATTATCCGGCTGGTAAAAAGGTACAATAAAGGCAATGCCGGCAGTATGCGACGTAATCCGATATTTGTCTGGTCGAAAAATGATGCGATTATAAGCATCAAGGCCGGAAAGATCACAAAAAGGAGATCTTCACGATTGTCCCCTCTCTTCAGTGTCGTCATTAAAGCTATAACCAACAGCAGCAAGCTCCCGAAAGAGGTCTTCAAAGCAAAAGCGGCCAGAGCATAGTACTTCCAGGGGGTTGCCGAGAAGTTGCCGAGCAGATACCATTTATAACCCGGTATATTATCCAAGTTAATCTCCCGCAGACTATGGAGATAGATACCCCATCCCGGCCGAGGACCATACGAAAGCCCCACGACGATAAAGGCAGTCACGCTGACAATGAGAAATGCTTGCAGCCACGATTTCACGACTGGCCTGCTGCGGTGTGTAATGCTATCAACAGCAGCAACAACTATGAAAGTTGGAACAAGTACCAGTGCAGTGTATTTTGAGATAAACGCCAGACCGGCCACTGTTCCGCACAAAATCCAGCCCCATATCTTGTTTTTCTTGTATGCGAACCAGAATGACCAGCACGAAGCAAAGAAAAATACGGTGCATCCCATGTCTGCTGTCGCAAGACCCGCATGTGCAAGTAGATTGGGGCATAGCGCACAGAGTGCGGTACCGACGAGCGCGGACCAGGCGCCATACAGATTCCGCCCCCAGAGAAAAACGAAAAATACCAGCAGTGTCCCCAATACGAGAATGGGCAATCTCGACCAAAATGCAATCTGAACCGGATCGTTACCGCTTTCAAAGATTAACGTCTTTCCCAATGCCACGACCGGATTGTCCCATTTCGCCCAATATTCATACGACAGTGACGGTGAACGCAAATCCATCGTCAACAGAGGAATTGCTTCCAAAAACTGTATCAAGGGGGGGTGTCCTGGATTGAAGCGGAACTCGCCACCTTTCAAGAAGGCGTATCCTGCCGAAATAAAGGTTGGTTCGTCCCACGTCAGTGAGTGATTGAGACTGGCAGTAAAGGACTGGATAAAAAAAAGAAACGCGAAACAAAGCGCAATATATGTTGGCGAAATTGAATTGATTTTTTTCATAAAAAGGTTGTGTAACTCATTTTGCCTGCAAGCAAATGGGACAAATCAGAAACGTCTTTCCAGGAAATGCCCCCTAACACTGGGGCGACTTTCATTTCGGGAAGTACCGCTGCATCAATTCGGTAAAGCGAAGATCGGCACGGATCGGTGCCAGCTCCTCACTCGCCATCAGGGCGTTGTAATCATGGTATCCGCATTGCAAAGAGCGCTCCAGCCACAAAACCGATGCCCCAGCCTGCCCCGCCATAGACTCTATACAGGCTAATTGAAATGCTACTTGCGGATCATTACTCCTCTGTTTTTCGATTTGGCTGTAGTAGTCGCGGGCCTGATCCAGGCGCCCCTGTATGAGGGCTAGATTGCCGAGCAAGGTAAGCACCTGAACCGACTCAGGTTGAACCGCATGTGCCCGTTTGAAAGCCTTTTCAGCTTTGTCGTAATCCCCCCGGTACTGGAAAATCTCGCCCAGCGCGGCCAAACCCATAACATTGTTGGGATTATGCTGCAACAGAGCGGTAAACGTCTCAAACCCCTTGTCAATTTCACCTATATCGGTATACAAAATGCCAAGGTTATACCTTGTCAGATCGCTAGATGGATCTAGCTCCAATGCTCGCTTGTACGCGTACAGAGCCTCATTCGTTGTTGCCGGCAGAAAGCGATGGGCTGCTTCGCCAAGCCTTTCCCATGTAATTGATTTGTTTGGACTTTTCCTAACCGCGTCACGCCAGAGAGTTATTTCGTTCTGCCACACCGAGGCACGTTGAAAGGAAACACCCGCCAACAGTATAAGCGGCAAGGCAAGAAGGAGAGAGAACCGTATCCGATGCATTCCGATACGCTCGTGCAGAAATACCGCGCCGGCGCCTGTGAGCCCGGCAATGGCTATCATCGGAAAATAAAGATAGCGGTCGTTCATCAGGGTGACCAACGGAACGATCTGGGATACAGGCAAAAATGCGATAAGAAAAAAACATGGCCAAAATCCTTTCCGCCTATCAGCTCTGAAAAGGCGGAAAGACAACAGGGCTATGACTGCAAGCAGAAAGCCCGCCATAACAACGGTTGCGTCAAGGGAATCATGGATGGGAGGGTTATATTCGGCGCTCAGGCCCGTTGGCCAGACAAGCATGCCAAGGTAGCGGCAAAAAACGGGCAACATGGTAAAAAAGGTCGCCAGAGCGTTTCCTCCGTAATATTCGGTCGCCCGACCTCCGCCCTGCCCCCATACGCCCAGATCCGGCATCTGGCTTTGCATGGCAACGGCAGCAATAACCCCGGCCGCAAGGATATACGGGAGCTTGTCCAGCAGCCGAACACGGCGGTCTTTTGACGGGTAACAGAGATCAAAAAGAACGACAACCACAGGAAAGATCACTGAGGCCGATTTGGCCAGCACTGACAGCACGTAGACAACAACAGATGCGGCATAGGCAAATTTCCCCTTGCCAACCTCAGCCTCGCGATAACGGCAGTACTCCTCCCAGGCAAGTAGGAAAAAGAACATGGCAAGCAGGTTTTTGCGTTGCGAGACCCATGCAACCGACTCCACTTGAACCGGATGGAGCAGAAAGAATGCCGCACCAATCATCGCCAGCAGCCGATTATCGTACCATTTCAGAAAGAGCCAGTAGAGCAAAAGTCCGTTCATGACATGAATGACAATGTTCGTGAACAGGAAGCCGCCGGGCCAAAGCCCCCAAAGCGTATAATCCAGCATATAAGAGAGCATCTGCAACGGAGCATAATTGCCGACATAATAACTACTGAATACCGTCCGGATATTTTCCCAGGAAAAACTCAGCAGGTCTGCATTATCAGTAACATAAAGCTTGTCGTCCCAGTTGGGTATGAAGTCATGGCCGAGGATACGGCCATAAACAACGAACACAGCTATAATGAGAAGCAGTACCGGCCCCCTGTGAGGCCGGAATCTTTCAATCCAGGAATTGATCATAATACCCCTACGTTAACGAAGCTGTTTTCTGCCCAAACAGCGCATACAATCAATTCTAACTTACTAAATAATTAACGACCCTGATACATCTCCGGAAAATATCGCTGCATCAGCATAGTGTAGCGAGGTTCATTCCAGAGCGCAGACAGTTCCTTATTATCGTAAAGATTACCGAAATCACGGTAGCCTCGTTCCAGCGCCTTCTCAAGCCACCCCAACGCCTCCTCTGACCGGCCTGAAAGGGAAGCCACGCAAGCAAGCCGAAAGGCCGTTTCCGGATCATTTGCCCCTATACGTTCAGCCTGGCTGAAGTAAGAACGCGCCTGACCAAAGAGTCTGCGCTGGAGTGCAAGCCCCCCCAGCAGGATCAGCACCTTCTTTGAATCAGGTTTAATGGCAAGCGCCTTCTTGTACATCTTTTCCGCCTCAACGTATTCCCCCCGCTGCATATAATTAATACCCAGGTAGGCCCATCCCTTTACATCCCGGGGCTGCAGTTTCAGAAACTTCGTCAGCATGGCATATCCTTTGTCAAGCTCGCCAAGTTCAGTGTACATAGGTCCAAGAGCGGCTATGGCCATTTTGTTCTTCGGGTCCAGTTCAAGACTGTGCTCATAGGCATGGATAGATTCGTCCACCCTCAAGTCCCGGAAATAGACTTCGGCGAGGCTTGACCAGGCATACGACGCCGTCGGGCTTTTTATGACAGCGTCGTTCCAGAGTGCGAGTGAGTCGTGCCAGACCCCAGCCCGCAGAAAGGTGATAATCGACAGCAAAAAAAGTAAAAAGACGAGCATCGCGGAAGGAAGTGCCGGCCGGGTCCGGAACCGGTTCCGCAGGAATACCGCACCGGCTCCGGCAAGAGCAGCCACCCCGAGCATGGGAAAATAGAGATAGCGGTCATTCATCAGGGTGACCAACGGCACAATCTGGGAGACGGGCAGGAGTCCGATAAAGAAAAAGACCCACCAGAAGCCGAGTCTCCGGTCGCGTTTGAATAAATGCCATCCTCCAAAGGCCATACCGGCAAGCAGTAACGCAGCACCGGCTACCGTGGGATCAATTGTTTGATGAATCGATGGGGCGTAGACGGCACTCAAACCGAATGGCCAGATCAGCATGCCGAGGTAGCGGCAGAAGACCGGCAGCATTGTATAGAAGGTCGCCAGAGGGCTTCCTCCATAAAAATCGGCCCTGCCGCCACCTAATTCGGCCTGTTGGCTGTACAAGGCAACCTCGGCAACAACGGCTGCGGCAAGGAGAAACGGAACCTTGTCTTTCAGCCGCAGACGGCGGCCTTCATCCATAAAGCAGAAGTCATGCAGAACCAGAACCACCGGAAAGATCACCGCTACCGACTTTGCCAGTAGCGCCGCCACAAAAGCAACCACAGAAACAAGATAGGCAAGCCTCCCCGCCCCGACTTCCGCATCGCGATAACGACAGTACCCATGCCAGGCAAGGAGAAAGAAAAACATGGCGAGCAGATTCTTCCGCTGGGAAACCCAGGCAACCGACTCCACCTGTACCGGATGGATCAGGAAAAGTGCAGCCGCAACCAATGCGAGCAGACGGTCACCATGCCACCGCATAAGGAGTTGGTAAAACAGGAGCCCGCTCGCCGCATGGATAATGATATTGGTGAATAGGAAGCCACCGGCCCTGAGCCCCCAGAGCCCATAGTCCAGCATGTAGGAAAGCATCTGCACCGGCGCATAATTCCCGACATAGTACGAGGTGAAAACCTCGCGCAGGTGCTGAAAGGAAAACCCCTGAATAGCGGTATTCTCTACCACATACCGGTTGTCATCCCAGTTGAAAATAAAGTCGTGCCCGGTGATCCGGCCAAAGGTAGCGATGGTCGCAATCAACAGGAGCAGCAACGGCAGGTGGGGTCGTAATCTATCAATCCGGGAATTGTTCATAGTATCTTCATCATGTTGTTTATTGTAATTGTGGGAGAGAAGGGTTGTCGGCAAGGTTCTGCGCCAGCTCGTTTCTGAACTCGATGTACTCAACCGGTGGTTCGACTACACTCGTCTGGATGGCCCAATCCGCAGCGGCAAGCGCCTCTGGAAGCCTGCCAAGATTTCTGAGAATTTTTGACTGCGTCATGGAAAGCTCGGCGTATCTCGACTTGCTGGCTCTCCGCAGAGCTATCGACATGGCTGCGTCTACATCCTCCAGAGCACGACCGTACTCGCCTTTCTCATTGCGGTATTTCGCCCGGGCGTAGTACGCCGCACCAACCTGACGGGGCATGATATCAATCACCCTCGTCGCGATTGTTTCCGTGTTGCGCCAATACGGGATGGTGCGGAGTGTCAGACCTGCATAGGACACGAGTTGGCAGACCGCGACTCCGATAAGGAACATAGCCAGGCCGGCATGTCCTTTCTGCCGCAACCTGCCTACAAGCCACGCACCGCCTCCCCCCCAGAGCAGAGAGATGCCGAGCGCGGGAAGATAGGTATACCTGTCGGCAATCCATTGACCGCCGACCTGAATGATGCCCAGCATCGGCGCCAGGGTGACGAGGTAATAGAGCCAGAGCGCCGGCCAGATCCGCAGCCGCCTCCCCAATAGCGTCGCCGTAATGCAAATGGTCGCCAACACCGAGGCATAGAGCAGGTACTCCAGAGGTGCGCTCTCGATAACGTTTCCCGGATGCGGGTAGATCGGGGAAAGTCCAGCCGGCCAGAGTATCTTCCAGAGGTAAAATATTAAAGCCTTGCAGGCGACAAGCAGCCTGGAAGAAGCACCCACAACGGGTGCCTGTATGATGGCATAGTTCTGGGCGACCACTGTAAGGATGCCGGCTCCACACGTCATCAGAAACAGTGGCACTTTTTCTTTCACAGCACCCAAGAAACTGTGGCGGTCCGTTATTCTCGCAAGGGGGTACCAGTCGACAATCAGGAGCACCAGGGGAAGACTCACTGCCGTCGGTTTGCTCAACAATGCAAGACATGCCATAAAGAGCACCGACCAGTATGTGCCGAAACTCGCAAAATGCTCTAACGGCCTGACAGAACGCTGTTCAGCATACCTGAGATAACACCAGAGCGCAGCCACGGTAAAAAAGAGGCAAAGTACATCCTTCCGCTCACTTGCCCATACGACCGATTCCACCCGCAATGGATGCAGGCCGAATAAGAGCGCTCCGGCAATACTGCCGACAGTAACCGGAAGGTTACATGGATTCCATGTTTCAGTTGAGGGTCCATTCAGCGATGCCACCTTGAGCAAGGAAGCAAACAGAAAACAGACACAGAAGACCGTACAACTGTGGATGATGACGTTTGTCAGATGAAAGCCGGATGGCGTGAGCCCCCAGATACGGCGGTCAAGCGCCAGCGAGAGCATGGTGAGCGGATGCCAGTTTGCTTCATGAAACTGTGTGAATGCCCATACAACGGTCTGCCAATCGAGGGTGTCAATGTGGCGATTATCAACGATGTAGCCAAAATCATCGAGCTCGACAAACTTATTGTTCATTGCGGGAAGAAAGATGAGGAACGTTCCCAGCGCAGCAAAAACGCTTCCCGAAAAAAGCCGCCAATGCTTCCATTTTTGCTGCATCACTCCTCCGCCTGCAGAAAACGATTAAAGATTTCGCTATGAAAATAATTGGCCGGAACTTTCAAGAAAAGAGCTGCAAAAGTTGTATTCAGCCTCGGGAGGTTACTTCGTCCTCCGTGCGAATACCTTTTGCATCTCTTCCACGGGCAGAGCATAGCCGAGTTTGCGTGCCCGCTCAAAGTCGGCCGTGGCCAAATCAACCCACCCCGCCGCTCCATAGGCCAACCCCCGGTTATAATACGTAGGTGCAGAATCAGGCTTTATCGACAAAGCCCTGTCGAAATCATTGATAGCCTGACGCATCAGGCCCTGGCGATAATAAACCAGCCCGCGGTTGGCATAACCGTCCGCATCGGCCGGATCTATCCGCAAAGCCTGGCTGAAATCCTCAACGGCATGCACATAATCCTCTCTCATGCCGTATATCAACCCTCGCCGGAGATAACCCTCCGGGTAATTCGCGTTCAGTTGCAAGGCTTTGGTACAATCCGCCAGTGCGAGGTCATAGCGACCTGTTTCCCAGAAAATCTTGCTTCGGTTCCCGTAGAAATCAAAACGCCAGGGCCTGACAGATATGGATTTGTTCAAGTCAGACAGCGCCTTGTCGTAGTCTCTATTCCTCAGATAGATGAGAGCTCGGTTATTCAGTGCATCAACGTTATTCGGATTCAATGCCAACGATTTTTGAAAATCAGCCATAGCCAAATTGAATTTTCCTTGCAGGAAATATTCGCTTCCACGATTGTTATAGCCCATCCAGCTGGAAGGATTCTTTGCTATGACATCACCAAACAATTCAAGGCTGCCTTTATATATTTTCCCCTGCTGCCATACGAGAAATGAAAAGGTCAGTAAGATAGCAGCGTAAAAAATAACTTCTGCATTGTATCTCTGCAACGATTTCTTCCGGAACAAATGATCAAGAACCGCGCAAAAAAAGACGATGATTCCCACGCAGGCTAAATATTGGAAATGGTCAGCCACGAAGGAGAAACGCATCGGGTAAACATTGAAGAAGCCGAGAGCCGGGAACAATGTTCCGACGAAAAAGAGGGCCGCGACCAACGGCCCCTTTCCGATCTTTTTCCGGCTGAACCAGAGTGCCGGCAGGAGCAAACCGATGCCTGCGGGAAATAGATATTGCCACCATTGCCCGCTATCGATATGCCAACGGGGATAACTAAAGATCAGCGGACATGGCCAAAAAAGTTTCGCCAGGTAGAACCAAACGGCCCGTCCCGCGATGAGCAGCCGCTCCATAAACGACAAGTCCCACTCAGGGCCAATGGCGAGAACGCGATGTATCTCCAGATGTGCGGTATGCTTGCCTAAAACAGCGGCCAAAATGAAGAACGGCAACAATCGTACCGTGTCTTTCCAGGGGAATGCGTCTTGCCTCCACCAGAAGACCAGTAAGATCGCTGCCGGCAAAGAACCGGCCACTGTCTTGCTGAAAAGGGCGAACAGGAAAAAAAACAGGGCCAACCCATAAGACGACCAAACCCTTCGCCCTGCTCCGGGCTCCTCAATTGACAACTCGGAGAAGCGGCAATACGAAATAAATGCCAGAAAATAAAAAGTGGTAGAAAGCACATTTTTCAGTTCCGTGATCCAGGCTACGGATTCCACTTGAACCGGATGCACGGCAAAGATAGCTGCCGCCCAGAAAGCTCCAGGAATTCTCAGCCTGCGCGCGCAGATCCATAGCAACAACGCGTTACCGATATGTAAAAAGATGTTGACCAGATGGAACCCGATCGGATCGAGACCCCAAAGATGATACTGTAGCCAAAAAATGGTGAAAACCATCGGATAGTACTGCGGAGTTGCGCCAGGTTCGAGCCAGATGCTTGTCAACCCTTCGAAAGAACGCAGGTAGGGGTTCCCTGTCACATAATCGTCATCGTCCCAGATAAAGCCGGCATGATAGACCGTTGCATAGGCCAGAAGCGTGAGGAGTGCGATAAAGGCGGCCCTGATCCAAAAAGAACTGTCAAACTTTATCATCGGTTCCAGCCATTTGTTAGTCTTCAACTCTGACATTACTTGTGATCCCATCTTTTTTTGCTTTGAATGCACAAACGACTACCCGTCTAACGGCCGGTCGCTCCTCCAGAATCTTCATCTTTGTCAAACCAGCCCATCGGTCCGGGATCAGGACCTGAGCGCTCAAAATCCGCCGCTGCCGCCTGCGGCTTCCCAAGGGCGCTCAAGGCAAGTCCGCGGCGATAGTAGTAAGCTTTGTGAGGCAGCATGGAAATCGCCGTGGTGAAGTCCTGCACAGCCTCACAGTAGCGCCCCGCGGCAAGGAAGGCGTCTCCCCGGTAAGCGTAAAGGTTAAAAACAGTAGTACGGAATATCCCTGCTGCAATCTTCATGGCTGCCGAATAATCCTCAATCGCTGCGTTGTATTCGCCGTTCTGATAATGGATTTTTCCCCGCTCCTTGAAGGCGATGACTTCGGGGTCTAGATCGATTACCCGTGACCAGAAGGCCTCAGGCGTTTTCCATACATTGATGAGTCGCGCCGTTATGCCGACATACAAAAAGATAATGATGACGAATATCGAGGAAACAGCGAAACAAAAGTGACGAGCTGTTCCTGTACCCTTTCTGCAGGCAACTGCGATAATTGCTCCGGCAGCAATGCTCGGCCCCACAGAAGGCAGATAAGTAAACCTGGCCGCGAATGCCTGGTCCCCGTTCTGGAAAAATGCCAGTACCGGCAATAACGGAAAAATGAAAACCAGCCATGTTGCGCAGATCCAGGGGCGCTTTCTGCCGGCAAAGATGCAACAGCAGCTAAGGATGACGACTACTGCTGTTTTTACGGCAAAGGACAGGGGGATTGGATCTGGAATCATATGAAACGGGAGGATTCCTATTGGGTAAAGCAACAATCGGCAGTATTCAAAAACCGCATTACCGGATACAACAAACCTCTGCCAAAAAGGAAATACCTCGTAGGTGATCAAGAAACCGCTCTGGGCCGTATAATAAAAGGTCAGGAGAGTCATCAGGGCCGACAGGCAGAGGAATGGAATCTTCTCCACCAATACGGCCCCGACATTTCCCTTCTTCAGTCGTCCCATCGGATACCAGTCCGCAACAAGCAGCATGGCTGGAATGACAACGCTCACCGACTTCGCCGTCAGCGACAGGACAAAAAAAGCAAGGGAAAGGATGTATTCGCTGGCAGCAGCTCCGGCAACCGCTTTCTTCTGACAATAGCGAAGGTAAAAGAGAATTGACCCGAAGGAGAATAGCCCGTTCAGGACATCCTTGCGCTCCGTTACCCATGCCACCGACTCCACCCTTAGGGGATGGAGGCCGAAGAGGAGTCCTGCAAGGAGCAGCATTCCCGGGTAGAGGAGTTTATTGATTGAAGCCGTACTACCATACAAGGAGTTCTGCCGGAAAAGCCTGTCGGCGATGAGGACCACCAAGCCGCTGTTTACAGTGTGGAGTACGATGTTGGTCAGGTGGTATCCGAGCGGATTCAACCTCCAGAAATGGTAGTCTATGGCAAAGGAAATCCAGGTAAGGGGCATCCAATAGCCGGCATGCGGCATGGTAAATGCCGAGGTGAACAGGTTCCAGTCCAGGTGCCTGATGACAAGGTTGTTCAGGACGTAATCGGGGTCATCATAGTTGATGAAGCCACAGGTAAGGGTCGGCAGATACGCCAGCAGACAGATGATAGCAGCCAACAATGCGGCTGCCATCGCGCCATTTTTCACAAAACTCACCTTGGCTCCAAAACCGGAAAACATACTCAAATCCTTGAGCTACAATGCAGGGGAAGCTTTTTTGAGCATCTCTGTTATCAGCGTATTCCCACGAAAGGATGCAATATCCAGGGCAGTTTTACCCCCCTCTATTTTCCGGTTCGGATCCGCCTTTTTGTCCAGCAGTTTGCCTGCCATTTCCACATTGTTTTCGTTTGCCGCAATTATCAGAGCGGTAACACCGTATTTGTTCTGGATATTCAGGTCCGCCCCCGCATCGATAATGAGACTGGCGATTTCGTTGCGCCCTGATGCCAATGCAAACATCAATGCGGTATCGCCTTCCTTATGCTTCAGATTTACGTCGGCCTTGGACGCGAGCAAGTATTTCACTACGTCGTAATGCCCCCCCACTGTGGCTATCATAAGCGATGTCAGGCCGCCCGCATTTTGATCGTTTAGAGCGGCGCCCTTTGTCACTAGAATCCTCACAATGGGCAGATTGCCGGAATTCGCGGCCAACCACAATCCAGTCGCTCCGTTGCTGTCCTTCATATTCACGTCAGCTCCGGAAGCAACCAGCAGTTGCACCATTTCGACGTGACCATTTACCACGGCCGACATAAGCGTTGTCCATCCATCAATATAGCTGCCATCATCCGATAACTTGCGTGCTGTAAAATTGAGATCGGCTTTTCTGAGAATCAGATTTTTTGCCTTAACCAGGTCTCCTGATGTTGCGGCATCAAACAGTTCGCCGTTTATGGAACGGCTTTCCGTGTCCGTCAAGACTTCGTTACCTCGAACTGTGATTTTATAGATGCCGTCACGCTCGGAAGTGCCTTCTCTGCAACTGTTATAATTGCCCAAGTACTCTATTTGATCTGCATTGATGGAAACTGTGACCGTTTTTGTCCCTCCATCCTTGCATGCTAGGACTTTGCCGTTATTTTCCATCTGCAGTTCTGCTGTTGCGCCAAGATCTTCCTGCATCTGCTGAATCTTGTCTGCAGGGTTCGATGCCATAGCCCGACTGCTGAATGCAGCCAGGACCATAAGTAAAACAAGAAGAAACTTCTTCATAAATACTCCAGATAAAATACTGTAGCGATTTGTTTATTACCGGTCACTTTTTGACAGAAAATTTTTGAAACATGCGCTTTATTTCAGGGCTGCCGACTATCAGTGCGGTCTTTTTCAACAAGCCATTGCGCTGGCAATATCTTATTACATTGGTTATGTCATCAAACGTACATTTGTCAGCTACGACTGCATATGGGGAATTCCCCAGGGAGGAGACGGCTTTTTGCAGATGGTACATTGCCAGGGCACTGTCTCCCATCATGATGCAGGTATTGGTTATCATGAATTCTACCGGGAAGGACCCTCGGATTTGCACTTCCTGCTCCATATATTTTATGGCTTCGGCAAATTTGCCGCTATCCCGCAGGCAGAGGGCAAAATCCACCAGGCCGAGATCCATTGCGGGGTTGAGCGAAAAACCGGTACTGAAAAACCGTTCTGCTTCCCTGTTACTGGCAATACTGACATAATAATTGGCAATGCGCGGAAAAACCGGACAGTAAAGCCGATCAGCCTTGCATAAATCTATTGCCGTTGAATAAGCCAGTTCGGTCTGCCCCAGCATGACATGGGCGAAGGCTTTATAAAGTTGCAACGCGGATTCCCTGTGAGCAGTATGATGATACGAGTCTATCAGTTCAAGCATCCTGATAGACTCTTCATTCATGAAGGCCACATCGAGTTTCTGAAGCAGAGCAAGCAGTTCATGGGGTGTTTTATAAATAATGCCGGGATCATGCACAATATTTATCACCGCATCGCCTACCCAGCGATGCCTTACTTCCAGGTATCCCGCATTGACAGAATAGCAGATGGCCGAATCCCTCACCTGGTAGTTCTGATGGTACAGCGCATCGAATGTTTCTCGCAGTGCAGCCAGCATATGGGAGTTGTGATCTGCAACGTAGCGGGGAAAGAAATCTATATCCACACTGAGCAGTAACGGTTCCGAGATAGCCGGGAGACTCCTTATGCAACAGATCGTAAGTGGAATTCCATGAAAACTGCCGCGAAACAGGCTCCCTTCGACGTTAAACGTTCGCATATCATCGTCGCTGAAACCAATAGTTTTCAGGTACTGACGGAGGATATCGACCCAATTATCCTGTTCCAAGAGAGGGAAGGGAACAACCCAGTAGGCTTCCTTGAAAATACCGAGCCGTGCGCCGGCGTATATCCAGTTTCCGATATTATACAGGCCCGCATCGCCATTACTGTTGGCTTCGCGAAAACGGCGCCAGTCCTTTGCCTGGTAAATCGCTTGCAACGCAGTAATTTTGTGACCAGGAATCCAACGGATGTCGTCATGGGTGTCGATGTTCATCAATACGGCATTTTTAATCCCCTTCTCAGCCCAAAGCGCAAGAAGTTCGCTGTGATCTTCAACCACCAAAGGAGCGGAAATGCTGTTTTTACCAAGCACCTTTCGATTACTGCGGCATCCGCCGAAACTGGCATAAGCGAGCAGATAAAGCGACAGCACAAGAAATTTCCTGCGAGATAATTGGCTCATTGTCGTCATTTTACAGAATATGCGGAGCGAAGTACAACGTAATCATCCAGTAACAGCCCAATTGTCATCACTACCGCTTGGCGGATACTGCTTCGGAATGATTATTTGAAGACAGACTCAATAGGGGGCTTTTTAATGTCATAAATGAACATGCTGTAGCCGATCTTTGCAACAGGCTGATATTGTAATAGCCACTTGAATAGATCATTGTTTTCAAGATACACTCCCTGAAGATTCGTGGCACTTACGGCAATCAACTGGCCGGGAGGTATGCTTACCTTTTTTCCAGGCGCAGGATTATACAGGTGATGACTGGGAAGCCAGTCGTATTTGATGCCGTATCGTTGCGGCGAATCAGCGCCGAAATAGCTGAGGCTGATCCGTCTGACACCATGCCTGTCCATGAACTTTTTCAGTCCCTTCAGATCCTGCCCCCAGTCCAGGTTGCTGTCCACCAGATACTTATAGCCATTTTCTGGACCGCCAATAAATTCATTAAAGTAAGCAAGATAGTGCGGCGCTATATATAACGATGTTCCGACATACCATGCAGCCAGGACGCACAAACAATACCTGTATCGTTTTCCGGTTATCCGGAGGCTGCCAATGAAAGCAAATATGAACGGATATATCGGCAAAATATAGCGAATTCCGATGGATTGATGTTCTATGCTGAAAAATACAAATATGACCATAATCGGCAACAGAAGAAACAGACTGTCGATCCGGTTTGTTCGCGGTTTGATAAAATAAATAACCAGCGCCATAATAAAGAGCAATAATACCGGAATCGGCGTCTTCAATAAGAAAACCACGACATAGTAATACCACCAGCCATGAATGGAATACTTACCCATGAGGAAAGACGAGTGCCCGTCGTTGGCATGAGTCAACTGATATTTGATCCCCTGGAAATACGGCAAAATATCAAATCCATATCCAAGAAAAAGAACTAATACTGCTACAGCAATAATGAATGCTGCTCGAACAAGGTAATTTTTTCTTTCGCGTATCATGAATGCCGCGCTGAGAACCGGCACGCAAGGAAGCAGCAGCAACGCCGTAAACTTGGAAAGCAGGGCAAGACCGAGGGAAAAACCGGCTAACAGCCGGTTCCTTACATTGTCATTTTTCAGGCACACCCACAGGTAATATACTGAGATAAAGGAAAAGGCAGTCAGCGGCATGTCAGGTACGATCAACCCTGAATACGCAAGCATGTTAGGACAAAAAACAAAGAAAAAAAGGGAGAGGAGGCCGCCTTGCTTGCCATAGAGGGCGCTACTGAATCGATATATGTAATATCCCAGCAACAGTCCCAATGCGACGAACAAAAGGCGTGATGAGATGAGAAGCCTATCATTTCGGTTATCTACAGATGAGAGAAGCTCCTGCCCACGATAGACATCAACTGCTCCAAGGAAATCAAGATTTCTGTCGGTTTCCTCATATTCCCATAAACGTTTATTCTCGTTCACAAACAGAAGCGGAATACTATTGATGTAATATGACAAGGGGGGATGCAGTATTGCTCCCATCACATCCCATTTTTGATTTTTTAAGATATATTTCCCGATGCCGAAATATTGGACTTCGTCAAATGTCGCTGATTGAGAGGTCAGACTAATCGAGGACAAGGTAAAGAATATCAGTAAAAATAAAGCAACAAACACCCCCCTAACTGAATTATTCATTTATTCAACGTTTCCTCGCTATTGCAATATTGTTCTTGTTATAACTCATCAAAAAAGGTGAAGCTGTTAACTCAGCTTCACCTTTTTTTATACAACTTTAGCTTTACTGCTTAGCAGGGATGAACAACTGCACTGCCAACTATTTTCGGAGTTACGTAGCTTTTTTTCATAGGTGCACCCCCTTTCATAATGTTGTTGCTATTTCGTGTTTCCCCTCATTTTACGGTGATTGGAGCGCCCCTTGCAGGACGCCCCATTATGCCTTACCACGGTGACTTAGTGTTCCATTGCTGGGTTGTCGGGCTGTACGCTGTCCCGCCGGCTGTAGACGACTGGTGACAGTTTGAACCGTATGCAGCAGCTGGCGCCGGATATGCCGGTGCGGCTGTTCCGGTAACCCCAAAGCCCCAAGGACCTGGTGTTGTGGCCCTGGCGGTAGTGGTGCTGTAACGGCCTCCGCCGGCTGGGAAGCGGCCAGCACCGGAACCGGAGGAGGAAGTGGTGTAGCCGCTGTTGCCCGGGCCGTTCAATGCGGTTGTTCTTACGTTTGTTGGTGTGCCGACAAGGACTGAACCTCCCGTTATCACTTTGTTTCTGTGGTTGACGTTCAGACAGTTGGTCACCAGGAGTCGCGGCAGTTTGGAAGTATGCGGCGCATGGCACTTGGAGCAGGTGTATGCGTGCATTTTGTTGCTGGCATTGCCGCCGGCGGTGGATGCCCAGCCGGAAACCGATTGATGGATACGGTTCTTGGTCTTCCAGGTTGTGCTTGATGCGGCTACTGTATCAGTAAGGTTTGCCTTTGTATGGCACTGGACACACAGACCGCCAAATACCCCGCCGTTGCCTGTTGTATCTGGTATGTTCGGCATGCCGGTACCGGTTTTGGCATTGGTAGCGACAGAGGCGAATCGTACGCCGGTTGTGCTCCTTGTTGTCAGGTCGGCCACGAACGTATTCTGGTCTATATAGTAGCCCGGGATCGAGCCGTTGTTGGCGACCTTAGTCGGCCCGTTCGTGCTGCCGCCGCCTCTGTTGATGTTTACTGCAGCCACGTCTTCCTTGTACGGCGAGGTGACCCAGCTACCCTTCAGAAGCGGTACTGCATAGGTCTGATTGGCGATATAGGCGGTGTTGGGAGATACGCCGTGCGGATCGTGGCATGGGGTACAGAGGCCGTTTATACCGGGTTGTACTGCGACGCCGGGTGCCACTGTCTGTTTCGTTATTGCGCTAACCTGCGGTGCTATACTGGTGCCGTAGTGGCCGCCCATCGGCTTCGCTTTGGCCCCGGCGGTTCCTTGTTTGTATACATACCGCTTCGCGGAGTTCACCGTGTAGTTGCCGAAATACGGAGTATCCGAGTAGCCGCCTATGGACTTGGTGACGCCAAAGGTGCTGTTATAACCCCAAGGTGCCCTATGAGATGACGTGTATCCTGCCATCAGCACGCCGGCACTCTTCGTGTTATGGCAATCGAAACACAAGGTCGCGCCCGGGTTGAAGGTATTATGTTCCGGGCCTGTCGCTGTATGGGCGGCGGGCTTGTAATCGGCTGTATATCCGCCGGTTCCTGCTACGATGTCCTTGAGTATCCCGCCTTTGTTTCTGCCTGTGGCACTGGAGTACTGGCTGGTGATGCCGGCAACTGTCGAGCCGTGAGAGTTATGACAGTCGTAACAAACTACGTTGGAAGTGGCGCCGACGATCAGTGCTGTTGCACCGTCTATGCCGTTGGTGGTATCCCAGTTCATGCTCTTGTTTGCCACAGCGTTGCCATGTGCGGATAGCGCCTTGGTAACCGTTGCCTTTTTGTTAGTCTGAGCAATGTTATATTTACCCCAAGGAGTAGTAACCGGCGTCGAGTAACGCTCTTGAATGCTCTTTGCATCCCATGCATACTTCGACGGTGTGTATGAATCGCCGAATGGGTTGATTGGCCCAGTTGCCCTGTGGCAGCCCAGGCAATGCAGGTTCAGTTTAACTGCCTGTTTCCTGTTGGCGCTGTTGGCCGTATAGCTGATATAGGTGGTACTGCGGACCCCGCCGCTCCAGATAGCCAGATCAACAGACGCCTTGCTCGTCTTCAGGTGATAAGTAGGGTTGGGTGACCCGTCGGCGTTTGCCTCCATGTGACACTGGTAGCAATCGGTCTTGGTAATCCCGCCGGCTTTCTGCACATGGTGGGATTGGGCTGCGAACTGACCAACAACTGCCGCCCTCTGATTCGGCGCAGTCCCTTGAATCTTATTGTGACAGGACAGACAGTCTCCACCTTCAATAATACCGTTGATATGCAATGACTTGTTGTAAAAGATTCCGGCATATGTGGTAGCTGATGAATTAATGTTATTATGACAGCCGCAGGTAGTAATAGGCAGTGCCGTCAATGTAGCGATGCCTGTATGGTCTGAAGTGGCTGGTGGCAAACCATGGCACTTGCCGCAATCGCTGGGGAAAGTCCCATTGAGGAGACTCGTATTATTCCAGGCCGGCACAGTCCCTGTATTGTATTTGCCGGAATGGCAGTATACGGCGTTGCAGTTTAAGGCCCCTGATACTCGGGTCACAGAAGGCGATGGGTGAGACTGTGCCTTTGACAGTGGTCCGAAAGCGATGGTGGCGGTGGAGTAATTCAGATGGGTGCTGTCCTGAACCGTTGTGTGTGTGGTATGGCATTCGCCACAATGAATGGGGTCTGAGATGCCACTCTGAGCTTGCAAATGGCCCTGGTGAGCGCCAACCCGGGCAGAAGTAGCAGCGGTATTGCCGCCGGTATCTCTACCGTCGGTGCCATAACCAGGGGCGATCGTCGGCGACGAGAAGTTGTTGAATGCAGCGGTGAGCGAACCGTGGCACTTCTGGCACACGTTGCCTGACGTAGGATTAACTGCTGTGCCCCACGCTGCCGGACTGTTCTGACCGTGGCAGGCTGTAGCGGTACAGGTGCCATAGGCAGCGCCTGATGACTTGGCACTAGCAGAAGTAAAGTTTGGAAAACCCTTGTACTTGCCGCCGGCGGTGAAGGTTACCTTGGAGTCGCCATTGACGTGGGACGTGGTGGTCGGCAGTGTTGCCCCATGGCATGCGGTACAGGCATAATTCTGCTGGGTAGAGGCCGCATGTTTATAGTGGCTTCCCGGAGCACTGGCACCGGCGGTATTGACTTCGGTCTGCGTCGAGTAGTGGCAGGAATTACAGGCCAACGGACCGGTTGTAGCCCAGCTGACCGGGTTTTGAGTCCCGCCTGCGCCGGTCCAGCCGGCATGACAGTATACGGAACAGGTCATGGTGTTGGCGGCGGTAGTTGAAGTCGTCGGAGCAGCCACCTGCCAGTTGGCGTAGTTGCTGTTCACGACAACGGCACTGGCAGCTGTGCTGTTGGCCGGCGGAGAGTACTGCGGCCAGTTGGCTTTGTTGATCTGGAAACCAAGGTTCACTTTGTTGTCGCCACTGGTCATGGTAATGTTTGTCCCCTGATGGCAGGTAATACAAGCTATAGCAGGAGCATAAGAACTATGTTTGACGTGGGCTCCGGGAACCCCGGCATAGGTAAAGGCGTTGGTAGTAAGTTCCGCGGTGGTGGACGGCGGATTACCGTGACAGGCGGTACAGCCCGTGACGGATATGGCAAATCCGGCACTGTGCGGATGACAGGTTTGGGTACAGTCAGCACGGTTCTTATGGGTTGCATTGGCCACCGGCGTCGTGACAGAGTTTGAGCTGTATTGATGAAATTTCGTCTTTGTGTGACAAACTTCGCAGATGTTGGTCGACCTGCTCAGAACCGACCTCTCGTCATTGCCCATCACCCCCAGATAGGTAACGGTCGTGCTGGTGATCTTGTTAAAGACAACCTGGCGCGTCGTTGTGGTCCATGGTGGAACAATCGAAGGAACGACCATCTTGATATTGGTGGTTGTGTCGTTATGACAGGTGGCACAGTTCCAGGTCGTTCCCCATGTACCATATTTTGTAGTTCCTATTTTAGGATTGGCACTGTTGTGCATGAGATCAGCAACTGCAGCGTTTGATTCTACAGGAAGGAACAAAGCTTGGCAAAACCACAAGCTAAGGAACAATGCATAAGTCAGCAGTAGACTAAACCTTGTCCACAGATTTGTGCCTCGAATTTTTTCCGACATCTTCTTTCCCATAGTTTTTACCCCTTTGTGAAATGTTCTCAATTCATAAAATCAAAACTGGTAGACAGTCGAATTCGTTGAATTCTCGTCAATCTATCATCAATCCGCAATCATAGATTAAACGCAATGATAGACGACACCGTCAGCACAAACTCAGCCTGCAGATTCACACCCATAATTTTCTCTTTTTTATCTTTCCCATGGTGACCTCACCTCAAATTATAAATTTACTCAGGAACAATTCTCATTAAGGAGAACCGGGCCACCATCACTGGCGAACCGATTGCTTGGGACACCCCGCTGTGGGGAGCATTTGATCGATGGGACAAGCATTGAAAGAGTGGAATAGTGACATGTTGCTTCAATTTTTGACGCCTTGCTGATGTCGATATTCATCGGCATTGAATATATATACTGAATATGATTTTTCGCAGTTTTCACAAAAACCTCACCCCGTTAAGGGGAATCCACCTTGCCCTGACAGTCTCATCGGCAGATTTCAGCGATTACTTAAAATCGGTTACGAGTAACAATCCGGCGATCACCCCAGGGCTGTGATCGGCTTAATATAGTGCAATAAATATACCTAGCCGCCCCCAACTTGAGACGGGCGGCTCTATAAATACAATCGTGCTGCGCCGTACCCATGTCAAAACACATTAAATATTGATGAATTATTTACCCTGGTACGGCTGTGATTATTTATAACTAATATCGGACATCAAACATGCAAACCTGTTATTCATTGTCAAAACTCCCGTTGTGGACATGAATAATCCGTCTTCAAACGATATCACCCCTGTGATTTCACCAGATGACCAATTCGCCCAGATCCGCACATCAGACGGGAGGCTTTTTTACTCCCAAGCAGCCGCTATCAGTAGTTTACGGTATGCATAACGCATTTACTTCTCAGATTTCATAAAATAAATCAATTAGGAACCGCACACTACTACTAATGAAAACAAATGTCAACCGCCCAGCAAATAATTGCATAGCTGCAGATATGTGTCGCCGTTTCGTCACAGAGCGTCGGCTCCGACCTTCTCCCGAGCGGTACTATACAAAGTTATTTCTTTTAATATATATTTCTCTCTGCTAGAATACGGCTGTTTAAGTTCGCTCGACACCAAACATGATTGGAGAATAGGACTTGAAGTTACCCGGATTGCTTTCCATTTGCCGCGCCAGCATATACATCTCGCTGACATCCGTTGCTCTTTTGGCCCTGCTCTTTTCTGGCTGCAAAGACACGAAAAAAAGACCGGTCATACGTATCGGTTTCATGAACTGCAACAACGAACAGGAAACGATGCAGCGTTTTCTTCCCCTGACCCGCTATCTGTCGGAAAAGGTCGGTGTGGATTTTGTTGCCGTGCCGGTGGATACCCACGACTTCGAGAAGCGATTCCGCAACGGTGAATTTGCTTTCACCCACACCAATTCGCTCCTCTACATCATTCTCCGGGAAAACTACAAACTTCAGTTGATTGCATCAGACAAGCGCGGCAACTTCGGCGCCCGCACCGGCGGCGCCATCATTGCCCGCAAAGGCAGCGGCATTACCAAACTGTCCGATATAAAGGGAAAACGAATGGTCTTCGGGCCGATGATGGCCCCAACCGGTTATCTTGCCGAATACGACCTGATGCTGCGGTCCGGCATCGACCCTGAGAAAGATTTGGCCTATTACGCCATCCCTTCCGGCTCCTACAAACATGAAAAACTAGTCTACGGCGTCCTGTTCGGCCAGTATGACGTTGCCGCAGCCCCCCTTCTCGATCTCGAAGTCATGACACGGGAAGGCAAAATTTCCCCCGACGACTTTGTCATCCTGGCGCAAACCCCTATCATTCCATACTGCACCTTTGGCGCAGCCGCAACGACCGACCCGAAGCTGGTCGCAAAATTCCGCCAAGCCTTACTGGACCTGAAACCATCGGATACCGTGGAGATCGACGGGGAACGGGTCAAGGTACTCAAGGCGGCCTGGGCCGACGGCTATGAAGAGCTGTTGGACAGCGACTACAACCCGATTCGCGACATGGCGCGGCGGGTCAACATGCCCCCCTACCAGAAGTATTGAGGCAACATGTTCAAGGACAGGTTCGATAAGCTGCACTGGCTGTTTCTGGCCATGGCAATTACCGCCATTGTCGCACTGCTGGGGACACACTCCCCGGGCACTGACAACGGCCGTTCTTCGGCCAGCCTGAACAAGGCCCTGGAACGGGAAATGGCTGACCAGGCACGGGTGACTCTGCTGCAAAAGCTCTATGCGCCAGTCGAGAGCCTTCGTAAAGCCGGCGACCTCCAAGGGGCGCTGTTCAAGTTGGACGAATTGGCCCGAACTTATCCAGGCGAGGCCCACAGCCACATCCTGAAGGGAGAGATCCTCCAGCAGATGGGAGCCCGGGAAGAAGCCATCGCCAGCTACGTGCAGGGAATCAAGCTCAGCGGCGATTACATCGACAAAAAAAGTCCACTTTCCAGGCGTGACGAAATAAGCCGACTGGTCGATGAAGGATTGAAAGAGATTGGCAGCCGCGCCAAGGCAAATCCGGACAACGCATCACTCGCCGCCGCAATGAGGAACGTTAACTACCTGCAAAGTCGCCTGGCCGGCGGTTGTGAGTAAACATGAATCTGCGTGATCGCCATTTTTGGACAATTTTAGCCACTGGCACTCTTCTTGGAACGCTCGGCGTGTTGTTGGCCGTCTGGGGAAACCCGGAGAATTCCGGCATCTGCGTCTCCTGCTTCATCGAAAACAGCGCAGGCGCGCTCGGTTTTCACGATAATCCGCGAATGCAGTACCTGCGCCCGGAGCTGATCGGTTTTGTGCTCGGTGCGATCATCAGCGCCGTCGTCGGCCGCGAATTCCGCTCGCGGGGCGGAAGCGCGCCGATGCCGCGACTCGTCTCGGGAATCTTTCTGATGGTGGGCTGTGCAGTATTTATCGGCTGTCCGATCAAACTCTTTCTTAGACTGACAGCCGGGGACCTTACTGCGGTGGCCGGGGTAATCGGCCTGTTGGCAGGCGTTTGGGCTGGCCTCCGCGGGCTGGCCAACGGCGTTGAACTGGGGAGTCACAGGCGGGAACAGGCGGGAAGCGGCTTGTTGGTTCCTGCATTTTTTGCGCTGCTGCTGATATTCCTCATCTTGCGCCCCGCCTTCGTGCTGTCATCCGACAAGGGGAGCGCCGCCCAATACGCTCCATGGACAATCGCTCTGGGTGTCGGCTTGCTGCTCGGCGTATTGGCTCAGCGCAGCCGCTTCTGCATCACCGGCAGCGTACGCGACGCCATGCTCATGGGAGTCAGATCTTATATGCCTTGGGGATTCCTGGCTTTCTGCGGAGCGGCGGTTACGACCAACATCATATCCGGCCGTTTTCACCTCGGCATGTTCGGACAGCCGGGCTCGCATCTGGACCATATCTGGAGCTTTCTCGGCATGGGGCTGGTCGGGTGGGTGTCGGTGATAATCGGCGGGTGCCCGTTTCGGCAGCTGATCAAGGCGGGCGAGGGAGATGCCGATGCGGGGCTGGTGGTACTGGGGATGTTCATCGGCGGAGCATTGGTGCAGTCCTGGGGCATAGCCGCCACGGCAGCGGGAGTACCATTTTACGGCAAAGTGGCGGTCCTCGCCGGCTTCACTTTCATCCTGGCAACCTCACTTCTCTGTCGCGAACGGCCGGCGTAACAAGGCTGCAAGCGCAGGACGCATGGTCTTCGCTGCCCCCCACCCTCTTACTTCATTATGCACCACTGTCGAATGCCACGATGTCGTGGCATTCGACAGTGGTGCATGGAAGTTGCAATTAATCGCCCTGTGCCGTTATAGACGCAATCACGAGGTTTTCTTGCGATGAATTTCGTATTCCATGATCTTCAAGGGCGGGTACGATGACAATCTGACCGACCGTTATGGTCTGGGCCTTGCCGCCGGTGAGTAATTCCCCCTTGCCTTCCATGACCATCCAGGTATGGTTTCCATGATGGGTATGGGTTATGATCTCTTGGCCAGGTTTCATGCAGATCAAGCTGATCCTGGAATGGTCATCCGACCATATCGTTTCCTGGTGCCGCTTATCATCGCTGAATTTCTTCAGCTTCTGTACATCGAGTATCTCTGTTTTCATACGCTCCCCCTGATTACCTGTGATGTTCTGCACAATTGCAGCGATTCATGTAAAAGCAGCTACCTTGTTTAGGCATGTCAAGCCTTATGCACAATCTTCAATATCTTCCCTAAAATCTTCGACGTTCTGTTTAACAGATTAGAAGCAACCTCCACAGGGAGCTCCTTCCTGTTTTCCACAAATCCTGAAAAATGCACGCCATACCGTGAAGATAGTGCATTTACCGCCGTGTTGTCAGCCAGTTTGGCTTGATCTTTTCCTGCCACGATCAGCATGCTCTTTCCATCGCCAGTGGATTTCAAAATTGTATTTAATTCTGCGGTGGTCAACGATTGCTTTGTACCGGACTCTCCGAAAAACAGCCAGATCTGGCTGTAGTCATTTAGTAGCCGAGCGGTAATTTCCGGGATTTCTCGCCTGTCGGTTACCTTGACGTTAAACCCCTTCTTCTCCAGATCGGCCCGGACATTCCTGTTCAGGAAAATTGGCTCACTTCCGTCCCCGCCGGCAAGATTGTAGACGAGAATATTACTATTTGCCGAAGAAGAGTTGTTATCCTCCAGCCACTTGGCGATGTTGCCAATATATTTACGATTGTCATACATATCTGCCGAACTGCTCAGAAACCGCTCGCACCCGGAATCAAACACGATTCCCCCCTGCCTTTCCAAGGCATTGGAATACGTCGCGATTATACCTTGGCCGGCCGGATCCATTACGATCTGTACATTTTGATCTTGTTTCTGAATTACAGCCGATCTCCCTCCCGACAGGGAGCGTACCCCCCGTAACAGATAATTTCCCGTATCCACACCGGGGATAAACACGAAAAATTGGAAGGCATAGGCGATCAAAATGGTTCCAGCAATACAAACAAACATGTACAGAAAAAATACCCTCTTCTTGAAAATCGACCAGAACATTACCATGGTAGGTACCGCCGTCACCGGACCGCCTATCATGAATGCCAGTCCGGCTCCAGCGTCAATCGTACCGTGCAACGAGCTCTTTATGTGAGAGAGTACGCTCGATCCGCTGATTTGATGGAGAAACATGGGAACCGACCCAAGGGTCACCCATACGATGTTCAGGGGATCTCCCTGTCCGAAGAACCGGTAAATCCACTCGTACGGCATGTACCTCTCGATGATGATCCCCGTCACAACCCCGACAATGACGTATTTCCCCACCAGCCAAAGCATTTCCGATGATTTGGCCAAGAAGATAATAAACTTGTTGCTCGTTCTTACGGCTACTCGATTGCCGAAATTCTGCCTGCAGTTACACCTCAGACGCTCATCCGGGTAGTCCTCGTCGTGGAAATCCCCCCTGACGATACCGCCTTCAACGAAGATTTCACCTGTCCGGAACCCCTTATTTCTGAGAAAATGTGTGATTAATCCCGCAAAGATACCCATGGAAAGGGCCGATATGGTTCTGATGACCGTCCATTCCGGACCAAGGTCATTAAGGGTCAGGAGATACGTCGAAGGGCTCATCAACGGGGAAGTCACCATGAGAGCCATAACCGGAGCAAGGGGCATGCCGGCAAACAGAAGGCTCACTGCCGTGGTAATGGTCCCGCAAGCGCACAGGGGAGTGATAATGCCCACAAACGAAGCCACTACGACACTTAAGACCCCATAGCGCCTCAAAGACGCTTGCAGTTTTGTGGCTATCTTGTAAGTGCGGAGATAACCGGCCAGGAGCACCCCGACAATATAATAGGGGAACACCTCCCAGAGCTCGCCAAGGACGCCATGCATATTAAAGAGCAGGTCCCACAGTTCCTCGCCCAAAAGGAACAGGAACGGTTTCTGCACCGTTTCGTATTTTGCCAGATGGCTGCTCGGGCCAAAACGCCACACATGCCAGCAGATAAGCGCAAGAGAAGCCAGTATCAGACAAAGGAGTGCCCTGTTCGCTGTCCTTGCAGGTTTTCCGTGCACATGACACTCTTCGGCTTGCTTTATCTCTAATGTTTCTGTTGACACGTTATCTTCTCCACATATCGCATTTCTGCGATGGCCCGGTTCCGGCAGTACTACTTACATCCATAAAATCTTCTGAAAAAAGCAAAAATCGCGCCGAGCCCCATCACGGCGAATCCGAAGAATACAAAAGGGCGGCCCGGGTCCCTGACAATCTGTATCCCGGCATAAGGCCTTCCGTCCTCGTCCTTGCCTGTCAGGGTGTTGTAGAAATAGAGCCCCTGCCACTTGAAGGGCCCGTTTACCTCCGCAGTACCCGTCGCCAGGGTCTTGTCCCTGTCCGAAAGCAGCAGATCCACCCAAATCCTTTTAAGGAAAGGGTCCTTGTACGACACCAGTTTAAAGGCGTAGGGGAAATCCGCAGGAAGGTTGTTCATGCCCGAGGTATCGGCAGTGCCGATTACCCGCCCCTGCTTATACACGGTGAGCTTTAGGTTGCAGCCAGTCGGCTCGAAGGTATCGGCGGCAACCCGGTAGTCGTCCAGGTTGAAACTCTCGCCGGTCCGAAGGGTAAAAAGACCGAATTTTTCTTTGCCGTGCAACACCCCTACCCGGACAGGCACCGGGTAAAATTCCCGATTTATCCGCTTGACGGCGAGCTCCATGCCGAGCGGGACATCCTGCCCCGTATCCCAGCGGTAAACCTGGTCAACCGAAGATCCTTCATAAATATTGACCGTCGCCACATAGCCGAACGAAGTGACAATGCAGCCGGCGAGGGTCAGCAACACCCCCAGATGCAGAATCATGGTGGATTTCGCCAGGTACTTCCACCGCTTTAAGGTGCAACAGAGGAGGTTCAGGGCCATCAACCCGATCAGACCCACAAACAGTGGACTCGAATAGATGGCCCTCGATTCGGTGAGGGTGCCTGGGATCGCGGCCAGACATATCACTATAAACAGTGCGATTGCCAGTTCAGTGGAAGCCAGATACTTTGCTACGGTTGTATACATCTGCTTGGGAGACAAACGCGACAAAACCTTTCATACCGGTAAGCTCATTGACCGGCTTGTGGGCAGGGCGGGTGGATGGGCCAATACGTCGGCCGAGATGGCCGACGCAGGTACCGCTCCGCCTGCCGGCGTCTCGCCACTGCTATCGGCTTGTGATGAAAAAGAATAGTGATTATTCTAATGTTATTTCAACGTCAATTGCAATATCTATTTTGCCGGGAACAATGGCCAGTGGCTTTTCCAGCGTAACATTCCGCCCAGGAGGAAATACTGTTGCTGCGCCGATGAAATAATCTCCGGGGCGGAGATACAGGACATAACGCCCCGTTTCATCGGTCCAGCCCGAGACATAATCCGGCAATCGCTCAAGCTTTTTCCCTCGGTGGGCCAGCACGTAGGCTTTTGCCACCGGCGCGCCGCTGCCGTCCACCACACGGCCGCTTACCTTCACATAGTCATCCCTGGTCCGATGCTTGTTTCTGGCCACTTCCCGGATATCGGCAACCGTGAAATCCTGCTCCGTGACACGTTCAGCCGGAAGGTCGATCACCGCCGGTTCGCCGGAATGCCTGGTCCCCAGCAAAAGCGGACCGAACTTCTCTCCCTGCCTGACACGTGCCACAGCCCAGTATTTCCCTACCGGCAGTTCTATGCTGTATTGCCCGTCCCGGTCCGTCTTGGGAGTTATGAATTCGGCGGGGCGCCTGGTATTTGCACTGTCGTAAAGGAATACTTCCGCCCCCTCAACCCCCCGGCCTGCCAGGTCCAGCACCTTGCCGCGCAGGACGAAAGTCTCACCGGCCAAGGCATCGGATTGCCCGAAAACGGCGACTGTTGCCACAAACAGAAGCAGTATAACCGCCAACCATTGCCGTCTCATTGTCCCACCGCCTGACCTGAAGATACCGGCTTTTTAAGGAAAGGTTCATACCGGATGATACCGATGCCCGGCTCTCTGCGCCCGTCGAACAGGGTTTCGGCCGGATCGCCCCCACCCCACCAGTTCTCCCTGGCATTCACGTCCTCATTATTGAAATCACCGATCCTGATGTTGTAGCCGCTGTTGGCAAAGAGGTCGTTCTTGTTGATGGTCAGCCCTCCCCCTTTTTCCCTGACGAACACTCCGGTTTCATTCCTGGTGATGACATTTTCAGTGAAGAGTCCGTTCCCCATATAAGAGCGGATGCCTATGGTGTTGTCCGTGAAGAGGCAACGGGTGACAGTCACCGGACCGCTGCGGAAGCGCATCCCGCCATAGTTGTCATGGAAGCGGCTGTCCGACATGGAAAGGTTCGTGAAGTGGCTGTGGACCCCCCAGGTCGCGTACTCAACGACCGCGTGGGTAATGACGCTGTTATTTGCATGCTCCAGCAACACCTCGTCCCAGGCACCGGGCTCCTTTTTCTGCTGCGAGGTGAACGTGATCTCCCTCCCCTTTTCACCCTTTGCGAGGAGCTTACCGCTGACTGTCAGACCTGCACCTTCTGCAAATGCCACCATTGTTCCCGGCAGGACCGACAGCGTTGCGTCTTTAGCAACCTCAGGCTTGCCGGTCACAACGATCTCACCTTCCCAGGAGGTGGAAGCGGTCACATCCCGCAGCGGCCAGGCATAGGGGAGCGGCCTCAGCATTGCTCCGTCATGGCTGACTTTTCCCCGTTTCGGGTCATCCGAGCGGTCCAGAATAACCTGTTCCGCATCCGCACCGCCCCACCAGTTCCCAGGCGCGGCCACGTCGTTTTTCCCTTCCAGATCAATGGCATACAGGCCGTTGCGGACGAAGTTGTTGCCGCTTATCATCCCGGAAAAAGATATTATGCCGATACCCCGTTCACCGTTGCCGGAAATCTGGTTCCCCCTGATGCCGGCCCTCACGTCCTGAACGCTCATCCCGTTAATGCCGTTGTTGCCGACGAAGTTCTCCGCGATCTCGATGTTGTCCGTGTTTTTGAGGGAAAAACCGATTTCTGCATTATTCGTGATGACGTTACGTCCGAAAGTACCGTAGTAGGCGTCAGCCACCAGCAACCCGAACCGGTTGCCGTCGAACAGGTTCCCTTCCACGACCGACGCCCCTTCCCGCAGCCGCAGGCCTTCCTTCAGATTGCCGATGAACCTGTTGTCCCGGACCTGAATATTGTTACGGAAAAAGTTACCCCCCAGGTAGTTGTTGCTGACGACGTTGCCGGAGAAATCCACCTCGGAATCCCTCCCCTGGATGCCGCTTTTATTGCCGTACAGCCAGTTGCCGCGCATTGTCACCGTCGACTCCTGGAACTGGACCGCCCGGTAGTTGTTCTTCAGTACCGAATTAGCGACCGCCACGTTGGAAAAATGAAAATGCAGCCCGCGATAGGCGTCCTCGATCTGGCAATACTCAAGCAGGTTCTGGGCCCCGTCGCTGTTCATGATATTGATGGCGTCCCAGTCCCCCGGTCCCTTGACTTTCTCGGCGGAGCGAAAAACGATCGGCGCTTTGGCATTCCCCTTGGCAATGAGGAGCCCCTGGATCAACAGACCGTTTTCGCCGATGCCGTCACCGTTTGTATCCCTCTTCCTGAACTCGATGACCGTTCCCGGCATTATCACGAGCCTGCTTCCGTCCGGCACGCGGATGATTCCGTTCACCTCTATCCGCCCCTGCCAGACGGTATCGCCTAGGAGCACCTCATTCCCATAAATCCGGCCGACTGGAGACTCCGTACCGCCGGTATAGGAAAGCCGATCCGGGTATTCCCGGCAGTTCCCCGTATAAAAGTCCTTTTTCCGGTTGGCCTTGACCGTGCAGTCGCGACTGTCGATCCGCGCCCCATTGAAGAGAAATAGCCCATAGTCGTTGTCCGTGACCGAACTGGAGACGGCCGTCAGAGTGCTCTTTGCCCCCAGTGCGGTAATCCCGTAACGGTTCCCCCTGAGATCAGCATCAGCCAGACGGACCGTACCGTCAACCAGATAAACGGCAGACTCGGCGTCCATGATCCGGCACGACCGGAGATCGGCTGCACCACGGTCCACGATGATGCCGGCCCAGTTCCCTGCCTTGCCCTCTCCGGCCGAGCCGAACAAGACCGGCGACTTTGCGGTCCCCTCGACCTTCAGGGTCCCCCGCACCGTAATCTCCGTGAGCGGAGACATGTACTCCGGATCTGTCTTGGTGCTTTCAGCCGCAGCCACGCGGACGACCGTCCCGGGCCTGATGGTCAGGGTAACGCCGGCCGGCACCAGGACATCGTCCTGAAGAGCAACCTCGCCTTGCCAGACCGTGTCCTTGGTAATCACCCCGGCAGCGGCAAAGGTGGGAAACAACAGGAAAAGGGCAATGATGAGCGGGGCGATTTTCTGATTAATGAATTTGATGGTCATATCTGTGAGGGGTGTCCCGAAACTCGGTACAAACAAGAGTGCTATAAATGAACAAAAGGTCCTCAGAATGGCAAACAGCGGTGGTTGCCGAACTTTTGCCACTATAACTTATCTTAATGGCAAAGGCAAAAGATTTTGCCCACGGCCCGGCGCCCGGAAATCCCCAGGCCGACCAGCGGTCCACCGCCGTCACTGCGCCGGTTTCCATCCCATGCAACGGGAGGTGCCTGACCGGTCGGGTAAGAACGGCGCATGGAGCGGGTATTTTCGATACCCGTGCAGGAACGTATCGGTGGGGTATACTTTTAACGGGACGTGCGACATCGCCCATCGTGAAGGATGGCGGCACCCCGAATTACGAACCAGGAGGCAGGCCATGGAAGACATCAACCGGATTCTCGTCGTCAGCAGGGATACCAAGTACTGCCAGGAGGCCGTCCATTATGGCGTTTCCCTGGCCAGGAAATTCGACGCGGAACTCTTCATCATCCACGTCGTCCACAACCCCTTCGGCCTGGAGGGGTGGAATCTGCCGACGGTGGCGCTGGATAGGGAATACCAGAACATCATCAAGGAAGCCAAGGCGGATCTGGAGAAGATCATCAGGCTGGAGAAGGGAAAGGGGCTGCCGATCAAGGAGCTGATCCGGGAGGGGGAACCGACCGAGGAGATACTGAAGACCGTCAAGGAAGAGAAGATCGATCTCCTGATCATGCTGTCCCATGAGGAGTGGCGCATCGAGCATTTCCTGTTCGGCCGGAGCAACGAGGAGCTGGTCCGCAAAATGCCCTGCTCGGTCCTCCTGGTGAAGAAGGAACCGCAGCCGGTGAACTGGTAATCCCTTCAATCAAAACGCCGCCACCCTATCTGCGGGTCCGGAGGAAATTGACCAGATTCCACCTCTCCCGGGGGGTGAGCTTGTCCTGGAAGTGGGGCATGCGCCCGAAGCCGAAGGTGACGGCCTTGAAGATGTCGGCGTCGCTCAACCCTTGCAGCATGTCGTGGTCGAGACCGGGGGGGGGAGGCTTCAGCTTCATTCCGACCGGGCCTCGTTTAACCGAGGTCTGACCGTGGCACATGGCGCAATTGATGCCGAAGAGGGCTTTCCCTTTTTCCAGGGAACCCTGCGTTGGAGTGACCGGATTTCGCAGTTCAGCCTCTTCGGAGACGATCTCCTTGCCGGAAACCGGCACGCTGTCTGGAGGCGGCATCAGAATCGGCGCCTGGTACGGCTTGTAGGATGGTTGGCTGTCCATCCACAAGGCTCCCGTCAGGAGGGGTGCGACGGCGAAAAGGGTCACTATCGCAAAGCGTTTCATGACTCCCCCTCCGCAACGATCCGCAACGCCCCGGCCTCACGCATGATCTCCTCCGCCCGAAACTTCTGCTCATGTGGGGAAAGGGAGGCGATCCCGCCGATACACTCTTCCGGCTCCGTGCCTCTTCCGCAGGCCACGGCCTCTCCGCCCGGGTGGATGGCAACGCAGATGCCGATGCCCCCCTCACTGATCTCCGGGCCGTAGAGCCGCTTTCCGAAGGAGGGGAGCCCCATCTCCAGGAACATCCCCAAGATGGTGCCGACCATGAAAAAGAGCATGGTGAGCTCGTAGGTAACGACGCCGGTCGGATAAAAGGCAGTGCATGTTGCGCCGCTAGGACATCTCCCGCTTTCCGCAGATGGCGACGTTGTTCTCCGCCTGGCAGGCCACCACGCAGGCACCGCAACCGGTGCAGCGGTCCAGGTCCACCACCATTCCCCATTTGTACGGACTCGTCATCTTTTCCATAATTGCCCCATGCCGGACCAGCAATCAAAGACAATGGAGCGCACGGACACTCGCTCACAGGGTGAAATAAAAGGTCGCTCCCTTATCCGTGCCCCCTTCGGCCCAGACCCTGCCGCCGTGACGCCTGACGATCCTTTCCACCGTTGCCAGTCCGATCCCGTACCCGGCATATTCCTCCGTGCCGGGCAGGCGTTGAAACGGCTTGAAGAGTTTGTCCGTATGCGCCATATCAAAGCCTGTCCCGTTATCGCGCACGAAAAATGCCGGACTCCCTTCGGATTCGGTCACGCCGAATTCTATGACCGCATCCCCCCCTTTGACGGTATGTTTCCAGGCATTGTCAAAGAGATTTTCCATCACAATCCGCAGGAATTTTCTGTCTCCATTGGCCGTGACCCCGTCGGTGATGCGGAAAGTGACCCGGCGCTCCGGTTGCGCATGGCGGAGTTTCGCTGCAATTTCGCCGGCTATCGCGCTCAGGTCCACAGTTTCCCGCTGGAGTTCGCTTCTCGTCGGCCTGAAGAAATCATGCATGATGCCGATCATCTCTCCCAGGTGCCTGGTTTTGTCGTATATCCGGCGCGTATAGGACCTGCACTGTTCGTCCTGCCTGCAGCAGGACACCTCCTGGATCGCCTGGGCATGGCTGCCGATCACCAGCAGGGAACCGAGAATGTCGTTGGAGACGGTGTAGCTGAACGCCTCCAGGTCCCTGTTGGCAGCCTCCAGGTCGGAAGCGTGGGCGGCAATGGTGTCGCGGGCCGCCAGCAGTTCATTCTGCAGATCTATGACACGCCTCCCGGCATTGAGGCGGACCCGCAGCTCGTTGGTCTTGAGCGGCTTGGTAAGGTAGTCGTCGGCCCCCGCCTCCATGCCGGTGACGAGGTCTTCGTCCCGCTGCTGCGAGGTCAGCAGCATGAGGTAGGTATAGGGTTTGTGGAGCTCCTGCCTGACTTTACGGCATATTTCCACTCCGGCCATCCCCGGCATCATCCAGTCAAGGATGGCGAGCCGCGGGGAGCCTTCCGATTGCAGGGCCTGCCAGGCTTCGTTCCCGTCCTGGGCGGCGACCACCTCGTATCCCCACTTGACCAGGATCTCTTCCAGGAGATGGCGAAATGCAGGTTCGTCTTCAGCTATCAATATCTTCATGGTTATTCCTCCGATTGTTCAGGCCGGGGTCGGCAGGGTGAACCAGAAGGTCGCCCCCTTCCCCAGTTCCCCTTCGGCCCACACCCTCCCGCCGTGGCGCCGGATGATCCGCTCCACCGTGGCCAGGCCGATGCCGAAGCCTCCGCATTCTTCGGCTCCGGGGAGGCGCTGGAAAGGGGCAAAGAGCGTGCCCGCACCCGCCATGTCGAAGCCGGCGCCGTTGTCCCGGACGAAGAAGGCCGGCTTGCCGTCGATCTCCATCGTTCCGAACTCGATGATCCCTTCTGCCTGTCTGCCGGTGTACTTCCAGGCATTGCCGAGGAGGTTGTTCAGGACCACCCGGAGCAGGTTCGCGTCGCCATCGGCTCGTACCCCGCCGGCGAGCCGGAACGTGACCCGACGCGCGGGCTCGGTCTGTCTAAGCTCCTCTGCCGCCGTCTGCGCCATGGCGGAGAGATCGACCGTTTCCCGGCGCAGCTCTGTGTGGCCCAGGCGGGAGAACCTGAGCAGGGCGTCGATGAGCCCGTTCATACGCAGGGTGCCGTCGTAGGCCTCCTGGAGATAGCCGCTGCACTGCTCGTCCAGTTTCTCGCCGCACAGCTCCCGGATCGCCTGGCAGTATCCGTTGATGACGGTCAGCGGCTTGCGCAGATCGTGGGCGACCGTGTAGTTGAACGCCTCCAGCTCCCGGTTCGCTGCCTCCAGCTCGTCGGCCCGCGCAGCCAGGTCGGAGTTCAGTCTCTCGATCTCCTCCTCCGCCCGCTTGCGCTCCGTTATGTCTCGGGCCATATGCACTACGCCGATCATCTTCCCATCCGGGTCCAGGAGCGGTGTGGTGCTTACGAGAAAATCGCCCGCCAGATGACCTACGTGTACTTCCGCCTCGTGTACCCGGGCGTCATCAAGCGTTTTGGTGTGCGGACAGTATTCCGGCGGGCTCTCGGTCCCGTGGATGACATTGTAGCAGACAAGCCCTATGCACTCCTCGGGCTTCCGTCCGACCCGTTTCGCCATCGCCAGGTTCAGGCGCGTGATGCGGTACTGGTCGTCCATGATGGCAATGAGGTCCTGAACGCTGTCGAAGGTCAGTTCCCATTCCTTCTTCGCCCGGACCAGGGCTTCCTCCGCCTCCTTGCGCGAGGTGATATCCTCAACGACACCCACGGCAAAGCGCGGCTCGCCGTTGGCCACCATCGAAGCGGTGATGTTCACCCAGACAATGGCGCCGTCCTTGCGGACATAACGTTTCTCCAGGGAATAATTCCTGATCCGCCCCTCCATGAGGAGCTGGAACTGTTTCAGGCTTTCCTCCCGGTCATCGGGATGGGTGATGTCCCGGATGGTCAGGGCTTGCAGCTCTTCTTCCGTATAGCCGAGGATATCGCAGTACCTCTGGTTGATCTGCATCCAGCGGCCATCCGGGGTCATGAGGCCCATGCCGACCGCGGCCTGGTTGAAAGTGGCACGGAAGCGTTCCTCGCTCTCCAGCAGGGCGTCTTCCGTACATTTGCGGTCCGTGATGTCCTGGCAGACGACCAAGACGTTGAGCGTCCCGTTCAGGTCATACACCCCCTGCGCAATTTCCTCCACCCAGAGCATCCCGCCGTCTTTGCGGACCTTGCGGAACTGCCAACGGTACACCTGTTCGGGGTTCTGCAGACACAGCCGCAACTGCTCGGTCAAGGCAGAGCGGTCGTCCTCATGGAACAGCTTAAGCACCGACTGACCTTCCAGCTCATCTATCGTGTACCCCAGCTGGTCGGCGCAAGACGGATTGACCGAGAGCATCGTAAACCCGGCATCTATGGTGGCGATCATGGTCGGGTTGTCGCGATACAGGGCGCGAAAGCGCGACTCGCTGAAGCGGAGCGCATCCTCCGCCCGCTTGCGCTCGGTGACGTCGTGCATCACCGTCGAGAACCCGCGCAGGCTCCCGTCCTCAAAGCGGAGCGCCGTGATGACGCTATCGGCCCAGAACCGGCTCCCATCCTTGCGGAGCCGCCACCCATCGGCGACAACGCGCCCCTCCCGCTGCGCTCGTTCCAGTTGTTCTTCGGGTCTGCCCGAGCTGCGCTCCTCTTCGGGATAAAAACAGGAGAAACGTTGGCCTATTATCTCCTCCTCCCGATACCCCTCCAAGCGCTCGGCCCCCGCATTCCAGTTCAGGACGCAGCCATCCGCATCAAGCATGAAGATCGCATAGTCATTCACGCACTCCACCTGGGTGTGAAACAGCTCCTCGTTCTCCCGAAGCCGCGACTCGTACTGTTTACGGAGGGTGATGTCGCTGACGAAGGCCATGACGAGAACGCCGTTTATGGTTTCGATAAAGCTCAGGCTGATCTCCGTGGGAAACTCGCTTCCGTCCCGGCGGAGTCCGGCAAGATCGAGGAGTTTGCCCATAGGCCTGATCGTCGGCTCCTCGAAGTAACGGCCCTGATGCGCTTCGTGGACCTTGCGCAGGCGTTCGGGAATGAGAACGACATGGGGCTTGCCGATGAGCTCCTCCCTTGCATAGCCGAACATACGCTCTGCAGTGGTATTGACGAGCAGGATGGTCCCGGAGCCGTCGATAATGACGATCCCTTCGGCGAGCGACTCCAGAAGGGTGCGGACCGTGACTTCCCCCTGGAAAAGTCCGGAAGCGAAGGCGATTTGCCGCTGGATTCTCAGTTCCCGCTCATGGCGTGCCTTTTCCTGATCGTGGTCAGGTGTGGCCATGGAGATCTCCTTTGGGCTGGTTTTTTTTCGTCAGACTGCTTTTTTCAGGTTAAATCTCGATCAACTCGCTCCAGTAGCTCCCCTGCGGGTACCAGGCGATACCCCCTCGACCTTCTTCGCCCTCCCCTCGGACACCCGGGCCAGGATGCGGGGCAGAAGCGGCAGGCGCCGGCAGTATGCCGTCAGCTTCACTATTTCCGGGGCGTCGGAGGAGATGAACAGATGGCAGGCCCGACAGTCCGCCACTGCCGGGATGCCGGCAACCGGCGAATCGGGAGCCAAGCGGTGGCAGAAGAGGCAGGGGATGCCGTTGTCGCCGGCATGCACCTTGTGGCTGAAGGCGATCGGCTGGACCGGCGAATGGTCGCGAAGGTCCAGAGGGAGGATATAGAGAAACGCCAGGAGGACAAAAACGGCGCCCGCTAATACGATCAGCCCGGCGATTAGCCATGATGTTTTCATGCTGTTCACCTGGAACGGCCGGTGGTTGTCTATCAGGATGAAGCACGTTCCGCTCTGAATATATTAACAATTATTCATCTGCTGTCAAAATGGGTGAGGAGTGCCGGAACGGTCAGAATTTCCGGGGTGGACATGTGCGGTACGATCGTGGTAAATCTGCGTGGGTAATGTCAGAATCAATCGGAGGAGGACGTCATGAAGATAGTAAGTCTATTGGGAAGCCCCCGTTCAAAGGGGAACAGTGCTACCATTGCCAACCGTTTCACCGAAACCGCGAAGAAACTCGGCGCAGAAACCCGCGTCTTCGAGCTCAACCGGCTCACCTATCGCGGCTGCCAGGGGTGCTACGCCTGCAAGAATAGCCTTGACCGCTGCGCTGTGAAGGACGACCTGACCGAGGTGCTTGCCGCCGTTCAGGAGGCGGACGTGGTACTCTACGCTTCGCCGGTCTATTACGGCGATGTCACCGCCCAGCTCAAGGGCTTTATCGACCGGGGTTACTCTTACCTCAAGCCCGACTACCTCTCCAACCCGGAGCCGAGCAGGCTGGGAAACAAGAAACTCGTCTTCGTGCTCACCCAGGGGAACCCGGACGAAACGCTCTTCGCCGACATCTTCCCCCGCTATGAAGGTTTCATGAAGTGGATGGGGTTCACCGACACCAGCCTGATCCGCGTCTGCGGCATAGGACCGTCGAGCGTCGATGCCGTGCCGGAAGAGGTCCTGCAACAGGCTGAGGAGGCTGCCAGGTCGCTCGTGGGTTAAAGAAAAGGGGCGACTGGGAGCCTGTTGCTCCTAGTCGCCGATGATCTTGACCAGTACCCTCTTTCAACGCTTCCTTGTCTCGAACCAAAGTTCATTCCGGTATGTCTTCATGGGTCAATCCTCCCGAAACCCGTGGTCATAGCGATTGCGCTTCACCTTCTCGTATTGCAGGTCCCCGGCCGGTATCGCCCTCTTTCTCTCTCCGGGTCGGCCGATGCCGACGATCGATTCCACCACGACATCTTCCGGCATGCCGAGGAGTTCCCGGACGTAATCCTCCGCGGATTTGTTGCCGTCGTGGGGGCGGTTCCGAATCTGCACCCAGCAGCTCCCCAGCCCCAGGGAAAGAGCCGCCATCTGCACGATGATCGAGGCTATGGAGCAGTCCTCGATCCATACGTCCGACTTGGTGCTGTCGGCACAGACGACGATGGCGAGGGGGGCGCCTTTCAGGAATTCGGAGCCGTGCCGCTTCGACCGGGAGAGGCTTGAAAGGAGCTCCGTATCATCGACCACGACGAATTCCCACGGGTTGATCCCCCGGGAAGAGGGCGCGCGGAGCAACGCCTCCACCAGGAGCCCGACGGTTTCCTCCCCGACCCTTTCCGGGGCAAATTTGCGGATGCTGCGGCGCCTCCGCAGCAGTTCGATAAAGTCGTTCACATTGGACATGACATACTTCCTTTCTTCATTTCAGAACAAAACAACCAAAACCAAGCCACCGCCGATGACGCCGAGATTGCCGACGGCCGAAATGCCATGCAGCTTCCGGAACTGGGCGCGGAGGGGATGGTCGGGAGGGGTCGTCTCGAAGGATGGAATCTCCCTCTTCAGCTCAGCCGCCTTGGGTTCGATGACGAACGCCTGGACAGCGGTGATGGCCAGCATCAGGGCGATGATGGTGGCCGATGCCGGCAGATGCCGTCCCCTGGCGATAAACAGCGAAACAAGCGCGACAACGCCGCATGCAAGTCCCCACCTGAAATAGCCGGGAAACAGAACGCCCACGATCCCTCCGGCAACGTCCCGGTTGTACGATCTGAAGATGGCTGGCGTCAGAACAAAGGTAAAGAGCGAGGCGCCGCCGAACCAGAGAGCGATGCTCAGGCGGTAGAGAATCGTCGAAATTTGCATTGGATACCTCCGGACGTGACGGGCAGCGGGAGTTGAAAAACCAAATAACCGCTGCCCCTTTTTTCATAGTGAGTTTTTGACCAGTTCTTAAGATTTTTCCGGCTCAGGCGGCGACAACCGGCCCTGGATCGCCCGCCATTCTTCGGCGGAAAGTTGAGGCCCTTCGCCGATCACCATTTTGCCGAAGTAATATCTGGGCGCGGGTCACGCACCAACAGGGGTCAAGTCTCCAAATCTCAAATTTGAATTTTGGAGACCCCTCTGCTTTTTTCTTCAATGATATTGAGACGCAGCGACTTGTCTGCTGCCGCCGATAGTTGGCAATTCAGATTTTTCTACTGTCGTAGGCCCAGTGTAAAAGTGCTTGGCGCTGCTTTCTTCGACATAACATGTACCCCTCCGGGCAGTTCTTCCTTAACTGGGCTATATGCCGGGTCATTGCCTTCCATCTTTTTATCTGTCGATTATCATCGGTGCACCTTCTACCCATATAGTACCGGCAGTACCATTGAAACCACCCTCGCGGGTCATCGGTATGAATCCACCCCTTTTCCCGCCAGTAGGACAAAGGTTTCGAGGCATTGACGCCGAAGAAATTCAGTTCGGGGACATGACGTTCATGACAGAGTCTCGCATTGATAAACCAATCTTGCGGGAACTCGCTTGTGCAGTCAGTCATATATTTCCCACCGAAAACACCAAGTTCAAGCATCTCCTTTGGGGTCAATTCGGGCCTGAACTCTGGATGGAAGTTTTCCCCCATCGGTTCCGTCAGGAAGTAGACGTAATTCGTTTGCATCGAGTCATTGACGCATACGCGTATCTTCTTTATATGGGGCTTCCGTGAGGTCATTTTATCCATAATTTGCCAACGGGTAGGCGGGTCACGTGGCTTCTCACGTGCACCCGCCTGGTTATGTCCTACTGTTCTTTAAGTTTTTCAAAGCCATCTGCAACCATACTTGGAATAAACTCCAATATATCGTAGTCCGCAATACCGGCTATATGAAAAGGGTCTTTTGCTAAAATAGCTTCCATCTTATCTCTTGCTTTTACATTGCACAAAATAACACCGCCTGTTCTAGGGACTTTTCTTCCTGATGCAATAAAATTACCATTGGCATACTCTTGCTTCAAATAGGCAACATGGGCATCAAGACGACTATCAACTTCTTCAAGGGGACGTTTATAGGTTAATGATACAATAAACATATTTTTTCTCCTTTTAGGATATAACGGCTTCGGCACTGTGCGGTTTCAACCGCACCAGTGCCTTGTTATGCGTGCTATTCACAGTTTAGAAAATTTCGAGAAGAATGTGCCCCATAACAGTAAAAGTCCGAGAGCCGTAATCATTATGGTAAATATCCAATAAGGTATAGGTTGATATTTTTTGTGATAGTTTTCTTTCAAATCTATACGCCCAGTTATTATCGCAGCAACAGATTCCAACAAAAAATGGCAACTGATATTCAAAAATCCCAATTTTGCCCAAACAACTCTTGTTTCATGTGGCAAATCCATACCGTATGCAGGAATTAGCGCTACTAGAAAGATTCCGAAAGCCCACCATTTTGCGCGCCTGATGTATTGACCGATTAATATTTTCTTTGGTGATTGTTGATTCATCGACTTTCTCGCATAACTCGTTATTGAGCAGTTCACGCGCGCACGCGCGTGAACCGGTGATCTACCCAAACGGAACATTTATCCGTGGGAACATGGCAACACTTGCAAACCCAGCTCGGGCATTCATCCCTTGCCAAGATACCCACGCAGCACAGGCAAATCCGCCTCTGCCCAGTCGAGGGCGTGGAGCTCGTCGGCCGGCAGCCAGGCGATGGCGTCATGTTCGTGCAGAACGATCTCACCGGAGTCGATTGTGCAGATGAACGGATAGAGCGTGACCGTGATCGTCGGATAGTGGTGGGTGCTTGTCGGCAGGCTTTTCCCGATGCGCACGCGGATGCCCATCTCCTCGACCAGCTCGCGGCGCAGGCATGCCTCGGGCGACTCTCCCGGGTCGATCTTGCCGCCGGGAAACTCCCACTTGAGCGGCATGCTCATGGCAGCGCTCCGCCGGGCGGCAAGGACGAGGCCGTCCCGCTCGATGATGGCGCATGTGACGTGGAAATGCGCGGTAGAGGTCATGACCTATACATAGCAGCTGAAATGGCAAATTAACAGCACAAAATATATCTCAGATAATGGAGAGCAAGACCGGAGAGATGGCCGGCATACGCGCCGCTACAGGTGTCGCATCACGTCCTCGCCTTCCCCGCCTTTCTTTTCCTTGAGCTTCCCTTCCAGGTATTTCCTGGCCGTGTCCTTCCCCCCGAGGCCGAAGGCAATGGCAAGGGCGAGGACGACCCCGCTGAAGACGATGGTGTAGGTGACAAGCACGGCTTCCGCGCCGATACCCAGCTGGTCCACCGCTATGGCAACGGCCAGGAGAAAGACCAGGTATTTCACGAACCTGCCGACGAGGCCGGATATCCTCATTCCGGCATTGACCGACGCGATGAGCACCGTGCGGCCGAGAAAGGTACCGAGCATGTAGCCCAGGGAGAGGATGACTATTGCGACGAATACGTTGGGGAGATAGTTGAGGAACTTCTCGATCATCGTCTGGATCAGATCGACGTTCAGGTTGTTCAGCGATACGAGAAAGAAGACGAAGACGACGAAACCGCCGATGAAACGGGCCAGAACGGATGAGAAGCTGTCGTGGAGTCCCCCCTTCGCAAGGCCCCTTGTGACCCCCAGCCGGTCGGCAAAGCCGTCCAGCTTGAGAACTGCGAACAGCCAACGCAACACCGTCTTTGCCAGCCACCCGACCAGCAGGCCGCACACGAAGATGAACAGGGCCGAGAAGAGGTTGGGGAGAAACTGCATGACTTTCTCGAAAAAAACGTTCATCGGTGCGAGCAACAGCCGTTCAAACACTCCTTCCATGCCTGCCTCCCTTGACCATGGCGGTCAGTCCCACAGGTCGCGCAATCCGCCCATCTTCACTTCGAAAATTTGACAGAGTCGCTCGATCTTTTCCTCCACCTCTTCCGCCTCACTATCAACGGTTTCAAGAACGAACGAAGCGGTCCTGCCGATATAGAGCGGCGTCAGGCTCCGCAGCAGGTGCTCCCGGCTCAGGAGCTTGCGGTGCGCGGCAAGGGCAAAACTCAGGACGATATCGGCCCAGATCCCGTCGGGGATACGAAACTCTTCCATGGGGATTTCCCGGGCCACAAGGAGAAAATCGCTCACCTCGTCGGGGAGGAATGCCCGCCAGACATCCATGAGCTCTGTGACGCCGAGGGAAAACATCTCCAGCATCCGTTCCACGTTGACCCTGACCGGTTCCAGCCCCACGGCGTACCGAAAGCCGAAGGTCGGCACCTGTTCGGAACATTCCGTTTTCTTCCACACCTCGGCGTACGCCTCCATGAGATCGAAGGCCGCCCCCACCACCTGGTAGAGCATGGAGGAAAGGTCGGCGCCCGGGTCCTTGGGATCGTGGATCTTGGCACCCAGAAAAGCCTGGCATATCCGGTACCCGTTGGCAACGGCCGTGGTCGTCATCCAGATATCGATGCCGTAACGGGCCACGTCGCTTTCCCAGACATCCTTTGTCAGGAAGAAACGGGCGAGGTCGCCGGAAAAACCGAATTCGCCGCCGATCGGCTGCCTGACCTTCTTGCCGTACAAGGAACAGAACAGGGGGTAGATGATGCTGTTGGTGATGGTGCCGTCATACTTGTGGCGCAGATACAGCGGAGAGACGTAATCGAAGTCCCCGGAAATAACCGGTTTGAGGAGCAGCTCGATCCATTCCGGGGTGATGCTCCGCAAGTCGGAATCGACGACCGCGCACGCCTTCGCACCCAGGGCGTCGGCGATCTCGAAGATCGTCCTGAAGGCGCTCCCCTTGCCGGGAATGCCGTGATATGGAAGGGCCAGCTTGAAGGAAGGTTCGATCCGGTGGCGGATGAGGACCGAACCGAAGTCCTCCATCACCGCATCCCGTACCGCTTCCATGGTGCCGTCGCTGGAGCCGCCGTCAGAGTTGACCAGAACGGCCTTGTGTTCGGGAAAATACTTGGCCAACCCGATTTGGACGGCCCTGACCACGTGGCCGATGGTGCGGGCGTTGTTGAAGCTGGGAATCCCGACAAGAATCTCCGCCTCCCCGATCTCGCCGATCTGGTCGCGCACCTCCTGGCGCAGATTGACGCCGTTCGTGGGGGAATCGTCCTGCCGGCGATCGGCCACGGTCACTGGTTGTCGCCTCCGACCGCATCCTTGATTTTCTTGAGGATGTCGGGGATGGCCGAAGTCACCCTGTCCCAGCTGGTGATGAGAGGTACGCCGAGAGGGTCTTCCATGATCATCTCAGCCGCGCTCCGGATGCCTTTGGTGAAGGTTTCCATCGCCAGGCTCTCCTCATGCCTGTCGAAGAAGAGACCGTTAACCGCAGCGTCGTCCTCGAAACGCTTGAGCATGTCCTGCGCAGTCTGCACGTAAGTCGCAACGAGGGTCTTGAACAACCCGTCTGTAAAAACAATCCCCTGGGAGGCCAGGGTCCTGAAGAGGGACTTGCTGATATCGACGCACATCTTGTGCAGTCCCATGGAAGGATCTTCGGCCGAGAGCACCTGGTGCTTGTGCTCGTAGTTCTCGGCTATGTCGATCTGGCAGACCCGCCGCACCCCCGTGTTCCGGTAAACATCTGCCAGTACACCCACCTCAAGCCCCCAGTCGCCTGGAATCCGGTTCACCCGGGCAAGTCCCACGTCCATGGAAAACTCCCCGGCCAGTGGGTAACGGAAGCTGTCGAAGAAAACCAGCAACGGATGGTAGCCTATGATCTTCACCAATGAACGGATCAGCGGAGTGACGAGGAGCCGGGTCACGCGACCATGAAGCCGGTCGGTCACGCGGCTGTAAAAACCCTTGCAGAAGTCGTAGTCCAGGTTCGGATTGGCGACCGGGTAGCAGAGGCGGGCCAGGAGGTCCCGGCTGTAGCTGACGATGTCGCAGTCGTGGAGGACGATGGTGTGAAATTCGTGCTGGGAAAGGATATAGCCGTAGGACATCCAGACCGACTGACCTTTTCCCGCCTCGCCGATGCTGAGCCCCGCCTTTTTTATGGCTTCGTAGATCTCCCCGACGCGCTCCCCGCTGTTCCAGACGATGGTGGTTTTCTGGGGCAGTACGGAAAAATATTCCCGGGCCTTCCGGAACTCCTCTGCCGTGGCGGGCCCGAGGGTGACGACGATTTCCCTGAGGTATTTCACCTCGGTCAGATGCCGGACGATCCCCTTCAGCGCCTCACCCTCGATTTCGCTGTAGAGGGAAGGAAGAACGAGCACTATCGGCCTTTCCGCCGAGTACCATGATAGTTCCTCCTCGATTCTATCCAGATTCAGACTGCCGAGACGGTGGAACGTCGGGACCACACCGGACTGATAGAAGTCGGACATTGCGGCACCTCCTTTGGAGCTGACAGCGTGAAATGCTTAACCCTGGAACGGCAGTCGGCCATGCCTGCGGAGCAATTATTATTAATTGACACTCACAAAGCATAACCGATTTAACGCAGGTGGCAACCAAATTGACCTCCCCATGGGCTGTGATATAGTCCACTCCATGGAAAGGGAACGCATCGCCAGGGAGATTTTCGCCGCAACGCTCGGGGCAGCTAACCCCGCGGAAGCGACAGGGAAGCATGCCGGGAGGCTCCGGGCGCTTTTTCAGGAGGAGAGATATGGGCGCCTGTTCGTCATCGGTTTCGGCAAGGCGGCGGTCCCCATGGCAAGGGCACTGGAAGAGCCGCTCGGCGACCTTATTACCGGGGGGATCGTCATCACCAGGTACGGCCACACTTCCGGCCATCCCGGGAAGGTCAGGGTCATCGAGGCGGGGCACCCGGTTCCGGACGACAACGGCGTCCGGGGAACCGGGGGAATCCTGGACCTGGTCGCAAACGTCGATGAGAGGACGCTGGTCGTCGTCCTCGTCTCGGGAGGGGGCTCCGCCCTGTTCGTCTCCCCCTGCGCGGGGATATCGCTCGGTGCCAAGCAGGAAACGACCGAGCTCCTGCTCAGGGCGGGGGCGGAGATAGACGAACTGAACAGGGTCAGGAAACACCTGTCGAACGTGAAGGGGGGAAGGCTCGCCCAGATCCTCCATCCCGCCACGGTCGTTTCCCTCATCCTCTCCGACGTGATCGGCGACCGGCTCGACGTGATCGCCTCCGGCCCCACCTCCCCCGACCCCACCACCTACGGCGATGCGCTCGCCACACTGGATAAATACGGCCTTAAGGGGCAGATCCCGCAACCGGTCGTGCAACTCTTGGAACGCGGGAAAAGAGGGCTTCTTCCCGAGACTCCGAAAGAAGGGAACCCGGTCTTCCGCAAGGTGGAGAACCAGATCATCGGCAGCAACCGCCTGGCCCTGAATGCGGCCCAGAGTGCGGCACAAGCGCTGGGGTTCAGGGCGCAAATCCTGTCGGAGGAAATCTCCGGCGAAGCGAGGGAGGCGGGAATACGGCTTGCCCGCGAAGCCCTGGCCGCCAGGCTGCAAAAGGGAGCACAAACGGTCTGCCTGATTGCGGGGGGGGAAACGACCGTCACCGTTACCGGAACCGGCAAGGGGGGGAGGAACATGGAACTGGCACTCGCCTTCGCCATGGAGATCCAAGGGATTTACGGCATCACCCTCCTCTCGGCCGGGACCGACGGCACCGACGGCCCGACCGATGCGGCGGGCGCGGTGGTCGATGGAAAGACCGCCGCCAGGGCGCGGATGCAGGGGCTCGTTCCGGAAGAGTACCTGCGCAACAACGACTCGTACGGCTTTTTCCGGGAAACCGGCAACCTCCTCATAACCGGGCCGACCGGGACGAATGTCATGGACATCCAGATCGTGGTGATCGCATGAAAAAACCGATCGTATTCACCGACCTGGACGGCACCCTCCTGGATGCCGGCTACTCCTTCGAGGCCGCCGTACCGGCCCTTGCCCTGCTGAAGGAGAGGGACATACCGCTCATCGTCTGTTCCAGCAAGACCCGGAAAGAGATCGAGCGTCACCGGGTGATGCTCGGCAATCGCCATCCCTTCGTCACGGAGAACGGCGGCGGAATCTTCATCCCCCGAGGGTATGGTCTCGATCTTTCATCGCTGCCGGGGCAGACCGTCACCGCGGCACCGGGGTATGCGGTGATCCGCCTTGGCGCCGATTACCGCGACCTGCGGCGCGCCATTGCGGAGCTGCAGAGAGAGGGTTTTGCTGTCAGGGGGTTTGGCGACATGAGCGTGGCCGAAGTGGCCGAGACAACCGCACTTCGGCCTGAACAGGCGGAACTGGCAAGGGAGCGGGAATTCGACGAACCCTTCCTCTTCAGCGGCAATGGCGCGGAAAAAGAGGGACTCCTGGCAGCGATACGGAAAAAGGGATTCCACTCCACGGAGGGGCGCTTCCTCCATATCCTGGGAGATAGCGACAAGGGGCGGGCGGTGGAGATGCTTGCCGGTCTTTACCGGCAAAGGTACGGTGACATCAGTACCATCGCCGTCGGCGACAGCCTCAACGACCTCCCGATGCTGGAGAAAGTCGATTGTCCGGTCCTGGTGCAGAAACCGGACGGCAGTTACGACCCGCGCATCGCGCTCCCCAACCTCGTCCAGGCCAGAGGCATAGGACCCGCGGGGTGGGACAGGGAACTGCCCCGTCTCGTGCGGGAAATCCTGGATGAATAAGAACGGTGCCAAATAGCACCGTAGATCCGATTTACGTCCGGCCGGAGATACGCCCTGCCGCTCTGGATTTATGCGTTGGTTCATGTACAATTAATGCTATCAAGAGATTTGGATCCGCTTGCTCGCCGGATCGGAGCGGCCCGTTAATCGGAATAAAGGGAATGGACCAAGATTGCATGCCAAGACGAAAGATTAAGAAGATCCTGACCGCCTTGCCCGGAATAGCGGTGCGTCATGCACGGGAGATCGTGGTCGCGCTCCTGCTGGCGCTGGTCCTGCCGCCATGCCCGGCTATTGCCGGCAACGTTCCGCCCACAGGGCACCACCACGAAATAGTGCCGGCACCGGAGGGGGCGAGCGTCGGGTTGGACGAGCACCTGGGGGGAAAGATCCCCCTCGACCTCAGCTTTCGCGATGAAACAGGGCACGAGGTCCGCCTCAAGGACCTGATAACCGTGCCGACCATCATCCTTCCCGTCTACTACAGCTGTACCAATGAGTGCTATTTCCTGCAAGGGGGGCTGGCAAGCGCCCTGCCGGAAGTGAAACAGACCCCGGGAAAGGATTACCGGGTCATATCCGTGAGCTTCGACGAAACCGAGACCCCGGCGCTTGCGGCCAGATACAAGCGGATGTACCTTGCCTCGATGAACACCCCCTTCCCGGAGGATGGCTGGCGCTTTCTTACCGGCGACGCGCAGAGCATCCGCCGGTTGACCGATGCGGCCGGCTACCGATTCCAGCGCAAGGGGCGTGACTTCATCCACCCGGTGGCAAGCTTCGTCGTTGCCCGTGACGGGACGATCATCCGCTACCTCTACGGGGTGACCTTCCTCCCCAAAGACCTGACCCTGGCCTTTCTGGAAGCGCGGGACGGGACGGTGGGAGCCACCATCCGCACGGTGGTCGGCTACTGTTTCAGCTTCGATCCCAAGGGGAAGACCTACGTCTTCAACCTGTTACGGGTCACTGCAACGGTTATTCTCGCTGCCTTGGGCGTTTTTCTCGTCGTGCTGATCCTGAGCGGGAGAAAACGCCCCGAACATTCAAAGAGGAAATAATGACTCAGCCAGATACCTCCCCCCCGTCAGCCAGCAGCTTCTGGAACGACACAGGCAAAACCGGCATCGCGTCCTGGATCTTTTCCACCGATCACAAGCGGATAGGCTTGCTCTATTTCTATTCGGTATTCACCTTTTTCCTGATCGCCGTCTGTCTCGGGGTCCTGCTCCGCATCGAGCTGATGGCGCCGGGGCGGACCATCATGGGGCCCCAGACGTACAACGCCGTCTTCACCGTCCACGGGGTGCTGATGATCTTTCTCTTCATCATCCCCGGATTCCCCGGCGCCTTCGGCAACCTGGTCATGCCGCTCCAGATAGGCGCCCGGGACGTGGCCTTTCCCCGGCTGAACCTCTTTTCCTGGTGGCTCTACATCTTCGGAGCAGGGGTCATCATCACCTCCCTCTTCACCGGCGGCGGCCCCCCCGACACCGGCTGGACCTTCTACGTCCCCTTCAGCGAGCGGACCGGCACCAACGTGTCACTGGCGGTCTTCGGCGTCTTCATCGTCGGTTTCTCGTCGATCCTTACCGGGCTCAACTTCGTCACCACCATCCACCGCCTCAGGGCACCCGGGATGACCTGGGGCCGGCTGCCGCTCTTCGTCTGGTCCATCTACGCAACCGCCTGGGTGCAGGTCCTGGCCACCCCCATCCTCGGCATCACCCTGGCGCTGATCATCGCCGAACGCCTTCTCGGCACAGGGCTGTTCGATCCGGCGCGGGGAGGCGATCCGCTCATGTACCAGCACCTCTTCTGGATCTACTCCCACCCGGCGGTCTACATCATGATCCTGCCCGGCATGGGAGTGATCTCGGAAATCATTCCGGTCTTTGCCCGCAAACCGATCTTCGGCTACAAGATGATCGCCTTTTCCAGCCTCGCCATAGCCGGCGCCGGCTCCCTGGTCTGGGGACACCACATGTTCACCAGCGGCATGAGCGATGAGGCCATCATGGTCTTCTCCTTCCTCACCTTCGTGGTAGCCATCCCGTCGGCCATCAAGGTCTTCAACTGGGTCTCCACCCTCTACCGGGGGTCGATTTCCCTGGACGCCCCCATGCTCTTCTCCCTCTCCTTCATCCTCCTTTTCTCCATCGGCGGGCTGACCGGCCTGATCCTCGGGGCGGCCGCCACCGACATCCATGTCCATGACACGCAGTTCGTGGTCGGCCACTTTCACTATGTCATCTTCGGCGGCGCAGTTTTCG
>DAIEGL010000208.1 GCA_027356255.1 Geobacter sp. | reverse complement strand
AGCTGCAACCGGTGATCCTCGGGGCTGTCGTGGTTTTCGCCGATGACCACCACCTGGACCCCTTTGATCTCGTCCATCATCCGGCTGAAACTGATGATCTTCCCGTCACTGACCCTGAGTACCGACCGTTCGGCACGACATCCTCCGCAGCCCGAAAACGACAGCAGAAAGAAGAGCGCCAGAGCAAGCCTTCCCAGGAAGAGCTGTACCGCCCACCGAAAATTTTGCATGGCGCATCCCCTCTTTACAGCTGGTGGGATAATCAGCTTATTCCCCGGCAATCGCCCGGTAAATACCCCACGGCGTCGACTCCACGACAACCACATCCCTGTGCAGGGCATCCTGCAATTTGGCCACCGTCAGGTCGTCCAGAAACAGACCTTCTCCCTCCTTCAGCATCACATCGGGGACCAGCACCAGATCACCAAGCTCCACATCCCTGAGGCCGGCAATGATGTCCCGGCCGGAAACCAGACCGGTAACGGTGACGCTGTCGCCGAACAAAACGTTTTTGATCGCCACCGGACGAAAAGCTACGCCGGTTTTTTGCCCCAGTTCCCGGAGAAAATCGTCAAGGTACTGATAAGGTGACTCGCCTGTGACAACGGTAACCGTAACGGGCTGCAAGGGTTGAGCCTGGTCGAGGACTTCGGCCGCCTCATCCAGAAAGAGCGGCACCATCCCGACACCGTTTTCCACCTGGGGGAAATCCCCGTAATCGTCCATGGGGGGAAACTGGAGGCCGGCCTTGATGTAAAACTCGTCTGCAAAAAAGAGGAAAGGTCCGCCCAGTCGCCCGGCGAGCTCCTTTGCCCGCGGTTGCCAGGTTGCGATCAGGTCGGCTGCATAGTCGACGGTCACCGGACGCAAGACGGGCAAGCCTTTGCGGTGCCGGGTCAGACCCAGCGGCACCACCGCCAGCGAGGCGACGAGGGGATAAAGTGATGCCAGATCCTCGACAGTCTGCTCCATAAAACCGCCGTCATTGATGCCGGGGCAGAGCACCACCTGGGTGTGCATGGTGATGCGGGCCGCAGCGAGTTCCTCCATCACTTCCAGGATCGGAACGATGCCGCTCTTGCCGAGAAGCCTTTCCCGCATCACTGGATCCGTGGCATGGACCGAGATGTAAAGCGGCGACAGGCGCTGCTCCTTGATACGTTCAATCTCCGCCCGGCCGATGTTGGCCAGGGTGACGTAGTTGCCGTACAAAAAGGAGAGGCGATAATCCTCGTCCTTCACATAGAGCGGTGCGCGCAGCCCTTTGGGAAGCTGGTGGACGAAACAGAAGACGCACTTGTTGCCGCACTGTGCCGGCACAGGCGCTGGAAAGATCAGGCCGAGCGGCTCGGATTCGTCCCGCTCGACCTCTATCTCCCACACCTCGCCGTCGCTTTTGACCACTTCCAGGGTCAGTTCCTCATCGGCCGAAAAGTAGTTATAGTCGATGACGTCCCGCAACAGATGGCCGTTTATGGCAGTCAGGCGATCGCCCGCCTCTATTTCAAGCTCCTCGGCAACACTGCCAGGCATGACTTTTTCAATGAGCAATCCGTCCATCATACTCCCTTGTAGTAGGTTGTGCCCCGATAATACCCGAGGAGCGAGCGGGAAAATACGTTCAGCACAGCTGTCACCGGCACGGCCAGGAGCATACCGAAAATGCCGAACAACTGGCCGCCGACCAGGAGCGCCATGATGGTGATGACCGGGTGCAGGCCGACCTTGTCCCCGACGATCTTAGGGGTGATGATCCCCCCCTCCGCAGCCTGGACCAAGGCGAACCAGCCGAGGCAGAGAAGCGGGTGAAGGATGTCGTGGAACTTGAGCAGAGCCATGGCCATGGAGAAGAGTATCCCGAGAATGGTGCCGAAATAGGGGATGATGAACAGGGCGCCGGCCAGCGTGCCGATCAGCACAGCCAGGTCTATGCCGATAGCGTAGAGGCCTATGCTGTAAAGTACGGCAAGGATGGCGCAGACGGACAACTGACCGCGAACAAAAGCGGACAAGACCTCATCGACCTCGCGAAACCGCTCCCTGACCCTGCCCCGGTGGCGTTCGGGAACAAGGTCGAGCAGCGCCGACTTCGTCTTGGGCAGGTCGCTCAGGAAGTAGTAGAGATAGATCGGGGTGATGAAATAGCCGAGCACCGCAAGGATAAAGGCGAGGGTCGAGCTGAAGGCCCGGGTGACAACTGCGAAGGTCTCCTTGAAAATATTGAAGGAGACACCCCGCAACTCTTCCACTGCCGCGTTCAGGTGTCGGTATGCCTTTTCAGGCGTTTCGATGTCCAACCAGGACTTGACCTCGCCCGGGATGTAGCCGTAAAGCCTGGTTACGTATTCCGGGAGGTTGATCTGCACCGTGCTGAACTCGGCCTTCAGCGAGCTTGCGAAGAAAAAGCCGACGAGTATCGTCAAAAGAACGATGAGAACAAAGACAGAAACGATGGCCAGCGTCCGGTTCACCCTCCACTTCACGAGCCTGACGACCAGCGGATTGAGGATGTAGGTCAGGACCATGGCAACGAAAACCGGCAGGAAGATGTTCGCCGAATAATATACCAGGATGACTGCACCTACGCATAAAAGCCCGGCAACGGCGGCCAGGAATTTTTCTCTACGGTTCATGAATTGAAATACCGATTTTGAAATACGTGTAGGGGAGACCCGCCAGGACCCCCCCTACACGTTTTATCCTATAAAAGACGTCTTAACAACGATCAGGACTGATTGACAGAGGATTCAGCAGATACCCCCTTCGGTTGGCCGGCAGGTGATCTCGAAACTATTTTAATCAGTGAAAATCTGGGGCTGCCGATTCTACTGGTGCAGACGGAACGTGCCGTCCACGGACGTTATGCTGGAAATGGCGTGTTTATAGATGAGGATATCCCCCTGCACTTCCATGAGCACGGAGAAATTATCAAACGACTTGATATACCCTTCCATCTTGGTGCCGGCCATGAGCTGCACGGTAACCTTGACCCGCTCCTTGCGGGCCTGATTTAGATACTGATCCTGGATGTTGAACGGTGCTTTCGGCATACTCCTCTCCTTTAAGCAAAGAATTCTATCACATGGTTACAAATAGTAACAAAACTATCAGGATATTCAACCCAATTAATTTCAAAATCTTTATTAAACCAGGTCATCTGCCGCTTCGCGTAGCGCCTCGTGTCCCTTTTTATCAGCGCTACCGCCGCGTCCAGCGAATATTCACCGGCGAGATACGCGCAGATTTCCTTGTAGCCGATGGAGCGCATAGCCTTCAGGTCGCTGGTGAACCCCGCACGCAACAGCTCCTCAACCTCGGCGATGAGTCCCTGCTCTATCATCTCCTCGACCCGGTTCTCAATCCGGCGGTAGAGCTCCTGCCTCTCGACGCGCAGGCCGATCTTCAGGCAATCGTAATGGATATCGGCAAAGCCGTGCTCCCCCCTGAAGGTGGAGATGGGGCGGCCGGTCTGGAGGTAGACCTCCAGGGCACGGACTACCCGCACCCGGTCGTTGGGATGCAGGCGACCGGCCGTTTCCGGATCTACCAGGGCAAGCCGTCGCAAAATCTCTTCGTTCCCATCTCTCTGTGCCAATTCGACCAGCTCCCGGCGAATGGATTCGTCGCCGCTCGGGGAATCGACCAGACCCTGGAGCAGCGCGCGGATGTAAAGCCCGGTGCCGCCCACAACAAATGCTTTCCTGCCGCGACTCTGGATATCCGCAATGGCAGCGGCCGCCTCCCTGCGAAAATCGGAAGCGGAAAAATTCACGTCCGGGGAGACGATATCGACCAGATGATGCGGAACTCGTTGCCGCAGCAGCGGCGAAGGCTTGGCTGTGCCGATGTCCATGCCGCAATAGACCTGCATGGAGTCGGCATTGACGATCTCACCGTCGAAACGCTCGGCCAGTCGGACCGCCAGTTCGCTCTTGCCTGAAGCGGTCGGCCCGACGATGCTCACCAGTTTGATTTTCTCTCCACCATCCATTCATCCACCATTCATCGCCGACCACCGACCACCGACCGCCTCTCACTGCCTCTTAAACATCCGCTCGATCTCCGGAAGGGTCAGAGAGCGCAGCACCGGCCTGCCATGAGGACAGTTGCTGGAGAACTGGGTGGCATCCATCTGGGCAAAAAGGGCCCGTATCTCCTCCCCCCCCAGGTGGCGGACGCCGCGCACCACGCTGTGGCAGGCGATCCGGGAAAGCATTTCTTCCAGCACATCGGTAAAGGTGCGGCTTCGGCCCAGGGACAGCAGCTCTTCCAGGATGTCCCTCAGGGTACGCAGATAGTCCGTGGCGGACAAAAGACGGGGGACGGCGTTCAAAAGCCAGGTGGCCCCGCCGAACTCCTCCAGCGAAAAACCGAGGCGGCTGATCTCAGACCCATGTTCCCGGATGGTCGCCGCCTCCTTGAAGGAAAACTCCACGGTCTCGGCAAAGAGGAGCCGCTGCGATTCCACCCCTGCCGCGGCAAACTGCGTCTTGAGCTTTTCAAAGGCGACCCGCTCGTGGGCCGCATGCTGATCGATGATTACCAGGTCCGTCCCATCCTGGCAGAGGATATAGGAGGCGTTGAACTGGCCGATGACGGAAAGCGTGGAAAAATAGCCCTTCGCTGCCGGGTTGACTCCCGTCTCATCCTCTTCTGCCCGGACCGCGGGAGGCGGGGGGACGGATTCTTCCCGGCGCCGGATCGGCGCAGCAGGGGGAAGCGAAAAGGTCTGCTGCCGCTGTTTTCCCGGGCTGTACCCGGCCAGGACCTCCCGCACCTCGGCAACCCTCGCCTCGCTTGCCGCCGATGCCGGCCGGGGAGGAGCGAACTGCGGCGCCGTCTGCTTCCGCACCCACGGGGTGGCGCGCAGGACCGACTCCACCGCAGCCTGGATAGCGTCGTGCATCCTTCCCTGTTCGCGGAACCTGACCTCGTGCTTGGTCGGATGGACGTTCACATCCACTTCTTCGGGAGGAACAGCGATGAACAGCACCACCACCGGATAGCGCCCACGCTCCATGAAGTTGCGGTAGGCCTGGAGCACGGCGTGCTGCACCACCTTGTCCTTGATGAAGCGGCCGTTTATGTAGGTGTAGAGGTGGGAGGCCGCAGATCGGCTGCATTCAGGTTTGGCGATCAACCCTTGGACTTCGAGCGGGCCGTCGTTGAATGCGAGCGGATAGAGGTCAGCCGCCACGCCCCGGCCCAGGAGCGTCGCCACCCGCTCGCGCAGATCGGCATCCAGCGCCCGGAATACGGTCCTGCCGTCGTTTTTATAGACAAAGCGCACATCCGGCCGGGATATGGCCAGCTTGGCGAGGAGGTCTCCCACGTGCCCCGCCTCGGTATCGCTGCTTTTCATGAACTTAAGCCGCGCCGGGGTGTTGAAAAAGAGGTTGCGCACCGAGATCACGGTCCCTTCGGCCATGCCGCACGCCCTGACCTCCTTGACCCGCCCCCCTTCCACATATATCTCCGTACCTTCGATCGCCCCATTTTCCCTGGTGGCGATGGAAAAACGGGAAACCGACGCGATGGATGGGAGCGCCTCGCCACGGAAACCGAGGGTGGCCAGGCTGAAGAGGTCGCCGTCGGAGGCGATCTTGCTGGTGGCGTGCCGCTCCAGGGCAAGGAGGGCATCCTCGCGACTCATGCCGCAACCGGAATCCGTGACCTTGATCAGCCTCCTCCCGCCCGCCTCGATCTCCACCGCCACCTCGGAACAACCGGCATCGAGGGCGTTCTCCACCAGTTCCTTCACCACCGATGCGGGACGTTCCACCACCTCGCCGGCGGCAATCTTGTTGGTCAGGTTTTCGGGAAGTATCTTGATGCGTGTAGCCACGACAGACCTCGGAAATTGTTTCCGCCACAAGATACCCCATCCTCCCTCGATTTGTAAAGTAGGAGATGCCGGCACCTGATGGCGGCCTTGGACCGATTCCTGCTAGAAGTCCAGGGGAGTGGAATCCCCTGGTGCCCATCCTAACCGTTAAACTGGGCAGGACGCGCCTTCCCCCGCTATTGCGCCGAAAGCAAGGATATGGGGTCTGCCGTTTTTTTGGTCTGCACAAAGGCTGTTGTGATCTATTGATGGCAATGACCTTAAACCTGAAAGAAGAATTTACCGCAGAGTGCGCTTAGGCACACAGAGGAAAATCGTATTTTTCGCATGCTCTGCGAATCTCTGCGTCCTCCGCGGTTCGAGACCGTTTACAGCAAGGGAAAATGAGATAAATGACAGGAAAGAAGACCGACCGCTATGTGACGTTCAAGGGAATTGACGGAGACGGCAACTCCCGCCGACTGATGGAGCTTCTGCGCCGCTACATCGACGATCCGGCGACAAGCAACCCGTTCTGGGAAAAATTCAAGGTGATGCTCAATCGGGCAAACTCCGGTCAGGACGGAACCGGCAACCGGCGCGACGAGCTGCTGTTGGTCCATTCCTATATCAACAACCTCCGTGAGCTCTTCGAAGCCCATGACGACCTGGAAGCGCTCTCACTCCTGGAACAGATCGAGGCGGAATCCTGCTAGTCAGGATGGGCCCATAGACCGGAATGCAAGGGAAAAGGCTTATGATACAATTCCTGATGCCGGTCATCGAATGGATCAAGGAGGGTTGCAATGGCGCCACGGCATGAAATTGAGACAAACCTGAAAGGAGAGACCCTTGTCCGCAAGGGTCTGATGCACAAGTACAAGGGGATCGTTCCGCTCAGACTCGTCCCCGAGCTGAATGTCGTCAAGATCGGCGGACACGGGGTCATCGACTACGGTCGCGAGGTGGTCATGCCGCTCATGGATGAGATCGGCGATCTGTCGAAACGGCACAAGATGCTGATCGTCACCGGCGGCGGGGTCCGGGTCCGCCACATCCTCGACATCGGCATCGACCTCGGCATGCCGACCGGCGTCCTTGCCGAACTCGCGGGGAAGATCAGCGAGCAGAATGCCGTGATAATCACGCTGCTCCTCTCCAATTGGGGTGGCTCGCGGGTCAAGACCGGCGATCTCCTCGATCTCCCGACCCTGCTCCATCTCGGCGTCCTGCCGGTAATCCACGGCACCCCACCCTACGGGCTCTACGAACATCCGCCCGGTACCGGCCTCATCCCCCCCCACCGCACCGACACGGGCGCGCTCCTGATGGCGGAGGTACTCGGCGCAAAGAGCTGTATTCTCGTCAAGAACGTGGACGGGCTGTTCTCGGAGGACCCGCGGCTCAATCCGAAGGCAAAGCTGATCGAGGAGATCACCGCAGAGGAACTGATCGCGATGGACATGGAAGACATGGTCCTTGAACGGAAGATGCTCTACCTCATGCGCGACACGGTAAACGTGAAGGAAATAAGAATAGTCAACGGCCACAAGCGCGGTACCATAGAAAAGGCCCTCCTGGGAGAGAAGGTCGGAACCGTGATTCGGGCGTAACCCTTTGAAAAATTGAAGGAAAGGGGTATTCTATAATAAACCCCTCAGCTGTTCCCATGGAGGGGAAAAAAGAAAGGAGGCGCCTTTTATGCCAGGTAAAATCTTTTATCGGGAAAGGTCGAAGATGGTGGATGGTTCGAAACAGCCTCGCTATATCCTGGTGGCTGTGGCGGACATAAATCTCAAGGTCTACGGCCATCATCTGCGGATGAGCGAGTTGAAGCACGTCGCCGAATCGGTCGGCGCCGAGCTGATCGCCCTGCCGCGCGGGCCGAAGCACCAGGAAGAAGCGGAAGAGGAAGTCGAGGTCTGAAATAAACCGGAAATTGATACGGTAAAGGGGGGCTGTTGCGAAACAGCCCCCCTTATTTTATTTGTGCAGCTCGTACCCTTTAACGGCACCCGGGATCGGCCTCGTCCCACGATTCGGTCAGAAAATGTCCCCTGCCTCGGCAACCGCCGCGACACTGATCCAGCTCGGCGCAGCTCGTGCACCCTGCGGGCGGGATGGTAAGCCTCTTGCGCAACTCCGTTTTTTCAGCTGATTCAACGATTGTACGCAGCGTTGTATGCGCAAGATTGCCGAGCCTGTACGGCAAGGTCGGGCAAGGGTGGACGTCGCCGTTCCCGTCAATGTAAAGCATGGTGTTTGCCGCCTGGCAACTCCCATCGGGAAAGGAGACAGCGGGAAAAAACACCCGCCAGAGAAACGGGTCATGTATGGTGATCTTCAAGTCGCCGGGGCGGTCGATCGCGGCCAGACGTGAAGTGAGCGCTTCACGCCCGGACCTCTCCAGATGAAAGCAGTCCTCGTCCCCATTCAGCCGCTGCATGGGGAGGACCAGGTGCCGGATGCCGTTTCCGATGCAGCAAGACAATGCCTCCGGCAGGATTCTGAAATTGTCCGCACTGACCTCGAAAGAAACGCCTAGGGGGGGCTTTGGACCGTCGGAAGCCATAAGCCGGGTCACAATCCGCAGGTCGTCCAGTTTGGTGGCCCTGACCAGGAGCAGCCGGACGTTTGAGCCGTGAAGGGCGGAGAGGGTCGCTGCATCGAGCGCAGAGGAACAAACGGTAAGGGATACGGCAATGGGGTGCTTTTTGAGCCTGTCCAGAATCGTCAGGCAGCCGTCGCTTAAGGCAGGGGCCGGTTCGGTTATGCCGAGACTCAGTATCCTGAGCGAGATGATCTGCTCGCAGATCCCCTGATAATCAAGGTTTGTGTCAGCCGGACGTGACGGAAGATCCCAGTAGAGGCGGATCGGGGTTTTCAGCTCGGTTATGTTCATGGAATCCAGCAGTGGGGATCAGGACTGTTGAAATCGCCGGTCATGGCCAGTGCCCGGGCGCTGCAACCGCCGAGACATTCCCCGTAGTCACTGCACGAAGCGCACTTGCCGGTCGGGGTCTTGTGGCGCAGTTTTTCCAGCACCGGCGAATTGGCCCAGACCTCCTTCAGCTCATCGTGGACGATGTTGCCGATGACGACGGGGATGAAACCGCAGGGGGTGATGTCACCGTTGGATTTGATGTTGAGGGAGAGCTTGCCGCAGACGCTCCCCTTTACCATGGAGCTCCCGCTCTTCAGGCCGAGGGAGGCGATGATCGGGTCGTCGAGGGAGATGTCGAGCTCCTTGACCTGCTCCTTCGCCCGGAGCGCCTTGCGGTAGAACTCCTGCCACTGGAGGGGGGTCAGGTCCAGTTCGTCCTTGTTGGCAAGGCCGAGCCCGGAACATTTGAAGTTGTGGAAATTGAGCTGACTCACCTTGTTTGCCAGGGCAAATTCGATGAGGCTGTCGATCTGTTCATGATTGAAGGTGCAGATCACCGTGGAGATGGACGTCTTGATGCCCGCTTCACGCAGCCATGCCAAGGCATTTACCGCCCGCTCATGGCTGCCGGCCACCCCGCGGAAGCGGTCATGGGCCAGGGCCTCATGGCTGTCGATGCTGATCCCCACCTTGGAGAAACCGGCATTTTTCAGGGCAACGGCCTTTTCTTTATCGAGCAGGTAGCCGTTACTGTTCATGGAGACCCGCATGCCGCACCCGGCCGCACAGGAGGCAATGTCGAGCAGGTCCCGGCGCAACAGCGGCTCACCGCCGCCGAAGTTGACGGAGAGCACCCCGGCCGCGGCGACCCTTTTCATGGCAGCGCAGAGCACGTCGCCCGCAAGCTCCTCTGCCGTATCGCTCCTGCTGTAACAGTGCCTGCAGAGGAAATTGCAGCTGTTGTTGATTGCCCAGTTGATGGTGAGCGGCGCTTTGAGGGTCTGTTCACTCTTCATAATGTATGAATCCCTTTTCGGCAAGCTCCGCAACGAAACCAGCCACATCGTTTTTAAGAACATCCGCCTCGACATCAAACTGCTGGAGCAGTTCGGAGACCATCTCGTCCGCGTCCCTGCCGTCGCACATTTTCCAGATTTCGGTGCCAAGGACGTTGAGAGTCACCATCATGCCGTCGGAAAAAAGGAGCGAGGTCCCGATGTCCTCGGCATTTTCTCCTTTTTCCAGCGCTTCATCGGCCTGAGCTCTAGACTCGTCCTCTTCGCGCCACATGACGTCAGGATTCCTATAGATCTTCGGCATCTGTTACCTCTCTGCGGAATCAGCAACCGCTTATATCAACTTCTTCGACTTGAGAAAATCCCTTGCCACCTTCTTCGCCTTGTCGTCCGATCTCACCGATCTAAGCAGCTTCGCGTAGACATCCTCTTTTAGTACGCCGGATAGCTTGTTGATCAGCTTCGGCAGGGCAGGCAGGTTGCTGATGGTATCGAGGGACAATACCGGCGCATAGATGCTCCCGGCGGCTCCGTTTGCCGACACCATGGGATCGAGCCAGACCATGTTCAGGCTTTTGCGGTACTCGCTCTTTGCCGTCTCATAAGCCGTTTTGGCATTGGCCCCCTTCGGTCTGGACACCATCTTCAGGGCATGGTCGGTGTTTTCGATGAGGACGCCGACTTCTCCTTTTTTCACCGCATTGTAGAGTTCCCTGTCACCCTTATAGACGACTATCTTCACCGTCGTGCCGGTCCTTTCGGAGACCAGGGTCGCGATCATTTCCGCCAGGAGCTGTTCGTTGGCAGAATTCGGAATGCCTATACTGAGTATCTTGCCGACACAGGCGTGAGCAGTTTGATTCAGCGACAAAACCAGCAGTAACAACAGCAAAAATATCGTTTTTCTCATCACCAGCCTCCATAACGGTCAAACATGAAAAACCCAAAGACAGCCTGCCATTCAACGACTTGAAAGTTGATTATAATGATAAATGCCCGTCTACGGCAATATCTATTTTGCCGTAGCCAAGAACGGGGCGAAAAATAACTTTAATACACCCACTAAGAGAGCGGTGTCAACAGTGAAAGCTTTCGCCCGAGCCAATCCAAAACCCTTGCCATTGGCGGGATCGGCGTGGTATGCCGCCGGTCCCCCCCCGCCGAATCTCCCACCACATGAACGAAGGATCAAATAAACGTGCAGCAGGGGGTTTTCATAGGGCAAATTATGTGCTAATAATAAGCATGACTATTTCTCATGATGCGACGGAAAGGAGCTGGAATCATGTCAAAAAACAGGAACAACGAGGGTGCAGCAGTAATGGCATTTTTAACCGGCGCAGTACTCGCAGCCGGAATAACGCTTCTCTTGACCCCCAAAACGGGAAAAGAGGTACGGGAAAAGCTTGGCGAGGCCAAAGACGAAGCGCTCGATAAGATCAAATGCTGCGCAAAGGAAGCAAAGTTCAAGATGAGCCGCAAGACCAAGGGAGACACATTCAGGTATGACGGTGGAGATGCCTGGATCTGAGCGACATAACCAAGGCAATCATGGCCGAAAGTATCCGCAGGAGGTTGCGGAACTTTCGGCCTCCGGACAGGCTCCCCGGTTACCGGACTTTTCTCATCCCCTTCCTCCGCTGACGCCACATTCATCATCCCTGAAAAAATTGCATAGAATTTTCGCAACTTTCGGCGAAATGACCATCCCCATGTGAGAAGTCCTCACCCGAGTCGATTCGGCCCCCTCCACCACGGTTTCCGTCTCGGCTATGGTTCCGTCATGGGGAGACGGCACGCCGAAAAGGGCTCCGAACCCGAGCGGCAATGTGCCCGCTATGACGAGGAGTTCCCTCGACCGGGACCAGACAGGGGTGTTCTCCATGAGCGCCTCGCCTATGACCCTGCCAAGGACGAAACGGCCGATTCGACAGCGGGAAAGCGCCGCCACCAAGGCACTCCCCCCCATGGGGGAGCCGAGGAGAGCGACCTTACCCCCTTGAACCGGCGGATGCAGCTCCAGCATTCTGGCAATAACGATCCCCCCGAGGCTGTGCCCCACAAAATGCACCCTTTTGCCGGCGCTTTCACCCGCAAGCCGGCCGAGGCCGCGTGCCGCATCGTTCAGCGTACCCCGCCAGGAACGGTAACGGAAGTAATGCACCTGGAAGCCGCAGCGTCTCAACCGCCGCCCGAGGAGAGTGAGTTCCAGTCCCGTCATCCAGAGGCCGTGGACAAGTATGACCGTATCCGACAATTCCGTTCTCACCCGGTTTTCCATTTTCCCCCCAACGGCAGCACCCTCATACTGGCAGGCTTCTTGCTTCAATTCTCATTAAGAAGAAAAACCTGAACAATGAAAAGAAGATCACCATGTACACCGCCATCCATAACAAGATTTTCAAATATCTGGAGGGTAAACCGAAACCCCGCCTGCTGATGGCCGGCTACACACTGGTGGTCATCCTGGCTTTCCTCGATTACCTGACCGGTGATGTCTCCTTCATACTCTTCTACCTGATCCCGGTCTTTCTCGTGTCGTGGTTCGTGGACAAACGGTCGGGACTGTTCATCTGCCTGTCCTGCAGCATCGCCAGCTTCGCCAACAAACTGCTGGACCACCCCTCTTCTGCTTTCCTGCTCCTGCATTCCTGGGATTTCATCATCGAATCGAGCTATCTGTTCCTGCTCGGCCTCATGTTTTCAACGTTACGGGAGAAACACGACCAGGAAAAGAAACTGGCGCGCATCGATCCGCTCACGCGGGCGCTGAACCGCCGCTACCTCTATGAGCTGGCAGAGCAGGAAATTTACCGGGCACGTCGCTACAACCGCTCGTTCTCCATCGCCTACATCGACCTCGATAATTTCAAAACCGTTAATGACAAAAAGGGACACCACGTGGGGGACGATCTCTTGTGCACCGTTGCAGACACCATACTGGAGAACGTTCGCTATGCGGATATCGTCGCGCGTATCGGCGGGGACGAATTTGTCATCATGCTGCCGGAAACCGGCACCGATCATGCGCTGTCGGCCATCACCAAGCTGCAGGCAAAACTGTCGGCAGCCATGGAGTGCGGGGGATGGCCCGTGACCTTCAGCATCGGCATGGTAACCTATGACGTCCCGCCGGAGTCGGTCGATGACATGCTGAAAAAGGCCGACGGCCTGATGTACGAGGTGAAGTCCGACGACAAAAACGGCTTGAGACACCTGATCGTCAGGGAGGGTGTGAGTCACCCACCTTACGACCGACCTGAAGCTGAACCGGAGGCAAAGCCGCTCAGATCACTTTTGCACGGATTCAGAATCAACCCATCAAAAACGATCTATCTCCGAAAAAGCCAGGATGTTCCCCGCTCCGACCGGGATTTCAAGGATCGCTGATCTCCGTTTCAATTCCGCGGCACGCAGGCCTTCAATCCCTCCTCCAGGGTCGGATAGAGGAGCTTTATGCCGAGCTTTTTCAACATCTTGCCATTGTCCATACGCCGGGTCTCGGCGATATACGAGAGCATGAGCGGACTCATCACCCGGTGGGCCTCTTCCAGGGAAACCTGACGCGGCCTGGGGTAACCGAGGAGATCGGCAACGGCATCGAAATACTGGGTCATGGTTCCGACCTGGCCGTCACTGACGTTGAAGATATCGCCGTTCTCCCCCTTTTCCGCGGCGGCGACGCATACCCTGGCCAGATCCTCCGCATGGATGCGGTTGGTCGGTGGGGACAGCCGTTCTTCCAGCAGCGGCTGGCCGTCGGCAAGCTGGGTGACGGGGAGCCGGCCGGGGCCGTAGATGCCAGTCACGCGGAGAATGACCACATCCACCTCCCTTGCCCTCCCCCACTCGCCGAGCACCGTTTCCGCATCATAGCGGCGCTTGGCCCTGGCGGTCTGCGGGTTTGGCGGCGTCTCCTCGGTAACGACGGCATCTCCGCAGTCGCCGTAGACCCCGCTGGTACTCATGTAGACGACGCGACGCGGCTCGTTGCCCGGCTCGATGGATGCGCAGAAGGAGCGCATCCGTGTATCCAGGTTGCCACCTCCAGGGGGCGGGGCGAAGTAAAAGACCAGGGCGCCCCTGGTCGGAAGGGTCCCGAGTGAAGAAGGATCGTCCAGATTGCCGGCGACGGCTCTGATCCCCAGCTCCTCCAGTTTCTGTCCCTTCTCCGCAGACCTGACCAGGGCGCTGACGCCGGCGCCTTCCGCCATGGCCAGTCCCGCCACCCGTTTCCCTATATCCCCGCAACCGACAATCAGTACATTATCCACTTCCAGGCCTCCCTTAGCTGCTTATGTTTCTTTGGATGCACCTGATTCATAACAGAATCGGGCATCCGTTTCCAGTAGAAAACCTCGAAAAACGGCGCATCCGTTGTTATCTGCTATAATCCTTAAAAAATGGATTTAAAGGAAACCGGATGAAAGTGCACCTCTTCATCAACACGCTTATCGTGTCGGTCCTTGCGGCAATTGCAGCCCACGGGGACATTGAACGGCAACCGGCTCTCCCGGACAAGGGTGCCGTGGACTTTACCGGCGCCGCAGAATGGTTTCAAAAGGGGCTCGAACTGAACCGCGCCGGCAGTTACCGGGAAGCCGCCGATGCGTTCAGGAAGGTGATCGACATTACCCCTGGCGATGCGGCTGCCTGGTTCAATCTAGGCACGGCAAACGCCTTTATCGGCAACTTCGAGGAGGCGGCCGCAGCCCTCAGGGAGGCGGTGCAACTCAGTCCCGACTTCCTGCCGGCGTACGGCAACCTGGGGGCAGTCTGTCTCCGGCTCGGCCGCTTCCGTGAGGCCATAGAGGCCTACGGTCAGGTGCTCCGCCTGAAGCCGGACGACGCTGATGCTCGCTTCAACAGGGGGATGGCCTATTATGTCTTGGGGGACAAGGATTCCGCGCGGAAAGAGTATGAACTGCTCAAGCCCCTCGATGGAGAGCTGGCTGCAAAGCTCTTGGAAGCAATCACCCGCTAGACCCTGACGAAAAATGCCCTTCTTTTCATACGCAGTTCCCTCCCTGTTTCCGCTGACAAGAATATGAACGACAGCAAATTTTTCACCTACTATACCCCCGCAGATTTCGTCTCAATCCTTCTGTTACTGGGAAACCCGGCAATGTGGCGCCGCATCGTCGATGTGATATAGTTTAAGCATGGTAAATGGGGGAGCCATGCGCTATTCACCGCTCATCACCGACCTTTACGAACTGACCATGCTTGCCGGCTATCTGGAAGAAGGGATGCACGAAACGCCGGCCGTGTTCGACCTCTATTACCGCCACAACCCTTTCAAAGGGGGATATGCCGTCTTCGCCGGGCTCGACACCGCCCTCTCCTACCTGGAGGGACTGGCTTTCACCGACGACGAGCTGGCCTATCTGCGAACTCTCGGCATCTTCCGGCCGGCCTACCTGGAGTTCCTGCGTGCGTTCCGCTTCAGGGGGCGGGTGACCGCGCCGCAGGAGGGGACCGTAGTCTTTGCCAACGAACCGCTCCTCACCATCGAAGGGAACCTGGCCGAGGCGCAGTTCGTGGAGACGGCGCTCCTGAACATCATCAACTTCCAGACCCTGGTCGCCACCAAGTCGGCGCGCGTCACCCAGACGGCGGGAAGCGCGGAAGTCGTCGAGTTCGGCCTGCGCCGCGCCCACGGACCGGACGGCGGAATCAGCGTTGCCAGGGCCGCCTACATCGGCGGAGCCCGCAGCACGAGCAACGTCATGGC
>DAIEGL010000070.1 GCA_027356255.1 Geobacter sp. | reverse complement strand
GGAAACATGAGACCGAAACAGGGGACATCGGCCCGGAAACGGATGACTCGTATCTTCCACTGCTCAGGGAAGTATTCCAGGCGCTCACGGCTGACGACGCAGGGAATACTCTCGACATCGAAACCCTACGACGCTGTACGGGTGATACCACACCTTCCGGAAAGCTCGCCCGCATTGCCTGGAAGATCCATCAGATAATCGACCCAAACAGGATAAAAGAGCAGGACGGACCAATTTGCCGGGCATGTGACGGCAATCTGGAACTGAGTCGCACCGACACCCTGTTCGGCATCGACAGGGAAATCTACTGCTGCCCGGAGTGTGAAGAGAACTACATCCGGGAACTGACGGAAGCGGACAGCCCAATCGAGAGAGCAGTCAAATGCGTCGGCTGCGGCAACCTGATTATCCAAAGCAGCGCCCGCATCTTCTACCAGAGCGACGACCTCGCCCATTTCATCGGTGAGTGCTGCTGGGATGAGCGGCTGCGAGCCTGATATCAAATCAACCATCAAGGGGAGAGTCCCCTGACCAACAGGAGATGAACTATGTACACGAAAGGACCATTGGAAATAAGAAGAGTGGCCGGCGCAGGTTTCATCGCCATAGCCCGTGTCGGCTTCATGCCCCATGCCTCAGTTTACGCATGCGGGGTGAACAACCAGCCGATCAACGAGACCGTAGAAGCAGACGCACGGCTTTACGCGACCTCGCCGAAACTGCTGGAAGCAGCCGAACACCTGATCGCGATCTGGGGCCACGGCGACATCGGCGAGGCGGTCAAACGCCTGGTGGATGTCGTGGCCGAGGCAAAAGGTTAACCGACAGTGCCAACCCAACAGGGGGCGGAACCTTCCCCCTGGGGGAGTTCTGCCCCCTCACATGGAAAAGGAGACAGGACATGGCAAGAAATCTACTTTTGGAACTGATTGAAAACTTCCCCCAGGCGGATCCGGCGAGCGAGTTCCATGGCGAGGAGATCAACGGCTGCGAAGCCGTCAATTTCCTTTCCGAGTTCATCCCGGATGTCCGGGAATACCTCGACAACAACGAGTACCGGGAGAGCGAAGCACTCGCGGTGCTGATAGCCTGCTGGGATTTCATTGAGAACGTGACCGACGAAGACCCGGCGCGGACCGACAAATTCTTCGCCCTGCGCGAGCGGGTGCGAAACGCCGTCTCACAGCGGCGTCAGAAACCACCGACCGTAGCCGTCATCCTTGAAGGGGGTCTGGTACAGTGCATCGTTTCAGACCGTCCAAACGATATCCAGCCGATGAACCTCATGGTCCTTGACTATGACACGGAGGGAGCGGACGAAGAAGAACTGCTGCAGGTACCCCAGAAGGACGGCTCGGTCTCGACGGCGACCGGCCGCTATCTCGGCTTCGAGCACGCGGACATAGGCCTTGCATCCGTCATGGACCAGATCGACGCAAGAGGATGGTAGGCCGGAAAGGAGAATTTAAATGAGCCCGAAAACACCACGCCCGGCCGCCGCGCCGAGTTACACCATTCAGCGACGATCACACTGCGGCAAGATTTTCGTGACCGTCACCACCCAGGAAGGGAAGCCCTTCGAGGTCTTCATACGCTTCGGCAAGGCCGGCGGCTGCGGTTCGGCAATGGCGGACGGCATCGCCCGGCTGGTCTCCTACGGACTTCGGTCCGGACTGGAGGCTCAGGACGCGGTCAAGGCCCTGTCTGGCATTTCGTGCCACCAGGGGCCGAAGACCTGTCTCAACGAAGTGGCGTCGGCGATCAGGCTGGTATTGAAGCATCTGGAAACGGGTGCGGACTTGAACAGCATGATCGAGGAAGAGGAGTTTGACTCCGCGAACGCCATGGAGGTTGCCTTCCCATGAAAATGATACCTGATCATATCAAGAGGGAGATCCTCGCCTACGGAGCGGACAATATCGTCTCCATAATCGGGGAATGTGTCCCTCTCAGGAAAACAGCGCGGGCCTATGTGGCATGCTGCCCCTTTCACGCAGAAAAGACGCCGTCTTTTATCGTGGACCCGGGCAGAAAAACCTGGCGCTGTTTCGGCGCCTGCTCAGAGGGTGGAGATATCGCCAAGTTTCTGATGAAAATTGACGGCATCTCGTTCCCTGCCTCTCTCGAAGTTCTCGCCAGGAAGGGAGGAATCAATATCCCCAATGGCGGCTCCAAAGAGGAGAGCGAACGGAGGAACCTGCTGAATCTCCTGCGAAGGGCCCAGCAGTTCTACCACAACAGCCTGCTGCAAAATCAGAACGGCGCAAAGGCATACGTCGGCACCCGCATGACCGATGCAATGGTCAGGCAGTTCGGGATCGGCTTCGCATCGGTCGGCGGGAAAACCCTTGTGGAGTATCTCGACAAGGAAAGGCTCCCGCTTGATGTCGCGGAAAAGGCCGGGCTGATAAGAAAGGACGCTGCAGGCGGCTACCGGGACACCTTCCGGGGGCGCGTGATGTTCCCCATCAGGGATAAAGCGGGGTACATCATCGCCTTTGCCGGTCGGACAATGAGTGCAACAACCGCGCGATGCAAATACATCAACAGCCCGGAGACGCCTCTTTTCAGGAAGTCGGCGACCCTCTTCGGACTGGACGGCGCCATCGAAGCGATGAAATTACAGGGCGAGGTCTATGTGGTCGAAGGCTACATCGATCTCATGCAGATGTGGTCTGCCGGGATCAACAACGTCGTCGCCACCTGCGGGACGGCATTCACCCGGGAGCATGCCGCTATGTTGAAGCGCTATGTCCGGCGTCTGAACCTGATGTTCGATGGAGACGACGCCGGCAGAAAGGCTCATCAAAAGGCAATCCTTTTGGCGGTAAAGGAAGAGATGAAGGCAACGGCTTTCATCTTCCCGGAAGGCCAGGACCCTGATTCTTTCTACAGGAACGGCGGCAAAACGGAAAATCTCGTCACCATGTCCGGCTTCGACTTTCTGAAGCAGTCCGGCGCTGAAATGAATGCCACGATGCAGAACCTTCACCGTCTTGAGCGGTTGGAGAACGGGGTCGCGTACATGGCAAGATCGATTCCCGATGTCGCCAGGCTGCTGGCCAGGCGGGGGAATCTGGGAGAGCTTTTCAGCCCTGAGTTTCTCCCGGACATCGAGGA
>DAIEGL010000134.1 GCA_027356255.1 Geobacter sp. | reverse complement strand
GTCCCGAGATGCTGAGCGCTCCGGCGACCTTCCGGGTATAGTCGCGAATGGGTGCGCTGATGCACCTGACCCCCACGTCCAGCTCTTCGTCGTCTATGGCGTATCCCTGTGCCGCCACCTGCAGGAGCTGTCGCTGCAAATCCTGCCGGTCGGTAATGGTGTTCGGGGTGTAGCGCTGAAGTTCATCGGCGGGGAGGTGAAGCGCCAGCTCGTCGGTCGCCATGGAGGCGAGATGCACCTTGCCAGCCGCGGTGCAGTGGGCAGGGAGCCGCGCACCGACCCGGGGGACCACCCGGACAGGCAGGTCGGATTCAACCGCGTCCAGGTAAACGATATACGAATCCTGCAGGAGCGCCACATAACTGGTTTCGCGGCATTGGGCCGTCAATGTCTCCAGTACCGGCTTGGCCTGGCGCAACAGACCCATCTGCCTGACCATGGTCTGCCCCAGTTCCAGGTTCTTCAGTCCGAGACGGTAGTTGCCGGTGGACCGGTTCTGCTCGATGTATCTGCGCGACTCAAGGGTGGCCAGCAGCCTGAATACATTGTTCTTGTGGAGGGTCAGCCGCTTGGAGAGCTCGGTGACGCCAAGCTCCTCCACATCGCTGCCGAACTGCTCCAACAGATCGAGGGCATGGATCACCGTCCGAATGATATAGCTCGACTTCTCTTTTTTCGTTATGGTTCTAATGGCAGTCACACCCCGATTTCGTGAAATTAGCGGCCAGACATACAGTTGCGCGTTACCCCCCGCCGATGGGGGGAAACATGGCGACCCGGTCATCGGCACGCAGGACCGACTCCTCCGGCTCGTGGTGGTTGTTGACCATGACGAGCAGCGGGATGGCCGGGGCTATTCCCAGCAGATCCCGGAGGGCGCGGACCGTTGTTCCCGCGGAGACTTCCACGCGGAACTCCTTTTCCCCGCAGCAGGAAAGTTCCGGGTTTGCGCAGCGCAACCCGGCATAGAGCGCGATATCCAGTTCCATGGCACTACTCCTATCTTCACAGGTCGCTGGGAAGGTAAATCAGTTCGCAGCTGCGACACTTCCCATACCGGGCCGGGAGAAAGAGGACATTGACCGAGAGGCATTTTTTGCACTGCCAGAACTTGAAATCCGAGACCTCCCGACCGGCAAGCTGGCTGAAATACCAGCGATAGTAAGAATCCCAGTCATACTCCGGGCATTGCCCGGCTTTTTCCACCAGTTGTTCCAGCAGCATGTCCCCCCCCTTGTCGGCCCATTAAAACGACGGAGCGAAAGCCCCGCCTGACTTCTTCCATCAGCCGGATAGCGCCTTCGCGGTCGCCGAACTCGATGATCCCCGCATCCATGGCCACACCGATGGTGACCCCCATCTCGATGGTATCGACGCCGATGTTGTCATCCATGAAGTCGAGCCGGGCTACGGTGTCCAGGTCGTCGATGCCGCAGTGGCCGCCATGGGACCAGACCGTCTCGTACTCCGGCTGCCTGGTCAGGTAATGACCGTCTCTGTAGGTGAGGAGGCTCGGAGAAAACCGGTGTGGTCATGCAGTCTAATGAAACGCTATCATCACCGCCGTCTGGTTCAGATGGCCGATGAACTGCTCGCCGTAGGTGCTGAACCCGATGGTGGGAACGCCTGCAAACAGCTCCCCGTATGTGTCGCTCAGACCTTTTTGCCTGAGCTCCATGGTGCGCAGGATGCAGTTGAAGGCAATAATGCCCGAGATGCCTGCAAGTTCCGATCTTGCCGCTTCGAGCGCCTTTTTCGTGTCGGCGATGATGTCCGTCGATTCCAGCAGGTTGAGTTCCATCCCTTCCTTCACGGCGCAGCAGAAGTGCATGCTGTCCCCCATGATTCTCTGCGGGCTGAGCACGTATGGATCGCCTTCGAAGACAAGCCCTACCGGATTGCTCATGAAGCGCGTCGGGGCATCGGCAACGGAAGTGCCCACAGCTTCCGCATAGGCAATGGCGCCAGGTTTGTGGTTGAACTCCAGGATTTCCCGTTTCGCCTCGTTCACCTTGGTCACCAGCAGTTTTTGCGGCAAGGGGGAGAAACTCTGCGTCTTGATGAATGAAAACGGGCCCGCCGGCTCCAGCACTGCCAGCACCGCCGCATTGGTGTAACTCTTGCCGTTGGCGTAAACATGGGTGGCGGAAAATTTCAGATCGTCTCCCGCCGAGCCGCCGGCAATGTTTATGTTGGTCAAATCACCGATCCGGTCTATTACCCGCTCTTCCGCGCCGCTCAGGCCATCGATGAGCAGGATTCCCAGATACTTCTTGCGGTCCATTGCCGCCGGAGGCGTTTGAAAATGCCGCTCGAAAGCGTCGAACGCCTTGTCCACCGGGTTTCCGGTCGTGATGTTTTCAAGGACCTCAACCTTTACCCCCTTGAGGGAATCCCGGTTGAATGCCATGGCAACAACGGAATGGGTGAGCATCCTGCCGGAAACTATCTCCCCCGCGGTAGAACAGCCGAAGGTCACGGTATGGGGGAAGGCGTCCCCCATCAAACGGGCGGCGCGCTCGGGATCAAATACGGAGGAAGCGAAGAACACGAGCATTTCCGCTTCAAACCCTCCCAGCTGTTGCCGGATGTCCGCAACAGCTTCGCGTATGTCACTCTCAACGGAAAAGGCTGTTTTAATGTTCACAAGCTGCTCCTGTCATCCTTCCGCATTCAGTTTGTATTCGTCGATCATCTCTTGCAGTTTCCCCATCACCACCGGGTCGTCATCGGATTGAGCGGTGTAATTTTTAGGATCGATACCCTTCAGGATCAGTTTGATCTTTACGGTTCCTTCCAGAATTTTGTCGCCGTGCGCCCGTTGAGTGATGATGGTATCGATCAGCCGCTTGATATTCCCGGCCATCTCGTGTCTCCTCTGTCTTTATCTGACTGTTACCGGCTTGGCAGCCTTGATGTTGAAGCCTGTGCATTCTACGTGGACAGCTCCATCTGCCTGAGTATCACTACGCGGTAGCTGGCGAACGTCTTGCGGCGCAGGCACCCCCAGAAGACGCCGGCCCCGTAAGCTATCTGTTCCAGCAGGTAGATGCCGGTGAAACCGACGAACGACAGGCGCGGCTTTCTGATCGCGTAATCGACCCCGGCAGCACACGCCAATACAGCAACGGGCACGGCACAGAACAGGGGAGCGATCAAGGCGATGGCGATGAGTACCGGGGCATAATATCGCACCAGGTGGTAGCAGAGGTAATAGACCAGACTGCCAAGGGCCCGCAGACGCCCCGCAAGAAGAGCAGAAAGGCCGATAGGGAGTCTCCGGCGGGCAAACCGCAACCGGACGACCATCGCGTCGGCCACGAGCACCCCCGCTGCCGGCAGTAACGACCAGCAGCCCGTAAACGGAGCCATGAGGCAGAGTGCCAGGACAAAGGCCAGCAGAGGAGGGATAACCATCCTTTTGCGCCGGTGGGGATGGAGGAGCTGGAGCAGCCCTTCGGAGGTGCCGTAGTCGAAACGGCGGGACATGAATGAACGGAGGGTGCTGCGGTGCTCGTGGTAGACACGGCCCAGAGGGAGGTAAGCGATGGTCCACCCCTCGTCCCGCAGGCGCCAGGTCAGGTCAACGTCCTCACCCACATGCATGTCGTCGTCGAAACCGCAGACCGCCAGAAAAATGGTCCGCCGCACGAGCATGTTGCAGCTCGGCAGATAGAACGTATCGTCCCCCCCGCTTCCGGAGCGCTCCCGGGAACCGAGGGAAAGGCTGGACATGACCGCCTCGTAACGGTCGACGGCGGAAGTGGTGCACATGCCGTCCACCATCCCCCCAACCGCCGCCGTTTTGGGATCTTCGAAGAGCGGTATCAGTTCCGCAAGCCACGTCTCCGACGCGGTACAGTCCGAATCGATGAAGGCGAGGATCTCTCCCCGTGCTTGCTCAGCCCCGCGGTTCCTGGCCGCTGCCGGCCCCCGTCCAGTGCCGCCCGATGGTACGACGAGCGCCCCGAATTCCCGCGCAACCAGCGGGGAGTCGTCCCGGCTCCCGTCATCCACGACGATTACCTGGATCAACGCCTTTGGATAGTCGAGCCGGGCGAGGGAAGCAAGGCAGCGTTTCAACTCTTCTGCCCGGTCCTTGACCGGGATGACGACACTGACCGTGGGAAGTGACGCCGGTTGATCCGGAACGCTTCGCAGCCGCTCCACGAACCCCTTTGCCGCCAGCTGCTCCAGAACTTCCGCTTCGCCGGGAGTTCCGGCCCTCAGCGGTCCATCCATCCCGAGTCTGACCATTTCCGCCAGGGAACGGTTAAGGCGCAGGACGCAGAGGGGAGCCTTTGCCACGAGGAAGCTTCCCCCGTCCCGTTCCACCAGTTCCACATGCTGCGCCAGTCGATAGATCATCTTGATAACCTCTAAAAGCTCAGGTCGCATGGGACCCATAGGACTTATAGGTCCTATGGGACTTGGCAAAGCCCCTCTTCACCGAGTATCCGCCAGAGCCCTTCTGCCGTATCATCGGCCGAGAGCGCATGCTGTTTTCCCTCACGGGCCTTGATCCCGCCGGAGAGGAGCGAGAGGATACGCTCGAAGGCGGGAAGTTTCGCATCCGGGGTCGCCACCCGCACCGGGTCGGGACGCGGGACGCCGAACTCGGCTGTCGTGAGATATGCGCCCGTGGCTCCGATCTCCCAGAAGGGGAGCCCCAGGTCCGCCACTCCCCACATTTCAACGTTTGCGGTCAGCGCCCCGGTAACAGCCTCGACGGAAGGATAGCGGGGCGACCGGCTTTCCTCGAAGAGGACCGTACACGGGAACGGCGCGGTGACCACCTGCCTCCCCCCCCGATCCCCCTTGCGCAGCACTTCGACCCATCCGGTTTTCAGGGTGAGCGAGACGGCGGCGGCAATGCTAGGCATGCCGTTCACGGCAGCGGCCAGGGCCGGCACCGGATCGTCACCCCGGTCAGCCAGGCGGTTACCGGTGAAGACGAGGCTCGGCGCAAGAATGGTCATGATCCGGGAGAGGACCAGGGCATCGGCCACGGCGTCCCCCCCCTCCAGGCCATGATCCCAGAACCGTATCCCCCGGTCCGCCCCCATGGAGAAGGCGAGCCGCAAGGTGTCGTCAAGACGGGCTGGACCGACTGCAAAGACGGTCACGGTGGCGCCGACTCGGTCTTTAAGGCAGAGCGCCTCTTCCAGGGCCGCAAGATCGGCCGGGTTCGGTACGCGCCGTAAGCCCCGGTCGCTGATGCCGGCCCCCCGCGTGATGACGCGGGCCGGGGGGCGGGGGTCGCTCACCTCCCGGAGGAGGACGAGTATGTCGAGTTTTTTGTCTGGCATGGAATCTCCAGTAAATCATGATTATTTTTGACATCGGACCGATCGGCCGGATCCGACTGATCGGTCCGAATAGCCTTCAAGTCATCCTGTACGCGACCCCGTACCCTCCCCGCGGGTAGCGCCAGCGGGTGAAGGCGCTCTTGTGGCAGACCACATAGCAGGTGCCGCATTCCAGGCAGCCGTCATGGACGAAGGTCATCTTCTGTTCCTCCTCCGACCAGGTGTAGCAGCGGGCGGGGCAGGAGTTGGTGCAGCCGCGATTGTCGCAGCCGGCGCAGACCGTGGTATCGAGAACGATATGGGGTTCCCGGTCGATGGTGAAACTGGTGAAGTCGAATATCTCGTCTATGTTCACAATGCCCTCCAGGCGGTCAGGGCGTCGGAGATGGCGTTCTTCAGGCCGACCTTCTCCTTCACCTCCCGCAGGACGAGTTTTGGGATGCTCACCTTCGGGGTGCCGTCGATGCGGTAGATGTGTTCCATCATGCTGCAGACCAGTTCCGGGTACTCATTGTAGATCCGGTCGATGTGGAGCATCCGGGGAGCGTTTCTGAACCCCTTCAGGTCCTTCATTACCCAGCTCAGGTCGAGACGTTCCTTGTAGCGTTTGAGCGTTTTCAGGGAGAAGTCCTGCCGCTGATGCGCCTCGATCACGGTCTTCCCGGCCAGGATGCCGGAGTGGGAGGCTAGGTTGATCCCCTCCAGGTTGACGCCGGTGGCGTTGCATAGCGCCGCGGCGTCGCCGGCAACCAGAATGCCGTTGCCGGCCAGTTCCGGAATCATGTTGTAGCCGCCTTCGGGGATGACGTGGGCCGAATATTCCATAAGCCGCCCCCCCCGCACCAGCTTGGCCACCTGCGGTTGCTCCATGAACTCGTTGAGCATGTCGTAGGGGGTCTTGCCGCTTACGCGCAGACTGGCCAGGTGAAACACCAGGCCGATGGAGAGCGAATCGTAGTTGGTGTAAAGGAAACCGCCACCGCGAACACCGGAGGTCGCGCCGACGAACTCGTTGGCGAAGCCCTGGTCCCGGACCAGCCCGAAGCGATCGTCGATCATCTCGCGCGGCATGTCGATCAGCGCCTTGACACCCACTGCCATCTGATCGGCATTGAACTTGGGACGGCGCAACCCGGCCTTCTGGGCCGTGAACGACAGGACACCGTCGGCGGCGATCACCACCGGCGCCTTGATCTGTCCCGCGCGTCCCAGGATGGAGACCCCGGCGATCCGGTCGTTCTTGTAGATCAGGTCATCCACCGTGGAACGGGTGATCAGGGTGGCGCCGGCCTTGACGGCCTCTTCGGCCAGCCAGCGGTCGAAACGGGGACGGAAGACGGTATAGCCGTTGTAGGGGGCGCGGTCGAAGTTGACGGTTTCATGCTGTACGTTGAAGCTGGCCTCACGGGTCAAGAAGGTGGTTCCCTTCTTGGCGATGTGCCGCTCCAGCGGCGCCTTGGTCCAGAAGTCGGGCATGAGCTCTTCGATGGAGGTCATGCGGTGCAGGATGCCGCCGAACATGTTCTTTTCGCCCGGGAATGCCCCCCGCTCGATCAGCGCCACGTCCAGACCGGCCAGCGCCATGGTCAATGCGGCCGAAGAACCGGCCGGTCCCGCACCGACTATGATTGCCTGATACTGCTTGCTCATGCTGCACCTCCGGCGGCGCTTTTAACCCGATCCAGGAGGCGCGGCAGCACCTCCTTCAGATCAGCCACGAACCCCTCGTCGGAGTTGGTGAAAATGGGAGCCTTGGCATCGCTGTTCACCGCCACGATCCGCTTGGAGTCCTTGATCCCTCCCACATGGTGCATGGAGCCGGAAATGCCGAGTGCCAGGTAGAGCCGCGGGACCACGGTCCGGCCGGTCTGGCCGACCATCCGCTCAAAGCCGGTCCACCCCAGGTCGTAGACCGGGCGGGTAACGCCGTAAGAGACGTTCAAGAGCCGGCAGAGCTCCTTGAGCTTTTCGAAGGTGGCCGGATCGCACCCCTTGCCGACGCTGAAGATCACCTCCGCCTCGGTCAGGTCAACGGTCTGCGGGTCGGGCGGAATCCGCTCGACGATCGTGCCTGTGGCTCCGGTGGGAAGCGCTGCCGGCTGCCAGGTGGCCACTGCGGGCGTGGTTGCTGCCACGGACGGCATCAGGACCTGGCTCAAGGAGCGGGTCGGCACGGTGATCACCAGGGGGCGCAAACCGTCCCAGTTCCTGGTCTCCGCGATCCGGTTCCCCAGGGCCTGGCGGGAGAAGCGCACCCCTTCCGGGCCACGGCGGCCGCTGACCACCTCGGTCATGATGGCGGCATCCAACGCCGCTGCCGCCACCGGCGCCAGGGTGGCGCCCAGGTCGTTATGGGGGAGCACCAGGAGGTTGGCCGACTGCTCGTCCGCGAGCTGCGCCAGTGCCTTGCCGAGCAGGGCCGGCGCGTCGAGCAGGGACTCGCACCCGGCCATCCGGGTTATGGCCGGAGTACCATAGATGCCGAATTGGGCGAGAGCCTCCCCCTCCGGGAGAACGGGAGTGACCGCCCCCCAGCTGCCGTCGATGAAGCCGGCCAGCCTGGCACCGTAGGAGAGGAGCCCCCGTCCGGTCTCGCCGAGTTCGCCGTCGGGGAGATCGGCAAAAACGAGGATCTTTCTGGTTGCGGACATCAGATCTCCCTCCCGATCTTGTGCCCTTCCCAGATGGCCATGTCCACCTTGCGGGGGGCAACGCAGTCGCCGATCCGGTACAGCTCGGGCACCTTCCCTTTCAGGCTCATGTACAGCTCTTCCTCCACCTGCTGCCCCATGGCCAGTACGATGGAGTCATAGGGGCCCCAGTCGTTCCAGACGTTGGAGTAGACATTGAACCCCTTGACGGTCTTGGCGCCCGCCTCGCCCCCCACCTCGATGACGGCGATGTCCGGGGTAAAGGTGACCCCCTTCTGCAGCAGCCGCTGGCGCGAGGTGTAGAGGTCCTGGGTCGGCCCCAGCTCTGCGCAGATGAAGAGGCTGGAGGTAATCATGTCCACCTTCTTCCCCTGGTTGGCCATGAACTCGGCGGTCGCCGTGGCGCGCTGGTGGCCGTCGTAGTCGATCAGACAGACCTTCTGTCCCAGCTCGGCCTCGCCGTTCAGCACCTGCAGTACATTGAAGATTGCCGGGCCGTCAGCGCCACCGACCGGGTGCTTCTTGGGGATGCTGCCGGTGGCCACGATCACCACGTCCGGCTTCCCTGCCAGGATCTGCTCTTTGGTAGCCCCGGCGCCGAGCTTGACGGTCACGCCGGCCTTGTCCACCTGGCTCTTCTCGTTGCGGATGATGACGCCGAACTCGTCGCGGCCGGTCCCCTTCATGGCGGTCACCACCTGCCCGCCCAGACCCTCGTTCCGGTCGATAAGGGTGACCTTGTGGCCGCGCCGGCCGGCCATCTTGGCAGCCCACATGCCGGCCGGGCCGCCGCCGACGATGGTCACCTTTTTCCGCACGCTGGCCTTTTCCAGGGTCCCTTCGCCCCATGCCTTTTCCCGGCCGACAGCCGGGTTCTGGACGCAGCCGAGCGTCTTGTTCATGCCGATCCGGCCGATGCACCCCTGGTTGCAGGCGATACAGTAGCGGATGTCTTCCAGCCGCCCTTCCTGCGCCTTCTTGGGGAGGAACGGATCGCAGATGAGACCGCGGCACATGCCGATCATGTCGGCCTGGCCGTTGGCCAGCACCTTCTCGGCCATGACCGGGTCGTTGATCCGGCCGGTGCAGAATACGGGGAGCTTGATCCGCTCCCGGATGCCGGCAGCCAGAGGGATGGTGTAGCCGAGCGGGGTGTGCATGGAGCCTTCCACCAGGTAGAGGTTGTAGAAGGTGGCGATGGAGAGGTCCATGAAGTCGATGAGCCCCGAGGCTTCGAAGCGGGCGCAGATCTCCTGGACCTGGGCCAGGTCCAGGCCGCCCGGGATCATCTCGTCTGCGCACATCCTGATGCCGAGGGTGAAGTCGTTCCCCACCGCCTTTCTCACCGCAGCAATGAACCGGAGCGGCGCCCGCATCCGGTTTTCCAGGGAGCCTCCGAACTCGTCGCTGCGGAAGTTGGTGAGCGGCGACAGGAACTGGCGGGCCAGGCTGGAATGGCCGAACTGCAGCTCGATCCCGTCGAATCCACCTTCACGGACGTGAATGGCACTCCGGGCAAAATAGCGGGCCACTTCCTCGATATCCTCCGGCTCCATTGCCTTCGGCGTCTCCCGGAACAGAACGTCCGGAATCGGCGACGGTGCCCAGACCGGCAACCGGGAGATGCTGCCGTCACCCTGCTGGCCGTTGTGGTTCAGCTGGGCGAAGATCTTGGCGTCATACTGATGCACGTAGTCGGTGATCCGCTTGAAGCCGGGAATCACCTCTGCGTGGTAGACGTCGATCAGCTTTTCGTAGGCCATGTCGGTCGGGTGGACGGTCAGCTCCTCGGTGATGAT
>DAIEGL010000119.1 GCA_027356255.1 Geobacter sp. | reverse complement strand
TCCACAAAGCGGACGATGTCCATGAGCAGCTCAGGAAGGCCTACGCCGGTGGCCATTTTTTCGAGTATCCGCAGTCTCGTCTGCTCCCTGAGTTCGCTATGCTTGCGCTCGCTGATGTCCCTGACGATGCTGAGGATCCGTTTCTTTCCTTCGCACTCCATTGTCCGGGCATGGACCTCGACGGGGACGATCGCTCCTCCTTTGGTTGTATAAGCCGACTCGAAAATCGCCTCGCCGTACTCCATGATCAGCCTGATGCCCGGCACGAGCCGGGGTGTCTCCTCAGGCGGTTCCAAGTCGTGCAGAAGTGCTCCCCGAAGCTCATCCCGGTCGTGTCCCGTCATCTGGCAGAGGGCGTTGTTGAAATGGACCAGCCGCCCGTCGGTGTCCATCAGCAGGATGGCATCATTGGCGGAATCGATCTGCGCCGCCTTGATACGCAGCTGTTCCTCTTGTTCCCGCAGCGACTGCTGCGCCGTCTGCAACTGGTCCAGATGGCGAAAGAGGAGCAGCGTCAGAAAAAAGACGGCAAGGCAGAGTCCCAGGGTGGTAACCGTTTCAAAGATGACATGGCGTTTCCACGGGGCCAGCACGTCGTCCAGATGCAGCGAGACGACCGCCACGACCGGCAAGCGCGAGAGAGTGTTGTACGAGACGATGCGCGGTGAGTGGTCTTCGATGCTGTTGTAGTCATGGAACGTGCCCCCTTGTGACATGTTCATGTGTTTCCGGAAAAGGGCGGATCGTTTGAAGTCCACGGCAAAGGCGCTTTCCGTGAAAGGCTCGCTCAACAGCGGCGCGCCGTCGGTGCGGATCAACTGCACCTTGCCGCGGGGGCCAAGATTGATGGAGGTATAGAAGCGGTGGAAATAGTCGATCTCGAAGGCCACTGCTACCAGTCCGGCAAAACTGCCGTCACGGGATGTCAGCGGCCGCGTCAGGGTGAACCGCCACCGGTTGGAGAGTCTGCTGATTAACGGTCGGCTGATGAAAAGACCCGCCCCGGGTGTGTCCCGATTATAGCGAAAATATTCCCGATCGGAGACATCTATCTGTTTTGAAGGGAATTCGAGGGAATTGACTATCATTATGCCGGAACGGTCGGTGAGGAAGATGGCGCCGATCTGCGGCGTGTCGCCCCCCTGACTCCTGATGATATGAAACAGAGCCCGGCGTTCTATGCGGTCGATATCGCCCCGTTTGTCTATCTCGTTGACGATTTCTCTCAAAGTGTGGTCGGCCTCGGCAAATGCGCTCGCGGCATGTTCGCTCAATGCCCGGGAGTAACCCTGAGTTTGCAGTTCTGCAGCGGCGATAATGGCGCTGCGTTCATAACTGATATGCCAGATCATGATGCTGATGACGGAGACGACGAGGAGTCCGACAAGAAATCTGATGCGCGACTTGAACTGGGGGATGGTGAGTTGGGGGGGGTGAATCATGAAGGCCTCGTTTGATCGATGTGTCAATGGTAACGATCCAGCACCTTGATAGTTATCAAATTTGCCGACCGTTGTCAGTCTTTTATTAAAACATCGGCATTTTGACGCCGGATGTTGATGGTTATTTGCTTAGAAACGGCAAATGTAGAAGGCCGATGTCAGGGGAGCGGTGGAAACCGGTTTAAATGGAAGCTGCTTTCTTTTCAGGAAGGGATGAAAGATGGCAAGATTATGTTAAGATTTGTTAAAAATAACTCGAAAAGGAGATCGTCCATGAAAAAGATAACCGTCATCTACGGCCTTATGTTCATTTTCGTCATCGCAGCTTCCCTGGCGTATGCGGCCCCCTGGCGGGGATGGAGAGGAAGCGGTGGCTGGGGTATGGGCGGCAGCTATTGCAACATGTATGACGTGAAGACAGCGGAGACATTCACCGGGAAAGTGATGAGTGTCGACAGGATCACGCCGCGAAAGGGGATGAGCTACGGGATCGCCCTTACGGTGAAAGGTGACAAGGAAACGATTTCGGTGCACCTGGGGCCGGGATGGTACATCGAGAGGCAGGACATCAAGATCTTGCCGGGGGATACTGTTGCCGTTACCGGGTCGCGGGTGACGTTCAATGGCAAGCCGGCCGTCTTGGCGGCAGAGCTGAAAAAGGGGAATGAAACGTTGAAGCTGCGTGAAGAGAACGGTGTGCCGCTCTGGAGCGGTCGGCGGAGGTGACGGTAAAGTATAAAATGCGACAGGAGGGTATCATGCTCAATGTCAGATTCTTGCGGTGCTGCAGAATTATTTGTTCGACCCTGTTGCTGCTCATGGCGATCGCTTCGCAGGGGGGATGCGAGAGCAAGAGCCGAACGGAAGTTGTGGGGTTTCCCCAGTCCTTTGCCGACTTGGCCGAAAAAGTAAAACCTGCCGTGGTGAACATCAGCACCACCTCGACCGTGAAAGTCCCCGGCAATCCGTTCCGGCATTTTTTCGGGCCGGAGGATGGGGGGCCGTTCGGGGATTTCTTCAAGCGTTTTTTTAATGAAACTCCGGACCGGGAAATGAAGCAGCAGAGCCTCGGTTCAGGTTTCATTATCGACAGGGATGGCTACATCATCACTAACAACCACGTGGTAGACAGCGCCGAGGAGATCAAGGCTAAGCTGGCCGACGGCAGGGAATTCAAGGCCAAGGTCATTGGCCGGGACAAAAAAACGGACCTGGCGCTGATCAAGATCGCCTCGCCGTTCGAAAACCTGCCGGTCCTCATCTTGGGAGATTCTGACAAAATCAGGGTCGGAGACTGGGTGCTCGCCGTGGGTAACCCGTTCGGTCTGGGGCACACGGTGACCCAGGGGATCATCAGCGCTACGGGGAGGGTGATCGGCTCCGGTCCGTACGACGATTTCCTCCAGACCGATGCGCCGATCAATCCCGGCAACAGCGGCGGTCCCCTCGTCAACCTGAAGGGTGAAGTGGTCGGCATCAATACGGCCATAGTTCCCGGCGGTCAGGGGCTAGGTTTCTCCATTCCCAGCAACATGGCCAGGTCGGTGACGTCGCAGCTGAAGGAAAAAGGGCGGGTAGTCAGGGGGTGGATCGGCGTGACCATCCAGACCGTGACCCCCGAAATGGCGAAATCCTTCGGACTGAAAGAAGCCAAAGGGGCGCTGGTCGGAGATGTGGCGCCTGGTGGACCGGCGGAGAAGGGTGGAATGAAGCGGGGCGATATCATAACCGTTTTTGACGGTAAAGAGGTGAAAAGCGCCAATGACTTGCCGCTCTTGGTTGCGGAAACCGCCGTGGGAAAAGTGGTCGACGTGACCGTTGTGAGGGACGGCAAGAATGTACCGGTCAAAATCCGGGTCGAAGAGCTGACCGAAGCGAAGATCGCCGCCCAGAGCCAGACGCCCGTGCAAAGCTTTGGCATGAAACTGGACGACATCACCCCACAGTGGCGGCAGCAGTTCGGTGTCAGGGACAAGACCGGCGTGATCGTGGTGAACGTTGACCCGGGAGGCCTTGCCGAAGATGCGGGGATTCAGACCGGTGACCTCATTAAGGAGGTGGACCGCAAGCCGGTCAGGAACCTGGCCGACTTTAACAGTGCCATGGCCAAACTGAAACAGGGTGAGCCTGTGCTCATGCTGCTCAAGAGGGGAAAGCAGACCTTCTTCGTTTCCATGGAAGGTTCGTGACGGTGAGATTCGACGATATAAAAAGGGGGGAGGGGCCATGAGAAGAGTTCATCCGATTATTGCGGCTGTCTTTGCGGGGTTATTCATGATCGCAACCAGTGGAATTTCCATTTCCCAAACCGTCCCACATGCACCGGGAAAGCTATACATGAGTATCCCGCCACAGGAAAAAACGGTCATCGCCAGGACCGCGGTAGTGGTGCAGCGCCGCATCGCCCAGGCACGTGCGGACATTCACAACAAGGCATTCAAAAAGGCCGTCTATGAAGCGTATGAGGCGGCGAGGCTGATGCGCACCATGCGCGACAACCTCTCTTCGTCCATGGCCAGGGACCTCATCTCGATCGCCATGAAGCACCTGGAATACGAACCCGCTAAAAAGGCCTTGCAGGACCTTCCCCCCATATATGCGTCCCTGGATGAGATTCAGGACTACCTCCCGACTGACAAGGCGAGGCGTCATATCGACCGTGCCGGGAGCTTGCTCGAAAAGGATGACAAGAGAGGGGCGGAAAAGGAATTGGCGCTGGCCGACAGGTCTTTGGTTTCCGTTGCGGTGGAGCTGCCCGTCCTGGCGGCCGAGAAATACGTGGCAAGGGCCGGAAGGTATCTGGTCGAAAGGAAGCCAGGAAAAGCCGATGCGGCGCTGGAAGCTGCGGAACGGGAAGTAAAAGCTGTTTCGCCGGGTGGCGAAAATCCGTTTCATCTGGCCTACAATAACCTCTGGCAGGCTACGAAGAGTTATTCGGCCGGGAAAATGGCTGAAGCCAAAACGTATATTTCTCAGGCGAAGGTCTACCTGGAAAGAGCGACTATGAGCGGAAACGCTAAAGGAAAAGAGGAGGCGGGGAAACTCTCCGGAGAAATCGCCGAACTGGAAGCTAAGATTGACCGGGGAGGGAAGGAATCAGGATTGGCCCTGAAATCGGTCTGGGAAAGAAGCGAGGCCCTTGCTGAACGGGCTGCGGAGTACCTGGCCGCCGGATACGAGATGGGCGAAACCACTCTGGCTGATGAGAACGAGCTCATTGAGGCCAAGCTGCACGTGGCCTACGCCGAGACCTATCAGGTGACGGCCGGGGAACCGGACAAGGCGGTCGAGGAGACGAACAAGGCCCTTTCCTACCTGAAGAAAGCCGTGCGAAACAGGCTTTCCGATAAAGCAGCCGTGCGGATAATCAGTAATGACGAAAAGGAGCTGAACGATCTCAAGGCCAATCCCGACAAGAGCGGTACGGACATAGAGGAACGCTATGACGCCGTCAAGTCCGACCTGAGCAAGCTAATTCAGGAAATCTAGAAATGCGGAGAATAGCCATGCCGGCTAAATCAGCTGTAGCGGGTTTTATCATCGTGCTTTTCCTGGCTCTTTGTATGCTGGGTGGATGCGCCGTTAATCCCATCAGCTACGACGCCGCTGTGCCGAAAGCGCGGGCTGCCCTACTGGAATATCCCTATTTCAGCGACCAGGTGACAGGCATCACTGTTTCACGCCAGGGGAGGATCTTCGTAAACTTTCCCCGCTGGGACAAGGACCCGCTCTATTCCGTGGCCGAAGTGATGTCGGACGGTTCGCTTCAGCCCTATCCGGATACGGACTGGAACCGGTGGGGAATAGACGAGGCGAGGCACCCGGAATCGCATTTCGTCTGTGTGCAGAGCGTCTATGTGGATGGCAACGACTTTCTCTGGATACTGGACCCGGCATCACCGGCGTTCAAAGGGGTGGTGGCGGGGGGGGCGAAGCTGTTGAAGGTGAACCTTGCGACCGGTCTGGTGGATAGGGTCATCCCCTTTGACGGCGCAGCGGCTCCCACCTCTAGCTACCTTAACGACGTCCGTGTCGATCCGGCGGGAGATGCCGCCTACATCTCCGATTCCGGCGCCGGCGCCATACTGGTGGTGGACTTGGCGAGCGGCAAGAGCCGGCGGCTTCTCGCCGATCATCCGTCCACCAAATCAGAGGCCGGTTATGTCCCGGTGATTGACGGCAAGGAACTGCGTACCGAAAGCGGTCAGGTGCCAAAGATAAACGCGGACGGAATCGCCGTCGATGCAAGAGGGGAGTATCTCTATTACCACGCCTTGACCGCCCGGACGCTCTACCGCATCAAAACATCCTACCTGAAAGACGCCAGGCTCACAGAGGCGGAGCTGGCCGCACATGTGGAGCGGGTGGCGGAAACAGGGGCGGTTGACGGCATGCTGATGGACGGCAATGACAACCTCTATCTCACCGCCCTGGAAGAGAATGCCGTCAAGCGCTATCGGATAAAGAGCGACACGCTTGAAACGGTCGTCCAGGACGGGCGGATACAGTGGCCGGACAGCATGAGCATATCCCCCGACGGTTATCTATACTTCACCGCTTCCCAGATCAACAGGATGCCCCGTTACAACCACGGCGTGGATGATCGCATCCTCCCATACAGGTTTTTCAAGATCTGGCTTGCCCCGATCTAGCCCGCTTTCCGGCGTTATAAACAAAAAAAGGCCGGGTCAAAAGACCCGGCCCTGCTTTTTATGGTGGGCGATACTGGGATCGAACCAGTGGCTTCTACCGTGTGAAGGTAGCACTCTCCCGCTGAGTTAATCGCCCTCTATGTGTGCTTTAAATATCAGAACTGCGCATCCCTGTCAAGGGGAGATTCTCTCCTTTGCCAGGAACCGGACGCTTTTGCACATTTTTATTCATAATAAAAAATTGTTATAAAGTACTGAATTCGACTTGACACTGAATGGTCTGAGTTGATATATTTCGACGCGCCGCAGGGGTGCTCGAAACCCGAGAAATTTGCGAGAGCAGGTAGCGCGGCCGTTTAATTCTAGTAAAACATGTTGAAACGAAGGCCGTAAGGATGGGATGACAGTTTTCGGCAGAAAACGGTCCATGATTCCGGGGGAAATGACTTATATGAAGCTGGAACATGGTTATATTCAGGTTTACACCGGTGACTGCAAAGGGAAGACCACTGCAGCGCTCGGTTTGGCTCTCCGTGCCGCAGGCCGTGAAATGATGGTCTGCATGGTCCAGTTCATGAAAGGGGGCGGCCCTTACGGCGAACACCTCGCAGCAGAGCGGCTCGTTCCCTATCTGACCATTATCCGGACTGGAAGGGAGGGATGGGTCGATAAGAACAACCCCCACCCGGAGGATGTCCGGCTGGCCCGGGAAGCGCTGGTAACGGCACGGGAGGCCCTGACCGGCGGTCGTTACGACATCGTCATCCTCGATGAAATTAACGGTGCGGTTTCTTTCGGCCTTATCAGTGTGGACGATGTGCTTGAACTTATGAGATTGAAGCCGCCCTGTGTCGAGCTGGTGCTGACCGGCAGGAACGCCCATGAAAAAGTCATTGAAGCTGCCGATCTGGTCACGGAGATGCGTGAGATCAAGCATTACTACAAGGCCGGGGTGCCTGCAAGGATCGGCATTGAAAAGTAGGGTGACCCGGCGTTACGTTTGAATATCAATTGAAATAAAGGAGAAAGTAATGACGGAACGGAAAATGAGGGTACTTGTGGGAAAGCCTGGTCTTGACGGTCACGACCGGGGGGCGAAGATCATTGCTCGCGCTTTCAGGGATGCCGGGTTTGAGGTGATTTACACCGGCCTTCACCAAACCCCTGAGCAGATCGTCTCTGCCGCAATCCAGGAAGACGTGGACTGCGTCGGCCTTTCCATACTCTCCGGCGCGCACAACACGCTCCTTCCCCAGGTTTGCGAGCTGCTGAAAGAGAAAAAAGCCGACGACATCGTCGTTTTCGGCGGCGGGGTCATCCCCGACGACGACATACCGGGACTCAAGTCCGCCGGAATCAGGGAGGTGTTTACTCCCGGCACATCGACCGAAGACATAGTCGCCTGGGTGCGGACAAACGTGAAGCCACGGGCATAAGGCACTTTGTGCCATTAAAAAACGGTAGGGGCGCTGCCACGACGCTAGTGTATCCGGTGATACGGTGATGCGCTGCGCTGGTTGCGCTCCTATAGTTTTATCGGGGATACGGTATTGTACAGGAAAAATAAGGGGAAGTGCATAAATGTCTTTAGCTGAAAAGATACTTGATGGTGATATCCGCTCTGCGGCGAGGCTGATGCGGGACATCGACGACGGTCTGAAAAGCGCCGTCGAGGAACTGAAAACACTCTACCCTCATACCGGTAAGGCGTTCATCATCGGTCTGACCGGCCCTCCCGGCGCTGGTAAGTCTACCCTCGTCGACCAGCTCACCGCAGCCTATCGTGGCAGGAACAAGAGGGTGGGGGTGGTGGCTATCGACCCCACCAGTCCGTTTACCGGCGGCGCCATTCTCGGTGACCGGATCAGGATGAACCGCCATGCCGATGACGAAGGTGTGTTCATCCGCAGCCTGGCAACCCGCGGCTATCTGGGGGGGCTCTCACGCTCCACCGGCGACGTGGTCAATGTCATGGACGCCATGGGAATGGACGTGATCATCATCGAGACGGTCGGGGTCGGCCAGGACGAGATCGACATCGTCCGCATGGCGCACACCACCGTGGTTGTAATGGTTCCGGGGCTGGGCGACGACATCCAGGCCATCAAGGCCGGCATCCTCGAGATCGGCGATGTCTTCGTTGTTAACAAGGCCGACCGCGAAGGGGCTGAGCGGACGGTACGCGAGCTTGTCAACATGCTCGACATGAAGCCGGGTAAGAGCGGCGAATGGCAGGCTAAGGTGCTGAAGACGGAGGCGCAGCGCAATGTCGGCATTGAGGAACTTGTCGATGAGATTGAGTCACACAGAAACTATCTCATTGCCTCCGGTGCAATCGTGCATCTGCTGGAGGAGAAAAATGCCAATCTCTTCATGGAAATACTGAAAGACCGACTTTTTGCCGAGGTCTTCGGCCATATCAAGATGAACGGCAGGTTCCGCGAGATAGTGGACGGCATGATGACGCGGCAAAAGGATCCGTACAGTGCCGTCGAGGAGATCCTGGCCGAGAGGTTCGTTAATGAGGGGTGAGCCCCCTTTTTCTTGACCGGGCTGCTGAAAAGTGATAGTTGTATGTTTCAAATGGGGCCGAGGCCCCATTAGTCGTTTCAGCAGAGGATTAAAAAATGTTGCGCAAGTTGTTGTTTCTTATCGTGTTGGTTCTGGTGTCCGTTATTGTTGTCTACAAGCCCGGCGCAACCTCTGAACCGGGCGCGAGTCCTCAGGATCCTGCGAAAGAGGACCTGACCAGGGTGGAATACCCAAGCCTCGACAAGATACCCTGGAAAGGGCGGTTCATCCGGCCCCAGGACACGCTGGAGTCGCTGTACGGCAAGAACTGGCCCGTCGTGGCCCGCTTTAACAGGATAGACCGCCGGCACGTCTATCCCGGTCTGACGATCAAGGAGCCGCTCGATATCGCTGCTGCCGCGAATTACACCCCGATGCCGCCGACGTATGAGCCGGCCAAGCGTTATGAGAAGTACATCCTGATAAGTCTGAACGAGCAATGGATGGGCGCTTACGAATACGGCAAGCTAAAGTTTTCCATGCCGGCGGCGACGGGGGCGCAGGGGCATGAAACGCCCGTCGGCGTATACCAGGTCGATGCGCGGCATCGAAACCATACCTCTTCCCTTTACAAGACAGAAGATCAGACCGCACAGTATCCCATGGATAACGCCATCCGTTTCCACGTGGGGGCGGATAATGTGGCGTACTGGATCCACGCCCGCGACCTGCCGGGCAAACCGGCTTCCCACGGCTGCGTAGGGCTTGCCGACGAGGCAATGCAGAAACGGGTTTACGGCATACCCGCAAAGCCGTTTCTGCTGGATTCGGAAAAGCTGTACGCGTGGGCGGCGGGCGAAAACGAATACGAAGGCGATACCGGCGGATTGGAGCTTCTGGAAGACGGCCCGATGGTGGAGGTGGCCGGTGCCAATCCGCGTTACCGGATGTAGGAGAGAGGAACGGGGCCCGAGGAAAAAGGATCGAGGAAAAGATTAGTCCTCGAACCTCGGTCCTTTTTCCTCGCTCCTGTTTTCCCCAGGAGGAGCGGTGCAGCAATTTCTCAAAGACTACCTTGAGTTGCACGGCTACTGGGTTCTTTTCCTGGGCACCTTTCTCGAGGGCGAGGCCATCCTCATCATGGCCGGGCTGTTCGCTTTCCAGGGATACTTGAATATCTTCGGCGTTATCTTCACCGCTTTCGCCGGTTCTTTTTTTGGCGACCAGTTTTATTTTTATTTGGGGCGCTGGCAAGGACCGTTGCTCTTGCGGCTTTTTACCTCCATAGCCAGGAAGTTCCGCAAGGCGCTCAAGCTGATAGAGAAATACGGCACCTTTGTCGCCTTTGTCTCCCGCTACACCTATGGTTTCCGCATAGTTCTCCCCCTCATACTGGGGATGACCAACCTAGCAGCGTTCCGTTTCCTTTGGTTGAACCTGATAAGCGCCTTTACCTGGGCGGTGCTCTTTTCTGTTGCCGGCTATATGTTCGGCAAGAGCGCTTCCCTTTTTGTCGAAGATGTGCAGCATTACGAGCCGTATCTGATGCTGGTCCTGCTTTTTTTCATCGCCTGTATGTGGTTGTCGCATTTCATACATGCCTGGTGGCGCAGAAGACCTGCTCTAGCCCGTCTGCGGAGGATGAAGAAAGACGGTTGATGGTCGATGGTCAAACCGAACAATGAAAAGGTAGAGCTTGATGAATACTAAGGGAACTATCACCATAGTCCTGGTGGGGACACAGAGCCCCGGCAACATAGGGATGGTCTGTCGTGCCATGAAAAACATGGGGCTCACAGACCTTCGCCTGGTGAATCCTTGCCAGGTCGATCATCCAGAGGCGCTGAAATTCGCGGTTTCAGCCCGGGACGTCCTGGAGAGTGCCAGGATATTCACCTCTCTCGAAGAGGCGCTTGAGGAGTGCGAAATATCGGTCGCCACGACGCGGCGGCATGGTAAATACCGACAGGAGATATCCACCCCTGAGGAAATAGCGGCCAGGGTGAACGCGCAGCAGGGCATGCACCGTGTGGCCCTGGTTTTCGGCCGCGAGGACAGCGGCCTTACCACCGACGAGGTCGCCCTCTGTCGCTGGCAATCGACCATTCCCACTGCCGATGAATACGGTTCTCTGAACCTTGCCCAGGCGGTACTGATCTTCTGTTACGAACTGTTTAAAGGCACGGGCGCTTCACCCCCTCCCGAGCCGAGGGCGCTTGCCGATTCTGCCGCCATGGAGGCGCTCTACGGTCAGATGGAGCGGACCCTGTTGCGGATCGGTTTTCTCAACCCGCAAAATCCAGCACATCTCATGCGCACCCTCCGCCGCATCTACTCGCGCGCGGAGCTCGATGAAAGGGAAGTCGCGGTCCTGCGCGGCATGATGTCCCAGATTGACTGGGCAGCCTCGGAATTCAAAGGGAAAAAAGGCTCATGAGCATAACCCATTTAGGTCTTGTTGCCGGTGCCATAACGAGCGCGGCCGCCGTGCCGCAGGTGGTCAGGACTTACCGCACCAGGCAGGCGCGCGACATCTCCATCTGGCAACCGGTTCTACTGAATATCGGCATGGTTCTGTGGCTCGTTTACGGTTTTCTGATCGGCGATACACCCCTCATTGTTGCCAACACATTCTCCATCGCCTGTTATTCACTCCTCATTGCCATGAAAATACTGTATAAGGATGATGACAAATCCACATCCTGTGTTTAAATTGCTATTAAATCGAATTGGGGAGGAGTTATGAAGAGACTTTTGTTCGTTTTACTAGCAGTCTTCGTTCTTTCAAGCCTCTGGGGCTGTGGCTACAATACCATGCAAGCCAATGAAGAGTCGGTTTTTGCCGCCTGGGGGGATGTGGAGGCCGCCTACCAGCGCCGTGCCGATCTGGTTCCCAACCTTGTCGAGGTGGTAAAGGGGTATGCGAAACACGAGGCGGACACGTTGACGGCGGTCACCGAGGCGAGGGCCAAGGTCGGCTCCGTCCGCCTTTCAAAGGATATGCTGAATAATCCCCGGTCCGTGGAAGCGTTCCAGCAGGCGCAGGGCCAGCTTTCCTCCACGCTTTCCCGCCTGATGGTGGTTGTGGAGAGGTATCCGGACCTGAAGGCGAACCAGAATTTTATGGATCTGCAAAACCAGCTGGAAGGGACCGAAAACAGGATCAACGTCGCCAGAACCAGATACAACAAGGCGGTGCAGAATTTCAACACCAGCATCAGGACGTTTCCCAATTCGGTGACCAATTCGCTGCTCCTCCACCTGACGCGCAAGGAGCCGTTTAAGGCGGAAGAAGGTGCCAAGGCGGCGCCGAAAATCAAGTTCTAGCCCTTTCAACTGCCGAATCCTAGGTCCAAAGCAACCTTCGTCCTCTTCCAGGCGGGAAGGGGACGAAGTCGGGATGGTCATGAAACGAATACTCATCCTCATTCTGCTGTTTTTTCTCCCCTGCACGGCTTACCCCCTCGATGTGCCTCCTCTCCGCGGCCATGTCAACGATTATGCCCGAATTCTCTCCCCTGCCACGGTTCAGGAGCTTGAAGAGCAACTCAGCGAGTTTGAGCGGAGCGATTCCACCCAGATTGTCGTGCTGACTATCCCGACGCTGGCCGGCGAAAACCTGGAGGAATACTCCATAAAGGTGGCCGAGACATGGAAGATAGGGCAAAAGGGAGTCGATAACGGCGCCGTGCTCCTGATCGCAAAGGATGAGCGAAAAGTCAGGATTGAAGTGGGGAGGGGTCTGGAAGGGCGGTTGACCGATCTGGTTTCCGGCCGGATCGTTCGGGGGGAAATCGTGCCCCGCTTCAAGCAGGGGGACTTTGACGGCGGGGTTAAAGCCGGCATTTCCGCCATAATGGCGGTTGTCAGGGGCGAGTACAAAGCTTCATCCTCAGACCTGCGTCACGGCAGGAAGGGCGCCCATCCTGCCTTCACACTTGTCATCTTCGTTTGCCTGGCGGCCGTGTTTTTGGGCGCATTGTCCCGGGTGCTGGGGGGAATCGCCGGCGCCGTCGGATTTCCCATCGTTGCGCTCCTTGCCTTTCCCGGTCTCTCTCTTCTGATACTGGCGTTAGCGGCCGTAGCCGGCTTCTTTGTCGGACTGTTGCTCAGTTTTCTATTCAGCGGTGGTGGTGGGTTCTTCGGTGGCCCTTTTATAGGCGGAGGTTTCGGCGGTGGGTTTTTCGGCGGTGGCGATTCGGGTGGTTTTTCCGGCGGCGGGGGCGACTTTGGCGGAGGCGGGGCTTCCGGGGACTGGTAGCTGTCAAACTCCGGTTATTCACGGAATTTTCCGACGGGTGCAAGAGAGATGATCAAGAAAGCTCAGGACTTTTTCACTGATGAGGAGAAGGAGCATATCCGCCTGGCGGTGGCCTCTGCAGAGGCCGGCACTTCCGGGCAGATTGCCACAATGGTCGTTGCGGAGAGCGACAGCTATCTTGAGGCGCGGTTTTTAGGGGTCATGTTCCTCTCTGGCCTCCTCGCCCTGGTCGTTTCCATAATCATCCGTCACGTGACGATCTGGTCCTATATCCCCCTCGCATTTTTGCTGGGAATTCCCACCATGTTTCTCTTTGTCCACTTTCCCCGCCTGAAGCTCGCCTTCGTCGGCCGGAAAAGGCTGAACGAGGCGGTCCGCAACAGGGCGGTCAAGGCCTTTTACGAAAAGGGTCTCTATCGCACCATGGATGAGACCGGTGTTCTCATATTCATCTCCCTTCTGGAACGAAAGGTCTGGATACTGGGGGACCGGGGGATCAACGTCAGGATCAGGCCCGAATCTTGGGGGAGTCTTGCCGCTGAATTGGCCATCGGTATCAGAGAAGGGCACGCCTGTTCAGCACTCTGTTCCGTCATCTCTTCGTGCGGTGGGGAACTGGCCCGCCATTTCCCTAAAAGGGCGGACAGGGGGAATGAACTGCCTGACGAGGTAATCACCTGAATAACCCCTGGCCCGGCATTTTTGTCAGTATGATCTTCTTCCGCAAGACCGCAGTTGATGTTAGGGACTGCTACAGTTAAAATACAGCGATATTCAGCCATCCCACCACATGCAGAGTCATTCCCGTTCAAAACAACCCTTCTGGAACCTTACCCCGATGCTCTTGGCATAGATTAATTTTCATATATTGCTGCGGCATTGTAATTGCAAAATCCTTTCAGGATAGTTACGTCATGGCCCTTTGAAGCTCTTACGGCTCAAGGACCGGCGTTTTTGCGAGACAGGGGGTGGACCTTGAGCGATGTTCAGGGGAAGGATTGGCTAGCCGCGGTATGGGGCTTGTTGCTGGCGGTCATGGTTATGTGGGCCGGCACTGCGGAAGCGTCGTTGGGTTGCTACGACTGTCACGGCACGAGAAACAGCCGGGACTTCCGGCCGGTGGATGCTCCATACAGAAACATCACCACGGGCGGATTTCAGGGGACCCATCGCAACCATCTCCCACCCAATGCCGATGGAGTTAGCTGCATCCCCTGCCATCCGGGAAGCGGCACATACACCACAAGCCACCGGGACGGGGTGATACAGCTATCTACCAATATCAAGAACTCCCCACTGCCTGCCGTATATAACCACTACACCACCCCGTTTCCCCAGACGCCATCCCCGGCGCTAGGTACTTGCACCAATGTCAATTGCCATTTCGAGTCGGAGACCCCCACCTGGGGTAGCGCATCTTTGAATGCTCCGGCCGGATGCAGCGCCTGTCACGTCTCGCCGCCGCAAGACGGCAACCATCCGGCGACGAGCGGTCCCGGTAAAAAGCACGGCGATTACTACGGAACGGACACCGGCAGTTGCTCCAACTGTCACAACGACCACATGGGCGAAGTCAACCCATTTGCCCATGCCACCAGCGCCGGCAACCGCCCCCTGATCGTTCGTTTTACAGCTGCGCCGAACGACAACGGTAGTTATAGCGGCAACGTCAGCTATCCCGATTATCTCCCCAGTCGAAATCCTTCGAGAAACGGCGTCTGCACCAATCTCTACTGCCACAGTGACGGCAACGGCGGCGAGGCGAAAACCCCACCCGCGTGGGGGGGGACGCTCGATTGCACCGGCTGTCATGACGGTGCAGGGGATGCCACCACCCTGAGCGGCCGACACGGCAAACATACAGGAAGTTCAGGCTATGCCTTCGCCTGTGACCGTTGCCACAAGGGGACTGTAAGCGGTAACGACACGATCATCGACAGAAGCAAGCATGTCAACAAGACTAAGGATGTGATTTTCAAGGAAGGGGGGAACTTCGACAGCACTGGTAAAGGTTGCGGCAATACATATTGTCACAGCAACGCAGCCGGAGGCCCTCCGACCATTGCCGTCAAATGGACCGATACCGCGCCGATGAAATGTTACTCTTGCCACAGGGGACGGACTGCCGACAACACTCCTGCCGACTGCTCAGCGACGGGAGGGATCTGGGACGCGACAAAAGGGTACTGCACCCCATACATGAATATCACTTCCAACGGCCATAGCAGGCTGGTCGGCCCGCAGTGGATAAGGAAGTATCCCTGCAGCTACTGCCACAACGCCACGGTCGATTCCACCGGCAACATCATCGACAGGAGCAAGCACCTGAACGGCGTCAAGGATGTGGTGATGTCCCCCCAATGGGCGATCGTCGGCAGACCCGCCCCGACTTACGACCCGAACACCAAGGTCTGTGACAACGTTTACTGCCACAGCGACGGCACCACGAACCCCGAGCAGGTCCGCCCCTTTGCCTGGACCGCACCCAAGACTGACTGCAACAGCTGTCACGGCCATCCGCGCGGCACCTGTTCCAGCGCCGGTTGTCACGACGGCAGGGTGGATGCCGACGGCAAGGTCTGGACCGTAAAAACCGGGTGGCCTGCCGGGCAGGAATGGAAGGCTGCAGCACCGATGTTTGCGAACCAGGGGACAGGCACCGCCCGGGCAAATTCCCACCCCCGCCACACGGATACCAATTTCACCTGCGACCAGTGCCATGCCGCAACTGTAACCAACGGCCTCTGCACCGATTGTCATTCAGCGGGTATTCCAACAGGCAGCATGACCGAGGTTGCCCACCTTAACGGTGATTTCCACGTCAACAAGACGAAGGACGTTGTATTCAAACAGGGCGGTTCGTACAACCCGGTCACCAAGACCTGCTCCAACACTGCCTGCCACTCCGGGGGAACCGATCCCCAGTGGGGAGGGTCCGTAAACAGCGCCGTCGTCTGTCTGACCTGCCACGGCACCACCGGGCCGGATGCGGACAGTTTCGGCTTCAAGCTCTACAGTACCCAGGCCAAGATCAACCTGACCGAATGGGTGACCACCGGGCACGGGCGTCCCGCATCCGCCGGACCTTACCCTGCAAGCGGCAATCCGGCCGCCAACTTCCCCGGCAATCCATGCTGGTACTGCCATGACAATAACGTGCTTCATAACGACGCGTCCAACCCGTTCCGCCTCCGTCAGCATACCCAGTTTGCCGATCGTTTCGAGAAGGAGTGCGTTTACTGCCACATGGTAGGGCTAGACAGCGAATGCCTCTCCTGTCACGACAATAGCGAGTCGCTGGCACCGCAGCTGACCTCGCTGGGTGCGGATCCTGCCGCACAGTGGCCTGACGGTACTGCCGCCCCCCGCCCGGACCACACGGTCATGACCGGTGGCGGAACGTCCTGTCTCACCTCCTCCTGCCATTACGTGGACCCCACCAATCCCACGAATGATCTCAAGAGGCATAACGTGAACGCCGGTTCGTGGACAGCCGACCAGAAGGCGGATGTGAAGAACCAGTATTTGATGATGGGTGTCTGTCTCAAGTGCCACGACGACGACACGGGCGGCAAGTGCAACAGTTGCCATACGCCGCCGGCAGACAATCCATTGAAGTATTCCCTCGGTTTCGACCCGGGGACCGGTTTCATCAAGCCCCAGAAGGCGCGTGCGTCCTCGGTCCACTTCGGCTACAAGCACAACCGTGATTACATGCAGGACGGCATTTGGAGAGGGGGCAAATTCTGCTGGGACTGCCACGATCCCCACGGCGACAGCAACATCTACATGATCCAGAGCAAGGTCGCAACCACCACTGACGGCACTTTCGGCATCCCCCGGACCAGGGCGGACGTGGTCTTCAACAGGAAACAGAGCGGGCTGGATTATGCCAGGATCACCGCCCCCTACAACGGCATCTGCAACGTCTGTCATTCCGCGGGGAGCCAGCATTATAGAGCCGATGGCGGAGACGGTCACAATGCCAGCCGTGTCTGCACCTCCTGCCACGAACATAGGTTCACCGACAGCCATGCGGACGACCAGCCGTGCAATACTTGCCACATGAACAAGCCCGTGCCGCGTCATTCGGCATTCGGCCTGCCGCGGGACTGCACCAAGTGCCACAGCGGCACCATCGGCATGCGCATGGACATCATGGGCCAGATGAAGGCGAACTCCCATCATGTTCAGGGTGTCACGGTCACCAACAAGCACTGCTACGCATGCCACTGGGAATCGACTCCCGAAGGGCTTATCGACGTCAAGCACCACAAGGGATACAACTACAAGAACTATTCATCGGTCAAAAACGCTCCAGTTGATCTGGTCATATGGGGGCCGGGTGTCAGGCCGACCGTCTACAAACTTTACAGCACTGCGGTGGAGTTCCTGGCGAGCAACATAGGCACAGCCAACGAGAGGAGCGAGGTGGCGAAGATCACCAACGTCTGCATCGGCTGCCACAGCGACCAGAACAACAACACCCAGCCGTTCAACGACTGCAAAACGCCGCGTCAGTACGCATGGGACCTGCAGAGCGTCGCAGCGCGCTACTCGCAGACCGGCACCACGACCTGGGGCAAGTACAACTCCACCACCTATCCGAACGCCAACCAGAAGGACAAGGTCACCAAGGCGTATTCGGCCCATGGCAACGCTGCTGCCAACCAGGGCGGGTATGACCCGGCCAACGGTCTCGACTCCGCCATACCCAATACGCGCGGCGGCGGCCAGAACGTGCAGTGCTTCGACTGCCACAGTTCCCACGGCTCCAAGGTGGTGGGGATTACGTCCAGTTACGTCACCTTCAACGGCACGCAAAACGGCGCGAACCTGAAGGAAACCCAGGCAGGGAAGGGCGGTTACAGCATGAGCTACAAGGCCTCGGCCAATACCGCCACAGGCGCCGTCAATCCCTACAATGCCGGCGCAGGCCAGTGCTTCGATTGCCACCTGACCCAGAATGCGGGGACCACCCCTTGGGGATATCAGTCCACCTTCGGGGAGACGGCGCCGATCAAGGGGTACTTCGATTCCTCATCATTCGGGCAAACCTCTCCCGGCTTCATGTTGCGGTATCCCTACAAGGCTGCGACGATCAAGGGGGGTCACTTGAAAGCATCTTCCTTCCTGAATCATACGACAGCGGCGCAGAACAAGATCAACGGCCTCTGCACCCCATGCCATGATCCGCACGGAGTGAGCCCGACCCTGGGTGCGAAACAGCCATATGCAGTACCGATGCTGAAGGGGACCTGGATGACCTCCCCTTACAAGGAGGATGCCGCTCAGGCGGACTTGAATAATCCTCCCGGCGGGAACAAGCAATACGGCCCTCCCACTATCCATACCGACCAGAACACCTTTGGCGGACAGCGGATCACCGAGGACGACAGCAAGTTTGCCGGGTTGTGCCTGCGCTGCCATTACAAGAGCAACCTTACTGACGGTATCAACAAGAACCAGCCATGGAAGAGCGTGGACCGGATTCATGAGTCGGTCAAGGGATGGGGAGCCAATACCCGCCATTCCTACTCCTGCTCCAAGTGTCATGTCCCGCACACGAGTGGTCTGCCGCGGCTCATGATCACTAACTGTCTCGATTACAAGCATCGGGGCAGGGGAGCCTCAGGCGGGCAGCCGGGTTCCAACAGCAATGTTTTCATTGATTCGGAATATCCAGGAACATCAACTCCTTCCGGCAGTTTCCCGAACGGTGCTCACCAGCAGGGAGTCAACTGCCACCCCACCGGTACGTGGCCGGACAATAACTGGAACGCGGTGACGCCATGGTAACCCATTGTCATGGAACAGCGGATATGAAGATAACCGGAGAAATACCCATGAGACGAAATGTCCCTACAAATATGCCAAAGTACGCTGTCTGCGTTCTCTTCCGCAGTTGGACCTGGTGTCTGGCACTGATCCTCACTCTTGGCATCATCTGCCAGGCATACGGGGCAGGGGGCGACATAATCTGGCAGGCGAGCGATGCTCAGGCGGGAAAACAGGAGGCAAAGGCGTCGGCAATCGACTCCAGGGGGAACGTGATCATCACCGGCTACCAGAACCTGTCGGGGGGTACCAACGACGATTTCTACACCGTAAAGTTCAAGCCAGACGGGAGCGGGGTCGCATGGCGGGCATCCTTCGACAAGGGGGGCGGTTCCGACCAAGCCATGGCGATTGCCGTGGATACGAATGATGATGTCATCGTCACCGGCTTTGTCTGGAACGGTTCCAACAGGGACATCCATACCATCAAGTACAGCGGCGACACCGGTGCGGTCATCTGGCAGCATACCTATGACGGTGCCGCGCACGGCAACGACATCGGCACATCGATCGCTGTGGATAGCCTCAACAACGTCTATGTCGGGGGGGATACCCAGAACAGCGACGGCAATGACGATTATCTCGTCCTCAAGTACAGCCCTGCCGGTGGGACACCGCTCTGGCAGGCTACCTATAATGGTACGGGGAACGGCATCGATCAGGCGACATCAATTGCTGCGGGTATCGACGGTATCGCTGTGACGGGGCAGTCCTGGAACGGCACCGCTTTCGACATGCTTACGGTGAAGTACGACTTCAGCGGCACAAAGCTGTGGGAAAAAAGATACACCACCGGCGCGGGTGGATGCAGCGGTAAAGTGACCAGGATGGACATGGCCGGGAACGTGGTCGTCACCGGTTCCGTAGCAAACGGCATCGACCTGGATATTTACACCGTCAAATACAGCGGCGCAACCGGCGAGGTCATCTGGAGCAGAACCTACAATGGCGCCTACGACGACGAACCGAACGGAATGATTCTCGACCCGAGCGGGGACATCTACATCACGGGGTATACCTGGACCCTTGCCGGAACCAACGATTTTTATACCGCGCGCTATAACGGGAGCACCGGCACGCTGGTTTGGGATGCGGTATTCGATTCCGGCAACGGCAACACGGATATAGCCATCGCCACCGGCATCGGGGTGGACCCGTCAGGAGACGTTTTCGTCACCGGTTATACCGTTGCAGCCGGTAACTACGACTTCCAGACAATCAAGTACAAAAAGGACAACGGTAACCAGCTCTGGCACCAGGGGTTCAACGGTGCGGCCAACGGTAATGACCGGCCGGTGGGGATATGGGTCGCGTCGAGCGGAGATGTACTGGTGACCGGGTGGAGCGACGACGGTGTAAACGACCAGGACTATTACGTCATCAAATATGATCCGGGTGCGCTGAATCCCCCCACGAACCTAGCGGCGACCCCCCTATCCAATACGAGTATCCAGCTCTCCTGGGCAGACAACTCCGACAACGAGGACGGCTTCAAGATCGAGCGGAAGCTGGGTGAATACGGGACCTACTCCCAGATCGCCCTGGTGGGGCCGAATACCACCGGCTATACCGACACGGGGCTTGCTGCCAACAACTATTATTACTACCGGGTCCGTTCCTACAGCGCTGCCATAGGAGACTCTCATTACAGCAACGAGGCCCACGCCCTGACCGTTGTCGTGAATTTCCTACCACCGGCTTGGACATATCTCTTTAACAGCCCGGACAACATGGACGACTTCGCCGCCGCCATAGCCGTCGGCCCCGATAATAACCCGGTGGTGACCGGCTACAGCCTGCGTGCCATCGGGGGGTTCGATTATTTTACGGCCAAGCTGAACCGGGCGGACTCAAGCATCGCCTGGAGCGACCTGTACGACGACCCGGACAGCGAGATGGACGAGGCCAAGTGCTTGGCGGTCGATTCCAGCAACAACGCCGTTGTCTCTGGTTTTTCTTCTCTTTATTACGCACCTGCGACGAAGAATATCAATTCCATTTACACCATCAAGTATCCGGCAGCGGGTCCTCCGGCGACGTGGCATGCCCAGTACAACGGTCCCGGCGCCATTGACGACCGCGCTGTGGCCATAGCCACCACGACTGACACGGCTAACAACGTGGTGGTCTTGGGCTACGGCAAGAATGCGGCCAACAACGACGACATCTACGTGGTTAAATACAATGCCGACGGCACGAAGGCCTGGTCGATCACCCCATTCGACGGCGGGGGTGACGACATCCCGAGCGCCGTGGCCGTGGCCCCGGACGGGAGCGTCTACGTCACCGGCTACAGCGAGAAGGCGCCCAATACCAACATCTACAACTTCTTAACCGTCAAATATAACGGCGCTACCGGCGCGCTCGTCTGGTCCGACGTCTACAGCGTGACTGCGGGAGGAGACAATCAGGGGCGCGCCTTGGCCATCGACGGCAACGGCGATCTCTACGTCACCGGGTTTGCCAACAACGCTGGCGGCGATAAGGACATCTATACCATCAAGTACAGCGGCTCAAGCACATCTGCGACGAGGCTGTGGGAACACTCTCTTGACGGCGCGGCCCATGGCGACGACGATGGGATCGGGGTACAGGTCGATCCCATTGACGGCTCCGTTGTCGTGGCAGGCACCACCCTCACCAATCCGGGTGACCACGACATCACCCTCGTCAGGTATACCCAGACGGGTGATGTGATCTGGCAGAAGACCCTGCAGAGGCCGGCCAGCGATGACCATGCGACTGCCATGACGATAGATTCATCAGGCTACATCTATATTGCAGGCAATACCGGCAATGGCGACACTACGGACATCATCTCCCTCATCTACGACTTCGAAGGGACCTTTCTGGGGGCAACCGTCTATAACGGCGCCGCCAACGGCAACGACGAGGCGAGTTCCATTGCCGTCAACTATCTCGGAGAGGCGTTCATCGCCGGTTATTCCACCAATGCGAGCGGCAATGCGGACTATGCGGTAGTCAAGCAGACCAACAACTATATCCTCGTACCGGCGCCATTTATCCCCACCCCTCAGGCCGATTACAGCAAGATCAACCTTGCCTGGGGCGACAACACCGCTGGTGTCGGTTTTCGGATCGAGCGGACCTTGGGACCGGTATCGGCGGGGAGCGTCTGGACCCTAATTGACACCGCTGCACCAGGTACGACCGGCTACCAGGACAGTGGACTGAACCTTGGAACAAACTACTGTTATCGGATCGAGGCGTATAACGGCACACTCAACTCCAGAAAAATCGTCACCTGCGCCACCACGACATTGTCTGCACCGGTGATGAACCCCATTGTCATTGTATCGCCGACGGCGATCGACATCTCCTGGACCAATGTGCCAGGCAACACCGGATACAAGCTGGAACGGAGCACCAATAACAGTACCTGGAGCCAGGTGGGGGGCAATCTCGCCGCCAACACGGTCTTCTACCACGATACCGGTCTCGCCGCCGGCACCACCTACTACTACCGGGTTAGCACCATCAGCGCTGCAGGGGTGTCACTGCCCAGCGGCGTTCAGATCGCGCCGGTCCTGAATTCCCCAAGCGGTGTGACGTCCGCCAATGTCACACTGTCATGGCCGGCGATCTCCGGCATTACAGGCTATACATTGGAACGGAGCACAGACAACGCTACCTGGGCCCAACTCGCAACACCTGTTGCCACCGCCGTCAGCTATTCGGATACAGCGGTTGCCCCGGCAACTATCTATTATTACCGGCTCAAGGCGATGACTGGAGCAGGCGAGTCCGTCCCGAGCCTGGCGCAAACGGCAACCACCATCCTGTCGTCCCCAACCCTCAACAGTGCAACAGCCGCATCCACGAGTCAGATTACCCTCTCTTGGACCGATGTCACCGGTGAAAACGGATTCACCATCTGGGAACAGTCCTGTAACTACAACGGCAATAATTACGATGTGACCTATTGCCAAAGCGGCTACACTTGGGCGTGGGGTGGCTGGACCCAGGTGGCGACGACGGGGAACGGGGTCACGACCTACTCCAGGAGCGGTCTGCCGGCTGGGTATGCCTATCAGTACTATATCGTTGCAACCTCGGGGGGGATCGTCTCACCCGCCAGCAACGTCCGCTTGGCCTGGAGCATTCCTGCTGCGCCGACCCTGAACGTGCCTTCTGCTCCGTCGGATACCAATGTAAACCTGAGCTGGAACAATGTGGGGGGCGAAACCGGTTATACGGTCGAACGCAAAACGGACGCCGGCGGGACTTATGCCGCAATTGCGACCCTGGGGCAGAACGCGACTTCTTACACGGATACGACCGTGGTGGCACAGACGACCTATTACTATCGGCTGAAGGCCAACGGCGTGACAACATCGTCCGCATATAGCATCGAGCAGAGCATCACCACCCCCCCCACAGGTCCTGTGGTCACTTCGGTCACGGCCACGGCTGTACCGCCGTCAACTATCACCGTAAACTGGGGCGCTGTCGCCGGTGCTACCAGCTATGATGTACAGAGGAGTACGTTTACCTATTACGACCGCCCCGACCTGGCGGGAAATGCCAGCTATGCAACATACTGGAGCGCCTGGACAACCGCCGGGACATCAGACACGAACGGTTATACGGACACGAACGTAACCGCTGGCTACATCTATAAATATTCAGTGCGGGCCAACCTGTCCGGGAATTACACTGGCTGGGGCGTTGACGGGGGGAAGTATGCGTCTACCATTCCGCCCACCCCTACCGGGCTCGCGGCTAACGGCTATTCAACCACCCAGATGAATCTGACGTGGAGTAATATCTATGGCGAGACCAACTACGGCGTCCAGTACAAGGTGCGGTCCGGGGCTGATTGTGCGACGGAAGACTGGTCGACGGGGGTATTGACAACCCCGGCTATCAATATGAACGCGACGACTTATTCCGTTACCGGCCTTAACACAGCAAATGCCTACTGTTTCCAGATCAAATCCTACAACAGCTCTGGCTCGTCAGCCTGGAGCGCGGCAGTGACCTGTCTGCCGCCGCCGACCTTCAACCCTCCGAGCGGCATTACCCAGTCGTCCATAACCGTTTCCTGGAACACCGTGACAGGAAATACTGGTTATCGGGTGGAGCGGAGCACTGATGGTAGCAATTATACGCTCATCTATACTGCTGTCGCCAATGCGAGCAGCTATACTGATAACGGTCTGACAGCAGGACAGATCTATTACTATCGGGTCAGGACCCTGTACGGCTCCAATCAATCTGCGCCGAGCAACATGCAAAACGCCACGACCCAGACGGTTTTGCCACCCACGCTTGATGCACCGTCAGGGATTACCATTTCCCAGATAACCCTTACGTGGGGTAGTGTTACGGAGAATGCTGGATACAAGTTGGAGCGAAGCCCAGACAACGCGAATTGGACCGTTATCGCCTCTCCCTCAACCGGTGCGACGAGTTACACGGATACCGGTCTTACATCGGGCACTCTCTACTACTACCGCATCTCCACCAAGAACAGTCAGGGTAGTTTCTCCTTGCCCAGCAACATGCAGTCTGCGGTGACATTGCTGCCGAGCCCCAGTGTTTCCCTCACCGGGGTTACGGAAGCGCGCATTGACCTCACCTGGCAGTTGGTGTTCGGGGCAACCAATTATAAGGTATTCCGGTCGATCGGGCCGGACGGCCCATGGACCCAGGTGAACAACGTGGCCGTTGCATATACGGCTCTTTACTGCGGCTACTATTCGTCGCCGACCATTGGGTGTCCCACTCTGGTGCCGGCCTATACCTCATACTCCGATACCGGCCTGGCGGAGAATGCCCAGTATTGCTACCAGCTCAAGGCGTGGAGCTCCGGTGCCGGAGACTCGTTGCCGAGTGCGACAGTCTGCCTGAAAACCCCGGCGGTGGGAGGACCGAACCTGACGGCAGTCACCCCCATCGGTTCGTCGAAAATCAGGCTCGACTGGACGTACGATCCGACGGCGTGTTCTCCAAATTCCTGCGATACTCCCGACGGTTTCGAGATCTGGCGGAAACTGGTGAACGGGGAATGGGCGCTTGTTACGACGGTGCCAAACATATTCTCTTACACCGATACTACCGCCCTAGATCCTTTGAAGACCTATACTTACCGCGTGAGGGCATATAAGGGAACGGATGAATCATCGTTCAGCAATACGGTAGGCGTTTCCACTCCGGCCTTCGCAACATCTGACGGCACATGTCCCTGACGGTGGCAATGTTTGGCACGGGTGAGTATACGTGGGGGTAGTGAAGGTAAGGATAATGACGGGGTGGCTCCAAAGCCGCCCCGTTCTTATTTGCCGTTGAACAGATCCCCTTATCCGCGGAAAGGTTCCATATTGAGGTTAGTTTCTGTGAATTAATGGTAGAGATTCAGGATGCTTTAGAATATTATAAGCATTGAGTAATGCCGGCTGTACAAGTTCAATAAGAGGTGGTTGCGTTATGCCGTGCACTGAGCCGGACAAGCTGTTTACCAGAGGACTTAGCGCCCTCAACAACGAAGATTCCCTATCAGCATTGGCTTGTTTCGAAAAGGCGTTTCAGCTTGAGAGCAACCCGGTCTATTGCTCTTACTTTGCCTTTTGCCTTGCGAAGGAACGGGGCCAATTCAATAAGGCCGTATCCCTGTGCAAAGAGGCGATCGAGATGGAACCCGCCAATTCAACCCATTATCTGAACCTCGGACGGATATACGTGCTTCTCGGCAATAAGCCTGAAGCAATGCAGGCGTTCCGGCAAGGGCTGGGACATGGAGAAAGTCCCCAAATTACTGCCGAACTGGACAGACTTGGCGCCAGGAAGCCCCCTGTAATCCGGTTCCTGAAGCGAGAAAATCTTTTGAACAAGTATCTCGGTGTTTTTCTGAAAAAGTTGGGCTTGAGGTAGGTTGTTTATCGTGGCTTTTGAGCCGCTACGGGGGGGGACGAGACGACGACTCTTCTTCCTTCCACCGTCAAGCGCCCGGCAGCGTATAACTGGATTGCCAGGGGGAAAATGCGGTGTTCTTCCAGCTGTATTCTTGCCGAGAGGGATTCTTCCGTATCGTCTGTATCGACCGCGACAGCTGCCTGCATGATAATGGGGCCGGTGTCGGTACCGGCATCCACAAAATGTACGGTACAGCCCGATATTTTCACTCCGTATTCCAGTGCCTGCCGCTGCGCATGAAGGCCGGGAAATGCCGGAAGAAGGGCCGGATGGATATTCATTATCGCATTTGGGAAGGCATCGATGAGTACCGGGGTGATGATCCTCATAAAACCCGCCAGAATGACCAGATCTACGCCATGATCGCGAAGAACTTTTATCAGCGTTGCATCATACGCCTCTCTGCCTGAGAACTCCCGATGGTTGAGGTGTATTGTTGGAATGCCGTGTTTCCTGGCTCTTTCCAGGGCAAAGGCATCGGCATTGTTGCTGATGACACAGCCGATCCTGGCGGTTAGGCTCCCATCATTACAACGGTCGATAATGGATTGCAGGTTTGTACCGTTGCCGGATACCAAAACGCCGATTGTCAGTAAATTTCCCATAATGCCTTGTCCACGTTCATCAGATCATTTCAACGCATTCTGAGCCGGCTTCGCACTTGGCGATCTCACCGATGACAAAAGCATTCTCGTTTAGGCCCGACAGCCTGATAAGAACCTCGTCAGCCTCTTTTTCCGGCACTGCCAGCACCATTCCTATGCCGCAGTTGAAGGTCCTGAACATTTCATTTTCATCGATATTTCCGGACTGCTGTAATATATGAAAAATCGGCGCCGGCTGCCAGCTGTTTTTGTGAACAAGAGCCTTACAGCCGTTGGGAAGTATCCTGGGAATATTTTCCAGAAGACCGCCACCGGTAATATGGGCAATGCCGTTTATGGGGAAATCCCGGAGCAGGTTCAGTATGGATCGGACATAGATGCGGGTGGGGGTCAACAGCTCGTCTGCCACGGTTTTGTCGAGTCCGGGAACGATGTCGTCAACCCCGAGTCCCATCTTATCGAAGATGATCTTGCGGGCCAGGGAATATCCGTTACTGTGCAAGCCGCTGGAGGCAATGCCGATAAGACGGTTGCCGACAGTAATGGAAGAGCCGTCGATGATTTTGTCCCTATCCACGACTCCGACGGCGAAACCCGCCATGTCGTATTCGTCACCGGAGTAAAAACCGGGCATTTCTGCCGTTTCTCCGCCGATGAGGGCGCAGCCTGCCTGGATACATCCTTCGGAAACACCTTTAATGATGGATGCGCCCTTTTCGGGGTCGAGTTTCGCAGTGGCGAGGTAATCGAGGAAAAAGAGGGGTTCTGCTCCCTGCACTATGATGTCGTTGACGCACATGGCCACAAGGTCGATGCCTATGGTGTCATGGCGCCCGGCCAGGAATGCGATTTTCAGCTTGGTGCCTACCCCGTCGGTGCCTGATACGAGTACCGGGTTCTTGTACTTGTTGGAATTCAATGAAAATAAGCCGCCAAAACCACCGATGTCAGCAATGACCTCCGGTCTTGAGGTGGCCTTGACAAACGGCTTGATCATTTTGACAAATGTATTGCCGGCATCGATGTCTACACCGGCGTCTTTATAAGTGATTCTTGATTCGCTCAAAACTATCCTCCCCTTCAAATTGAAAGAAAAAATTTAAACCATAAGGGCGCAAAAGTCAAATTCAAACTGGCAACGAAAAAACAGTTTACAACCAGCCCCATCTTTGCTTATGATGCGCGTAAATGGAGAACCGGCTTGAAGAAATATCCATCTGTCCGATGTCTGAAACTGATTTGGACGAGGTTCTGGGCATTGAAGCCGATTCTTTCCCACGCCCCTGGGTCAGGAACCATTTTCTCGATGAATTAAAATCCCCTCATGCATTTCCGCTGGTAGCGTTTGGCCCTGATAACAGGGTTATCGGTTACATCTGCCCAATGCTCGTCATTGACGAAGGTCATATACTCGATGTGGCTGTAGACAAGGTGTTCCGCGGTAAAGGTGTGGGCAGGATGCTGGTGGAAAGGGCTCTGCAGGATTGCCGTGAAAATGGAGCCGAGTTCGTTTCACTGGAGGTCCGTATCTCTAATCAGTCAGCGATTCGTCTATACGAAAGCATCGGATTTATTGAAATGGGTCGCCGTAAGGCTTATTATGAGAACGGCGAGGACGCACTTTTGATGGAATACATATTCGATTCGGGCGAGGTAGGCCGCAATGCAGTTTAAGTCAATGATCATTTCCAATATCGAGGTTTCCCCCGGTTATTTCAGGATGAAGATGACCGCCCCTCCAGCCGCCGGAAGCGCGTCACCGGGGCAGTTCATCATGGTCAGGGTACGCGATGCCATAGACCCTTTACTCAGACGCCCTTTCGGCATCTTTGACCTGGGTACTTTTGCCACGGCGTACACGGATTGCGGCACGCAGACCTATTTCGAAATCTTGTACAGGGTAGTGGGGAAGGGGACGGACATGCTCTCCTCGCTTCACCAGGGTGACGTTCTCGATATTCTCGGGCCGCTCGGGAAGGGGTTCTTGCCTGGCGATCCTTCAGGCGAGAAAATCCTTGTTGGTGGCGGCGTCGGTCTGGCTCCTCTCTATTATCTGGCAAAAGAAATGGTTAAAACATCCAGGGTTCGTCTTTTTGCCGGGGGGAGAACCAAGGAAGACATCCTTTGCATCACAGAGTTCGAGAGGCTCGGAGTCGAAACCTACGTCTCCACAGACGACGGGACCCTGGGGGCCAGTGGCCTGGTGACCGAGGTGCTGGAAAAACACCTGACCGCCGGGATCGCCGACAAGACCATCTTTGCCTGCGGTCCTTTTCCCATGCTCAAAGCAACAGCGGAAATCGCCGGCCGACATGACATCCCCTGCCAGGTTTCTCTGGAAGCTTACATGGCCTGCGGTGTTGGCGCATGTCTCGGCTGCGTCACGAAAGGTCGCAACCACTCGAATGAAACGCCGGATTATCGCTGCGTCTGCAAGGATGGACCGGTATTCGACTATCGTGAACTGCGTTGGGATTGATCGTTTTGTAGCTCGCATGCATGAATCGAGGAGATAGAATGGGAAAACCTGATTTATCCGTGGAAATAGCCGGGATCAAGCTGCGCAACCCGGTGATGACCGCATCCGGGACCTTCGGTTACGGCAAGGAGTTTGCTGATTATCTGGACCTGGAAAGGATCGGCGCCATCATCACAAAGGGGCTCTCCCTTCATCCGAAGGCCGGTAATCAGACCCCGCGCATCGTCGAAACGCCTGGTGGGATGCTGAATGCCATTGGCTTGCAGAACGTGGGCATAGATGCCTTCATCCAGGAAAAACTTCCCTTTCTTCGCACCGTTAACACACCGGTCATCGTAAACCTTTACGGCAACACCCTGGAAGAGTATGGCGAACTGGCGGAAAAACTCGACAAACTGCCTGAAGTAGCTGGGCTGGAAGTAAACATCTCCTGCCCGAACGTGAAGCAGGGGGGGATCGTTTTCGGCACAGACCCCAAAGCCGCCTACGAGGTGGTGAGTCTCGTACGCCAATCCACGATCAAACCGCTCATCGTCAAGCTTTCGCCCAATGTGACCAATGTGGTGGAGATGGCCCACGCCTGTGTCGATGCCGGGGCTGATGCATTGTCGCTGATCAACACACTCACCGGCATGGCCATAGATTTGCAGAAACGCCGGCCGATACTGGCCAACATCACCGGCGGGCTGTCCGGTCCTGCCATCAAACCAGTGGCACTCAGGATGGTCTGGCAGGTGGCGCAGGCGGTCGAAGTCCCCTTGATCGGTATCGGAGGAATAATGACCGCGACAGATGCCCTGGAGTTCATGCTGGCCGGTGCGACCGCAGTGCAGGTCGGCACTGCCAATTTCCTCGATCCTTCTGCTGCCCAAAACATTGCCGATGGGATGGAAGCGTACCTGGAGGCAAACGGCATCGCCGATGTGAAGGAATTGATCGGCGCCTTGGCGACATGATTCATTTTTGACTATTTAATGTTTTGTTTGGTGAAGGCGGAGGAATGGTTCTCCGCCTTTGTCGTATCATGCCTGAGAAAGAGTACAACCGATGAATAAATGGCAGAATACACTCGCTGCTAGCATTGTCAGCCCGGAGCAACTCACCCGTCGTTTCAAGGTGGATGCAGAGCCGCTTTTACGGGTGGCACGACGTTATCCGATGCGGATCACCCCCTACTATCTTAGCCTGATTAATGAGCCTGGTGACCCTATCTGGCGGCAGTGCGTTCCGGATGTACGTGAATTGGAGGACGACGGACAGCAGGATGATCCACTCAGTGAGGAACTGCTTAGTCCGGTGCCAGGGCTCATCCATCGCTATCCCGACCGGGTGGTCTGGCTCGTTTCCGCCGGTTGTGCCGTATACTGCCGCTTCTGCATGCGCAAGCGCCAGGTCGGATGTGGGGGGGGCACAGCAGGAAACGCACAAATCAAATCAGCACTCGACTACATAGCCGAGAGGCAGGAGATCCGCGACGTCATTCTTTCCGGCGGCGACCCTTTGTTGCTGGATGATGATGCACTTGAGGCGATACTTGCAGGGTTGCGGAAAATCCCGCATCTCGAAATCATCAGGATCGGCAGCCGCGTCCCGGTGACGCTGCCGGAACGGATTACCGCACGACTCTGCCGCATGTTGAAAAATTATCATCCACTCTACGTTAATACCCACTTCAACCATCCGCTGGAAATCACGGCCGAATCAGCAACGGCTTGCGCGCGGTTGGCCGACGCCGGGATACCACTGGGAAACCAGACCGTATTGCTGAAAGGGGTGAACGACGATCCAGCGGTGATGAAACGGCTGATGCAGATGCTGTTGAAAATCAGGGTAAAGCCTTACTATATCCACCAGATGGACTTGGTGAAGGGTACCGGGCATTTTCGCACAAAGGTTGAGCAGGGGCTTGGAATCATGGAAAGCCTGCGCGGCCATACATCCGGTATGGCCTCTCCCTATTACGTCATCGATCTGGAGGGGGGAAAGGGGAAGGTGCCTCTCTTGCCTGACTACGTGCGAAGGGGAGAAGGTGAAAATATTTTCCTGTTCAGGAATTATCGAGGGGAGACGATTGAGTATTGTGACGTGGACTAAACGTGTGGTTGCGTCACAGTTCCTCAGGGGTGAATGCCACCACTTTGTCGATGCTTGAGGAGTCGAGCAGCAGCATGACGAGCCGGTCCACTCCCAGTGCAATTCCGGCCGAGGGGGGCATATCCGATAGTTCATCGAGGAATTTTTCAGGCAGAGGGTAGGTTGTTCTGTTCACGGATTCTCTGAAAAGGGCTTCCTGGACAAATCTGGACCGCTGTTCTCCTGCATCCGTCAGTTCGGAAAAGGCATTGGCCAGTTCCAGGCCGCCGATGTAAAGTTCAAAACGCTCGGCTACGGTCGGATTGTCTTTTCTGAGCCGGGCCAGTGCCCCCCGTTCAGCAGGGTAATCGTAGATAAAGGTCGGCTTTTGCAGGCCAAGCCGGGGTTCGATGTCCCGTACCATTATTTCATCGAACATGTCCTTCTCCAACGCCTCTGCCATGGTCATATCGCTGTAACGGCGGAAGGCTTCACTCACCGACAATCTTTCCCACGGTTCGCCTATCTCGACTTCCATTCCATGGTAGCAGATGCTGCCATATCCCAAAACCTGGGCTACGGCCCGTATCAACGTCTCGCAGTCATTCATCAGATCGCGGTAATCGGCATCGACCCTGTACCATTCGAGCATGGTGAATTCAGGGAGATGGCGGATCCCGCGCTCTCCATCCCGCCAGCAGTGGCAAATCTGAAAAATGCGCTCGAAGCCGGCGGCAAGCATCCTTTTCATGCAAAGTTCCGGCGAAGTATGAAGGAACCATCTGTCTGAGGGAATCGCATCGATATGAGATTCAGGCGCGGGCGCTGGAATGCGAAGAGGGGTATCCACTTCCAGATACCCCTCCTTGAAAAAAAATCGCCTGATTTCCTGTATTATGATGCTTCTTCCCCAGAGCGCTTCTTTGCGCCGGATCAGAGGCAGGTTTTTAGCCATCTAACTTACCTTACCCTTTAACCCTGGTGGAATACTCGCCGGTACGTGTATCTATGGTTATAAGTTCTCCCTCTTCGATAAATGGCGGAACGCGGAGTACATAGCCTGTTTCCACGGTAGCAGGCTTTGAATCGCTTCCGGACGTGTCTCCTTTTGCCCAGGGGTCTGTTTGCACGACCCGCAGGTTGACAAAGTTCGGCACATCGACACCGATCGCCTTGCCTTTGAAAAGGAGCACATCGACCGGCAGATTGTCGATGAGGTAGTTCTTTGCATCGCCAAGCGCATTTTCATCAACGTGAATCTGTTCATAAGACTGGTTGTCCATGAAACAGTAATGATCGTCCTCTTTGTAGAGATACTGCATTTTCCTGTCTTCGAGACTTGCCGGCTCGAAGGTTTCGCCTGAACGGTATGTCCTGTCCAGAATGGTGCCATTGATCATGTTGCGCATCTTGGTGCGGTAAAGTGCCTGCCCCTTGCCGGGCTTGGCAAAGTCAAAGGCGATGACAATATATGGGTCACCATCAAGGGTTATTTTCAGTCCTTTTCTGAGATCTGCAACTGTGTACATAAGTCTGTTTCCTTCTCGTGTATGGAATTGTCTACTCTAAAAACATATACTGTCCGGTCGGATACCGATCATGCCGGTACATCGCTTGATCTAACTTAATCACAAGCGTGCATTTTTGAAATCAATCAGAGGCGGAGAAAAAAACAAGATTATTTGGCGCGATATGTTATGCGGCCTCGGGTAAGATCATAGGGGGAAAGTTCAACGGTTACCTTGTCACCAGGAAGTATTTTGATAAAGTACTTACGCATTTTCCCAGAGATATGAGCGAGCACAATGTGGTCGTTTTCCAGCTTGACCTTGAACATTGCATTAGGAAGGGGTTCTATGACCGTGCCTTCGACTTCGATCGCTTCTTCTTTACTCATTTTCACTCCTAGCAAGGTTTAGTATGCTTTAATGCCATCACAAACGAACAGTTTACAAACATTTTTTTGAAAATGCAAGTCGGATTTACACGTTTCTTTTTGATTTCTTATAAGTATTATCAATTCCGTTATAAAAAAGCCTTTACAAAACGGCAAAAAGCATATTATTTTCAACAGTCGGATTTATCATAAATTGTGGAAAAGGCTGCAATCTTTCATGGATAATCAGCTCCGGGAAATTACGCTCGCAAATGGTATCAATCTTCGCTTCATAGACGGCACCCGTCGCTATTTTGGTGATTATTATCTCGTTGACATAGAAATTTGCTTCGAAGTGCCGATAATACCTGAATATTTCGACAACCTGACCGTTTACGATGAAGCAAGATCGCTTTGGGGGGATACGGTTGTTCATCAACGAAAGATCCAGCAAATGGGAGTTTCTTCTGCCCAAGTTTCCCAAGTCAAAGAAAGACTCATTATCAATTTCGAGCAGCATTCATTGCCGTACTTCATTTCTTCGACTATGCCGAAGAAACTGGTTCTATCCGAGATGGGAAAGATCAAAAAGAGGCGGAGTATTTTTCCGGCCCATGCATGACCTGCGTGCGCGAAGCGGTCGTAACCATAGATAAACTCGTAAATGGCGGCGCAGGTTTCGGCCGGGTGGACGGCAAGGCGTGTTTTGTCCATTTTACGGCGCCCGGCGATGTGGCCAGGTTCAGGGTGACGGCGGAAAAACGGTCATACGTTGAGGGGGAGCTGATTGAACTTCTTGAGGCGTCACGTCTTCGCGTAACGCCTGTTTGCCCGGTTTTCGGCATATGTGGCGGTTGTAACTGGCAGCACATTGCTTATTCTGCGCAAATTGAGCAAAAAGAGGAAATTTTCGCTGATCTTCTCTGGCGTTCCGGCAGGGTAGAGCGAAAGCATATCTTGCCGCTTATCCCGGCCCAGGGGCCGTACGGATATAGATCAAGAATTCAGTTGAAGATACGCATTAAAGATGGAAGGCCACACCTTGGCTTCTTCAGAACCAAGTCTCACGATGTCGTAGCTGTACCGGACGCATGCGCCATTGCCCCTGACGATATTAACCGAATCATCGGTAAACTGCGCCAATTATTACAGCATCTTCCCGAGCCGCATGCTGTACCGCAGATAGACGTGTCAAGGGGAGACGACGGAAGTGCCATTATTATTGTGCATTATACAGGTGCTGGATACGCCGGTTTTTCCGAATTCCTTCGTAAGGAAAATGAAACTCTGAATTTCGCAGATGGCATATTTATCCGGGGCAAAAATCGATCGATCCTTGACAAGGTTTTTGGAATTGAAGAGCTTTCGTATCGTGTTCCCGAAGATTTTATCCCCGGCAGCTCATTGAAACGGTTATCGTTCAGCAAAGGAGGCTTTTCTCAGGTAAATTACCTGCAAAACCTGCAGCTTGTGCGGCTGGTATGGAACTGGGCTGAGCTTACCGGTAGGGAAAAGGTTCTTGATTTGTACTGCGGTAACGGTAACTTTACCATTCCTCTGGCGGGTTTCGCCGATTGTATGGTAGGATTTGAAGAATATGGTCCGTCTATTACCGATGCGCGGCGCAATTGTGAGGTCAACAATATAAGCAATGTCGATTTTCATTGTTCTGATGCGGCATTGGAAGTCAAAAAGATGGCTTCTGCCGGTGCACGTTTTGACGTAATTTTGCTTGATCCACCCAGGTCTGGCGCTGCCGATGTGGTCAGCCGGATCCACGAGCTTAAGCCGCGAGCAATACTTTACGTTTCTTGTGATCCGGCCACCCTGGCTAGAGACGTCGGCATCCTGAAGAAAAACAATTACGAAGTCGTAAGGTGTCAGCCTGTGGATATGTTTCCGCAAACCTATCATACGGAAAGTGTGACTCTGCTTAAGCCCGTATAGACTTCTTGGTGGTGTGAATATGTTATTTAAAAGGCTATTTCAAAAAAATTACCGATACCATATGGAGCAAGGGGACAAGTTCTTGCATGAGGGTAGATTCGCGGATGCGAAATACTCCTATGGCGGGGCGATCGACAAAATCGATGCCTCAACTGATGCCGGCAAAGCCGACATGCTTCAAGTTCAAAGTAGGATGACCGTTGTCAATAACGGTCTTGGCGAATTGAATCTTGCCGAAGCGGAGCATGCCATTAATTGCGATGATTTTGCAAAGGCGCATGACCACCTGCTTCTGGTCATGGAGCTGGCAGAAGACGTAACGATTAGGGAAAAGGCTGGCAAACTTCTCGAAAATCTAACTGTCCAGAATCATTCAAGTAACTTAGTCAATAATAATAGAGGCTGTTCCGGCTGCAAAACCTCGGTCGAAGAACATTCGGAAAAGGCCCATATTTCTGACGACCAACTCTCCGAAGAAGACAGATTTGAGCTTCTGATTCATACCCTTCCTGCTCCTCTTCCGGAGCGTTATGCTGCTTTGGGAAAGAAATTTGCATATGCTTACTTGTTTATACATGATAATGACGACGATAAGGCCTTGCAAATATTGGAAGAATTGTTGGCTGAGAATGAAAATGATGTGTTTCTTTATGAAGTGGCTCAAATCAAATTGCGCCGTAAAGAAGTGGCAGATAGTGAACGTTTTCTTCGTCGGGCAATCAGTATGGAATCTTCAAATGCACTTTGTTACCTGGGACTGGTCCATTTGCTGATCGACTCTGGTCGTTTGGGGGAGGTTATCCCCGTACTCAATCATATGATTGAATTTGGATTGCTGTCAGACCAGGCGCTCGTACTACTGGGTGATGTGTATGCCTTGTCCGGTGACGATTCAAATGCCATCGACTGTTTGTCAAAGGCGCTGTCGTTACCCGGTGTGGCACGGGGAGCGGCAGAAAGACTCGTTTCATTGCTGGGCAAGCATAATAGGATGGAAGAAGCTGCTTATGTTTCCAAACGTTATCTGAAAGCATGTTGTTGAACTTACGGTGATCGTGTTTAAGTGTATAAAGCTCACTGGAGGCAAAAATATGAACAAATCAGAATTAATAGAAGCCTTGGCTGCCAAAAAAGGGTTGTCCTACAAAAAAGCCGAAGAGATAATCAATGTAATATTCGAATCGATGACCAATGCCTTGTTGGATGGGGATCGCATCGAAATAAGGGGCTTTGGCAGCTTTGTAGTCAAAGATTATCAGGCCTATACCGGAAGAAACCCGAAGACCGGTGAATCCATAGCTGTAAAATCAAAAAAACTGCCTTTCTTTAAGGTCGGCAAAGAACTTAAGGAAAAGGTATCGGGTTAGTTTTTTCGGTTTATACTGTTGGCAGTTTTTTTGACGGATGTAATTTATTCTGATTACATCATTGAAATTTTGCGCTTTTTGACGATCTATACCAGAAAACATTTTAATCATGATGAAGATATTAATTTTATTGGTTTTATCCATAGTATTTGTACCCGCCACGATGGCATTCGCTAACCCGACCCAAACCGGCGCCACCGGTCTCATAAACATACCCACAGCAGACACGTTGGATTCCGGAAACGTATGCGTCGGCGTCTGGGGTAATTTTAGTAAAACCGGCGATAAAAACTCCATTATTTTGCCAGCAACCATAACTCTCGGGATGGGATCCTTCCTGGAACTTTACGGCACATATCCAAACTTGCTCTTCAATGGCCAGGAAGATGCGTCAGGCAGAGGCACTGCCGACCTGGGGGCGAAGATCCGCTTTTGGGGAAAAAGGAATTCAAATCTGAAGCTTGCTGCGGATGTGTTTGCCCAGCGGCACGTTTCCGAGAATAAAGCTGTTGACGGCATAAATGATGTGGGTGGACGCCTCATAGCGTCGTTAAAGACCGATCGACTGGGAATCCATCTGTACGGCGGTTACCTTGCACCTGGCGGTAACGCCTATGACAACGAACTGATTTACGGCGGCGCCGCCGAATATATGGCAACACCCAGAAGCAAATTAATGGTGGAAATTTTTGGTAAAAATGCAGTTCATATGTTCCGCAGCAATGTCCCGGATTATCCCGTCGAAGCTTCCGTTGGACTCCAATATTACATCTCACCGCACCTAACTTTAAATGTTGCCGGCGGGGCAGGTTTTACTTCCGTCAGCCCTGATTGGCGAGCAGTCGTCGGATTTTCCACCTGCCAGGGGATAGGCAACTATATAAAAGCTGTGCCCAAGCTCCCCTCTGAGAACGACGAAAGCAAAAAGAAAGAAATAGTAAAGCCGGTCAAAATTATTCCGATAACATCATTAATCAAGACAGCGGCGCCCGTAGCGCCGGTCAGCAAATTGGAAATACCGGTCGATCCGGATAAAGAAGAGATCGTCATCAGGCCTTACGGGCAGATTGCAATACCTTCCCAATCCGTTTCAACCCCCGTGGTCATGCCGTTGTTGCCCCGAGAAGCCAAGGCAACCCAATTGGAAAGTGAAATCCCAGTTGAGCCCAAGACAGAGATCGCCACTGAGTTGAACCCAGTGGCCGAGTCAACCATGGAGGGGGTAACACCGCTCTATGGAATCGAAGTCAAAGGGGAAAACATCGAGGTTTCAAACGCCAAGCCGGCACAGGTTTCCCAGAAGATGTCGGTATACCGTAAGTTTCGATTCCCGGACGTGATGTTCGAGTTCGGTCAGGCCGACCTGTCAACCGAGGTGAAAAAGTCCCTGTCGGAAGTGGCCGAGCAGGCGCGCAATGATAAGACATGGTTGTACATGCGCATAGACGGGCATACCGACGGTATCGGTTCAACCGGTTACAATATGGACCTGTCGATAAAGCGTGCAATTGCCATAGCCAGTTATCTCATCATCAAGGAAGGCATAGATCCGACTCGCGTCTTTGTTAAGGGAATGGGGAAATCAAAGCTGATCGCCGACAACTCCACCACGGAGGGGAGAAGGATGAACCGTCGTTTTGAAATTCTCTTTCTTGTTCCGAAGGGGAAATGATGAAACGCTTTAGAATTGTCTGCTTTATGATATTTATGGGTTGGTCTGCTTTAAGCTATGCCCAGGAAAGTAATCAGTCGCTTCCTGACGGCTGTGAACTGGTTGGGGAAATACACCTTCGCACAGGAAACTTGAAGACCGACGGTCGTGCCATGCATAGCCTTGATGCGTTGGTTCCCAAGCTGATAACCTTGGGAAAGGGCAAGGTCGTCAGGATTGAAGGTTATTTTGCGCCATCCAACAGCAAAGATGAAAAGGTTAAAAAATCCATGAATCTTGCCAAGGAAGTTGAGCAATACCTACGGACAAAATATAATAAACTGGGGCTCGACTTGTATATTGCAGCACAAGATGATACTGTTGACAAGGGAAAGCGCCAATCCGTGCGCATTTTGCTGTACGCGAAGGACTTTTCTGAAATTAAATTATGATCTGCTGATTTTGTGAGGTTTAAGGGGGAACAATATGAAAAGGTCATTTCTTTCCTTAGCAATTGTGATTTGTTTCATGACCGGCTGTTCACTCAAAGTCCTGCCCGTTCCTGTCGAATCTGGTGTCGTAAACCAGAAGGAGAGCACGCAGACCCTGACGAAAGACAGTATTTCCATCACGGTAGGCAGCGCTGACACGCAACTTTACACATACAATCTTGAGGGAACTGTTTCTGCGTTTTCCGTTTTGATAGACAACCAGAGTAATAACGAGATTCCTATAGACACGGATTCTTTCTTACTCATTGACAGCGACGGAAATCAATATTTCCCCTTGACACCCGAAAAGGTGAAGGAAATAATTTCAAAAGACTCCTACTATTTAATCCCTTATCCCTATGTTGGATTTTATTATCTGGAAGATTATGAAAAATCTTCATTTTATAATACCTTCAATTCTCAACTACCCTACTTCTACGAAGTATACCCGCAGGATATATACACGAAGGCCATTGCATCAGGAACCATCATTCCGAAAGCGAAGGTCGCAGGTTTGGTTTACTTCAAGATCGACCTCAGCGGCAAGAAAGGTGTCAAATTACTTGTATATAAAAAAGGGACCGCTAAATCGGCTGCACCCGATTTTATCTTTCCGTTCAAGATCGAATAATCGTAACGGAGCATAACTCCTATGCCTCTTTCATTTCTCATGGAGGCACTCGGAGGGTTGGGCCTTTTCATCCTTGGCATGAAATCCATGTCCGAGGGCCTTCAGAAGATAGCCGGTGATCGTCTCAGGCGCTCCATTGAAAAGATCACCGGCAACCGCTTGACCGCAGCTCTCATGGGGAGCTGTCTTGCCTCTTTGCTCCAATCCGGCAGCGCTGCTTCCATACTTGTGGTAGGATTCGTAAATGCCGGCCTCATTTCCCTTTACCAGGCTCTGGGGGTTCTTCTCGGTACCGGTATCGGCACCACCCTGGCAATACAATTCATTGCTTTCAAGATCTCTTTCTTCGCGTTACCGACAATATTCGTCGGTGTGATTCTGAAATGTTTCAGCAGCAGAAGAAGATGGGTTAACGCAGGGACCCTGCTGCTGGGGGCCGGTCTCGTCTTCTTTGGCCTGCACATAATGGAGTTAGGTTTTGCTCCCTTGAAGCAAAATACCCTGATTAACGGGTTGAGCCAGCAATTTCTGTCGTGGCACATATCCGCCGTTCTGGTGGGCGCATTACTTTCTTTCCTGATCCAGTCCAGCAGCGCTGCAATCGGCATCGTAATCGCAGTCGCCAGTAGCGGTCTGTTCAATTTCGATTCGGCGGTGGCCATGGTCATCGGCGAATCGCTGGGCAGTGCGCTGATAGCTGCCGTCGCAGCCATCAACGGCACTTTGGCGGCTCGAAGGACCGCGCTGATATACATCGTCATCAACTGCGTCGCCATTGGTCTTGTCTTGGTCGCATTTCCCTTATTTCTCCGACTCGTACAGCTGTTTTCCCCTGGAGACGCCGATTTCACCACTCAAACCCTGCAGTCCTACGCCATGACTCCCCTGGTTGCCGAAACCACAAAACCGTTTATCGCCAGGCATTTGGCAAATGCCCACACGGCATTCAGCCTCCTGAGCGCACTTATCTTCCTGCCGCTCATAGGCTTTTTTGCCAGATCGGCGGCGGTGATACTCCCCGGGAAGGATGGCGATACCGATGTCGAGCCCCGTCCCAAATTCATAGACCTGCGGGTTGTCAATACCCCGACCATCGCGTTTTTGCAGGCCCGCAACGAAGTCAAGAGGATGGCAACGGTTACCGGCGCCATGTACCACGAAATGGCTGAGCAGTTTCACGGTTTTAACGCACGCACAGCCCATCGCATAAAACAGCAGGAAGAGCTGCTGGATGTCTTGCAGCGCGACATCTCCAGCTTTTTGATTACCCTCTCTAGGCAGCCACTGTCTTCGGCCAACGCGGTCGAAATCCCCACGTTGCTCCAGATTATCAACGAACTGGAACATATCGGCGACCAATGTGAAGCGGTCATGGAGTACATGCGCCGCAAAAAGGAAGAAAAACTCCGTTTTTCCAATGCAGCAATGGCTGAGATCAAGTCATTCGCCATCCAGGTCTCAGAAATGGTCACATTGGCGGTAAACTCTCTCTGCGGAGAATCGACGCCGAGCCCGGATTCGGGCGGCGTAAAAGAGTTGATGAACGCCGTAAATCTGGCCCACGAAACCTTGCAGCGTAACCATATTAAACGCCTGCACAGCGGTAAGTGCTCAATTGTTGCCGGATTACTTTACGGAGACATCATCGCGGCGTTTGCCAAAATTGCCCAGATGTCCCTCACCATCATCGAAGTTGAAAAGGAATTTTAATGTCTGAATTGAAAGCATCCATCGACCTGGGAACGAATACCGCACGTTTGCTGATCGGAGGTGGAGGGGGTAACGGCCCGTTCCTTCCCATCCTCCTGAAACGCCACATTACCAGGCTGGGAGGCGGATTCTCCCGCGAAACCGGCATTTCGGCGGAAGCCGCCGAGAGATCGCTCGAAGCCTTGCACGATTTTGCCGGTGAGATGAAACGCCATGGAGTCGGCACTGTCCGGGCCGTTGCCACAAGCGCCGTGCGCGATGCCGTCAACGGAAACGCCTTCTGTGAGCGGGTTCTTCGGGAAACGGGCATAAAGCTTGATGTCATCGATGGAGAGAAAGAGGCGCTCTTTACTTTGCGCGGGGTACTTGCGGGGATCGATAACAAGAGGGGGGATTTTCTCATTTTTGATGTCGGCGGCGGCAGTACGGAATATACCCTCTCTAGCGGCGAATCGCCTTTGTTTACCCGCAGCCTTCCCCTTGGCGTTGTCAGACTTACCGAAGGGAAGGTGACCTGTGAGGCGATGACCGATAAGATCAGGAGGGAGCTTGATCTCCTGACCGCAGAGATGCGGCGACAGAAGCTGATGCCCGACGTACACAAAGTCACCCTTGTCGGCACCGCTGGGACGGCAACGACCCTCGCGGCCATAAATCTGAAAATGGTTGATTACGATTACCGCAAGGTCAACAACCATACCATGACACTGGCAGAGATAGAGGGTATCTATGCCGACCTCCTTCCCCTGACGCCTGCCGAGCGCCTGATGGTCAAGGGGCTTGAAAAGGGGCGGGAGGATTTGATAATCGCGGGCACATTGATAACCATCAACACCATGAAGGCATTCGGTTTCGATCGGATGAAAGTGAGCGATTTCGGATTGCTAGAAGGACTGCTGCTCTCGGCCTGACAAAGCAGCAGCTCCTCTCTCGATAATCTATCTCCCCGGACCGGCAAAGGTATGTATATAGGATAGCATGGATTTCATGCTGTCGGAGTCGGCCGGGATGGGGTTTCCCTTCAGAGCCTTTTGGATGCAGGAATTGACGATATTCGCGAGTTTTTCGTCGTCGTAGGTGGCGGCCCACTCCAACTTTCTCCCTCCCTGGTGGCACGTCGAGCAGCTCTTCCCGTTCGTCCCCAATTTGGTGCTTTCGAACAGCTCTTTCCCCTGGTCTGCGGACGGTGCATCGGCGGCCGTAGAAACGGTTGCATACGCGAAGAGCATTAAAAGCATCAAGGTTGTTCCTGTTCTTTTCATATTATCCTCCGATAGGGTCATTTCCGTACATTAAATAGATAACCGATAACGCCCTGTTGTCAATAACCGCGTTCTATAAAGCTGTTGACTTGATCGGCTTCTTTCTGTATATTTTTGGCACTTTTACGGGGAGCGATCCCCTTATTTTGTTTGACAAGAAGGTGTTTTTTTCATGAAGGAAATCCTTTCCGGCAACGAAGCCATCGCCCGCGGCGCCTTTGAAGCAGGGGTCAAGGTAGCCAGCGCCTATCCCGGCACGCCATCAACAGAAATCCTCGAAAATATCATCCAGTACAAGGGCATCGACGCCTCCTGGTCGCCAAACGAAAAGGTGGCGCTTGAGGTGGGAATCGGCGCTTCTTTCGGCGGCGGCCGGGCCCTGGTCACCATGAAACATGTGGGGGTCAACGTGGCTGCCGACCCGCTGTTCACCCTTTCCTATACCGGAGTCAACGGCGGGCTTGTTCTCGTCACTGCCGACGACCCTGAGATGCACTCCTCGCAAAACGAGCAGGACAATCGCAACTACGCCAAATTCGCCAAGGTGCCGATGCTGGAGCCCGCCGACTCCCAGGAATGCAAGGACTTCACCAGGCTCGCTTTCGCCATTTCCGAACAGTTTGACACACCGGTCATGCTCCGCACCACAACCCGCACCTCCCACGGCAAGTCCATCGTCGCCCTGGAGGAACCGGTCACCGGCCTGCCTGCTCCCAAACTGGCAAGGAACGCCGCAAAGTTCGTCATGCTCCCGAGCAATGCCAGGGTCCGTCACCCGTTCATCGAGGAGCGGACGGTCAAACTGCGGCAGTACGCCAATACGCTCCACGTCAACCGGATGGAGATGCGGGACAGGTCGATCGGTGTCATCACCTCAGGCATCCCCTACCAATACGTGCGGGAGGTGCTGCCGGATGCATCGGTGTTGAAACTCGGCATGGTTTATCCTCTGCCGGACATGCTGATCCGCGAGTTTGCCGAAAAAGTGGATAAACTCTATGTTGTCGAAGAGCTCGACCCCTTTATCGAGGATCAGGTGAAGGCGATGGGCATAGAGGTGATCGGCAAGGCGATCATCCCCATCTGCGGTGAACTGACCCCGGGGAAACTGCGTAAGGCCTTCAATCTGCCGGAACCGGAAATGTCCGAGGTCGACACCCTCCCGGGCAGACCACCCAATATGTGCCCCGGATGCCCTCATCGCGGCATTTTCCATACTCTCAACCAGCTCAAGGCCTATGTAACCGGCGATATCGGCTGCTACACCCTCGGCTTTCTTCCGCCGCTTTCCGCAATGGACACCTGCATTTGCATGGGAGCCGGCATCGGCAACGCCACCGGCATTACCAAGGTCCTCCCCCCCGAAGAGCAGCAGAAGGTCGTTGCCGTCATCGGTGACTCCACCTTCCTTCATTCCGGGATTACCGGTCTTCTGGACATGGTCTACAACAAGGCCCCCGCTACGGTGATAATCCTCGACAACCGGATAACCGCCATGACCGGCAGGCAGGAAAATCCGGCATCGGGCTTCACCCTCATGGGTGAGGAGACTTTCGAGGTCGATCTGCCGCAGCTGGTGAAGGCCCTTGGGGTGAAAAACATCAGGGTCATCGATCCTTCGGACCTGGCGGAATCGAAACGGGTCATCAAGGAGGAAATGGAGCGGCCCGAGCCTTCCGTCGTCATAACCCGCCGTCCCTGCGTGCTCATCAAACGGGAAGGGGTATTCGAGCGCGGCGCAGCCGTTGCGGTGGACGTTGAAGTCTGCACAGGGTGCAAGGCATGCCTGAAACTGGGGTGTCCTGCCATTGTCTGGCAGGAGGATGGGAAAAAGGGAAAGGCGTTCATAGATCCCCAGCTCTGCACAGGGTGCAGCGTCTGTGAACAGGTCTGTAAATTCATCGCAATCGGGGCAAAGAAATGAGCAAAATCACCAACATACTTCTGGTCGGCGTAGGGGGGCAGGGGACGCTTCTGGCCTCGGAAATTCTATCTGAAGCGCTGAAACAGGCCGGATTCGACGTTAAAAAAAGCGAGATTCACGGCATGTCCCAGCGTGGCGGGAGTGTCGTCTCCCATGTCCGGTTCGGCAAAGAAGTACACTCCCCCATCATTCCGGAAGGGGAGGCCGACATACTGCTCGGTTTCGAGCTGTTGGAGTCGTACCGATACCTGCCGCTCCTGAAGAAGGGGGGGAAAGTGGTGGTAAACGACCTGAAAATTAACCCCTCCATCGTCTCGACAGGCGGCGGCTCCTATCCTGAGGGTCTGGCCGACAAGATCAGGCGGTCTTTTCCGGACTGCATCGTGCTGGATGGCGCGGAGCTGGCCATTTCCGCCGGCAGCGCCAAAGCCGCCAACACGGTGTTGATCGGCGCGCTTTCAAAGCAGCTGGACATCGATGAAAAGTTCTGGCTTGCTGCCATAGAAAAAATGGTGCCTGCAAAGGCGCTTGAAATCAACAAAAAGGCGTTCTTTCTCGGCAGAAACGTCGCATAAAAACGCCCCTTCCGCGTAATCAAACCTGATTCTTTTTCAATAGAAAGGGATTACTCTAAATGTTCAACGAAGAGTTTGAGACCCTCCCCAGACCGGCCCTTGAAGCATTGCAGCTGAAGCGGCTCAAGGCAATGGTGGAGCGTGTTTACTCCCGCGTCCCGTTTTATCGTGGAGCCCTCGACAAGGCAGGTATCAGCCCCGATCAGATCAAATCCCTCGCGGATCTCCAGTGTCTTCCCTTCACCTACAAGCAGGACATGCGGGACAGTTATCCGTACGGCCTGTTTGCGGCAAAGATGGAGGACATAGTCCGTATCCACGCCTCCTCCGGCACCACCGGCAAACCGACGGTGGTCGGCTACACGCAAAAAGACATCGACACCTGGTCCGAACTCATGGCCCGCTCGTTCGTGGCCGCCGGCGCCCACAAGGGGGACATCATCCATAACGCCTATGGTTACGGGCTCTTCACCGGCGGCCTCGGGGCGCACTACGGCGCAGAACGACTGGGGGCGTCGGTCATTCCCATGTCCGGCGGCAACACCAAGAAGCAGATCATGATCATGAAGGACTTCGGTTCGACCGTGCTCACCTGCACCCCCTCCTATTCGCTCTATATGGCCGAAGCAGCGAAGGAAGAGGGGATCGATTTCAGGCAGTTGAATCTGCGGGTCGGAATTTTCGGGGCCGAACCATGGTCTGACTCCATGCGGGGCGAGATCGAGGCAAAGCTCAACCTCTCAGCCATCGACATATACGGCCTTTCGGAAATAATGGGACCCGGGGTGGCCATAGAATGCCTGGAAGCGAAGCAGGGACTGCATATCTGGGAGGACCATTTCATCCCGGAGATCATTGACCCGGAAAGCGGTGCGATTCTCCCGCCCGGGGCCAAGGGGGAGCTGGTCATAACGACCATCACCAAGGAAGGTATCCCGCTCCTCCGTTACCGTACCAGGGACATCACAAGCATCACATACGAACCGTGTGTCTGCGGCAGGACCCATGCCCGAATCAGCCGCATGAGCGGCCGCAGCGACGACATGCTCATCATCCGCGGCGTCAACGTCTTCCCGTCCCAGATCGAATCGATCCTGATGGGCGTCGAAGGGGTGGAACCGCACTATCTGCTGATCGTGGACAGGAAGGAAAACCTGGACATCCTCGAGGTGCAGGTTGAGGTGGACGAAAACATCTTTTCCGATGAGGTCAAGCACCTCCAGTCACTGTCCCATACCATCGAGAAAGAGATCAAGGACTTGCTGGGGGTTACGTGCAAGGTGCGGCTGGTTGAGCCGAAAACCATCGCACGCAGCGAAGGCAAGGCCAAAAGGGTGATCGACAACCGGATCATCGGTTCTTAGGGATTCGGTAAATATCAATGTACCAAGATCGCGCCCGGATTTGGGCCAGATTTAGTCGCAACGATTGAGCAAAACCGCAGGCGTAGCAGGGCTACGTCGAGGATTTTGCGATTGAGGCGCGGCGAAATATGGCCCGAAGGCGGGCGCGAGATGGGGGGGGCAACCATGCAGGCAGAACAGATCTCCATCTTTATCGAAAACAAGTCGGGCCGCCTGGCGGAGGTGACCCGCGTACTGGGTGAGGCAGGAATCAATATCCGGGCGCTGTCGCTCGCCGACACCTCCGATTTCGGCATTCTGCGGCTGATCGTCAACGATCGGGAGAAGGCGAACATCGTCCTGAAGGACAAGGGGTTCACGGTCAGCAAGACCGAAGTGGTTGCGGTGGAGGTTCCCGACCGCCCCGGCGGACTGTCGGAGATCCTCCTGGCCCTCGACCGGGAAT